>QQNC01000036.1 GCA_003402695.1 Verrucomicrobiota bacterium | reverse complement strand
CTCGGCCTCGTTCAGCGATGTCAACCTGGCCGGCGCTCGCTTTGACGACATCAACTTCACCGGGACCAAGATCACCAATGTGAACCTCCGCAACGTCGACATCCGCGACTGCAACCTTGACGGCCTGCGCATCGACGGGCACCTCGTGACCGACCTCCTCAAAGCCAGCGGGAAATAACCCCTCACTCCCCTATTCCCTTTCAGCCCCCTCATTCCCTGCTCCCTGCTCCCTCATTCCCTGCCCCCTTTCCCCCTTCCCCCATGCCCGTCGTGATCCCCACTCCCGAACTGCTCGCGCAATTCAACCGTGACGGTTTCCTCGTCCTCCCCGACGTCCTCTCGCCCGCGGAGGTCACCACCCTGCGCAACGGCTTGGAGCGCGTTTTCAACCAGTTTTCCCCGGAGGCGGATATCTACCACATGCAGGACATCTGGCGGCCCAAGATGTTTGAGCACGGAGAGGAGTTCGAGCAACTCATCGACCACCCCGGCATCGCCGATTTCGCCGAGGCTGTTCTGGGCAAGGACTGCCACATGATCGCCGAGACCGGACTCCGGACGTCGCCGGGCAAGACCATTACCTTCTGGCACTTGGACGACACCGTGCGCTTCCCGCTCGCGGACGGGCAGAAGCTCGATCCGGCCATCGTGATGCCGACGTTCGTCATCAACATGAATTACTATCTCTGCGACGTGGACGAGGAACTCGGGCCGACGCAGTTCATCCCCGGCAGCCACCGCGCCGGCCGCTCCATGCGCCCCGAGGACAACGATGCCAGCGGCAACCCGACGTGGGAAGGCCGCAGCATGGTCAGCTCGACCGGCAAGGCCGGCACACTCGTCCTCTGGAATGACCAGGTCTGGCACCGCGGCGGCCCGAACGTTTCCAACGGCCGCATCCGCTGGGTGATCCAGACGCCCTTCGCCCAACGCTGGGTTTCGCTCCGCTACTGGCCGCACGTGAACTACCACATGCCCGAGGAAGTCATCGCCCGCGCCAACCCGCGCCGCAAACGCCTCCTCGGCTTCCATCCCATCGGCGCCTACGGTTGATTGAAGGTGGGCGGCGATGTCCCGATCGCTGCATTTCATTTCATTGGGGATGCGGCGCCCCCGCCGCGTCAAATTGTGTTCCCCCATGAGAGATTGGCTCAACTGCCACGCAGCGGTTGACCGTCCGCCCTAAAATCGTACCCGGCCGGACCAAAATCTACGTAAGGCGGCGATAGTGCGTGCATTAGTACGCCACCCCACACATGTATCGCGGTGTTATTCCTCTCAAGGAACGACCCCATCGGTTCTGACCGAGTCTCTGACCCGGTCACCACCGACACCCACCTTGCCGAAATCCCTCCCCATGCTTTCTTCGACCACCCCCGCCGCCGAAGCAAAGCCTGCCGGCTGGATCCTGCTCGTGGACGACGAGTCACCCATCCGCCAACTCGTTGAAATTGTTCTCAATACGCAGGGTTATGAAATAAAACTGGCGGACAGCGCCCAGGCTGCCCTAGCCATCATCAACACCGCGACCGTGCCACCGACCCTGTTGATTTGCGACGTCGTGATGCCCAAGACCGACGGCCTGGCCCTGACCCGCCAGCTGCTGGCCCGCCTGCCCGGACTCAAGGTGATCTTCATCAGCGGCAAGATCGATGACTCCGCCTGGTGGCCCGCTGACATGAGCGGCATCCGCTTGCTGGCGAAGCCGTTAAACAACGACGAACTCATTCTCGCCGTCAACGAGGCCTTCGCCGGGCCCGGCGCGATGACCTGAGCCTCGTTGTCCATGGATCCTCATCTTACGCTCTCCGCCTTCAGCTTCAGCCTCGCCCCGGCCTTGCAGCGCAGCGAGCTGATCAACGGCCTGCGCGTGGTCAAAAACCAGTCCACCAAGACCTACCTGCGGGTGACCACCGCCCAGTGGCACATTTTGGAAATGTTCGCCGCCCCCTGTTCCGTCCCTGCGGTGCTGTCCCGTGCGCTGGATACCCGCACCTGCCTGCCTCTCGGGGAATTCTACGAGCTGATCCTAAAGGCGGTCCGGGCCAACATCCTCCTGAAAAAGGACACCGGCGTCACCCCGGCGCCCGTGTACGGCTGGCGGCTCGGCGTGCGCCCGGCACTGGTGATCCGGCCGCTCGCCGTGCTCCTGGTCACAGGCGTGGTCCTGTCGTTTGCCTTCCAGCATCACCTCCCGGCTTCCCTCTCGGACACGTTTGCCGGCCTCGTCATTGTCAGTGCCGCCCTGAGCTTCGGTTCGGTCCTTACCGCCTGCATCGTGCGCGGCGGCGGCGGCGAAGTCTTTCCCATTCCCTGGCATTGGTGGCGGCTGCCGCCGTATTTTGCAGTCGATAGCAGCGATGCGATCATGCTCCCGACCGTCGGACAGCAGGCCGCGGCGATGGCGACCCCGGCCATCCTCGCCACCGCCGCCGGCATCCTAGTCTGGCAGCGGCCCGAGTGGAGTTTCATCCCGCTCGTCGCTCTCGCGCTGAGCCTCCGGCCCATCTTCGGCGGAAAATTTGCCGGCATCATCCGCTTCAACCCCAGCGACCTGCTGAGCGATGCCGAGACTGGCTTTATTTTTCCGCTCAACCACCGCCCCAGCAAGCGCTGGCAATCGTTCATCCGCGCCATCCGCCACGCCGACACCTGGGCCCGCCTCGCCTACGGCGTCGTCTGGACCCTCGCCATCATCTGCGTCGGCGGCCGGTTCACCGACACTCCACCCTGGACCGTGGCTTTTTGGGAGGCCAACGGAGTGCGCGTGGCCGTGGCCATCGGCGCCTCCCTCGCGGCCCTCGCCCTCGGTTACCTCACGTGGGAATTCTACCTCTTTGCGCGGGAGCACGTCCGCAACCGCCGCAGCGTGTTCCGCCTCTGGCACCGTCGTTGGTTTGGCGGCAACCAGCTGGTGCTGCATGCGGCCGACCGGGCGAAGGCCGTGAACGACTCCGCCGTCTTCCGCGGCCTGCCGTCACCCGACCGCCAGCAACTGGCCCTCGAGATGCAGGTCACCCGCCACCGGGTCTGGCGCGCCCTGCACGAGTACGGCCCGGTGCCGTCCAAGCTCTCCCTGATCGTCAGCGGCCGCATCGGTCTCTACCGGAAAACCCCCTCCGGCAGTCTCCAGCGCGTGCAGGTCCTGGCCGAGGGCGACCTCGTGGGTCTCCACGATCGCGCCGACCCCAATCATCCGGAGTATTTCGCGCGCACCCTCACCCCGGTCACGCTGTTCACCATCGAGCGTGCCGCCGCGGACCGGATCATCCAGCAGCACATCCCCGTCGGCACCCTGACCAACACCGCCCTGAAACTACCCTTTCTCCGGCGGATTTCCCTGTGCCAGAACTGGCACTTCCAGGCCGTCGAGCGTTTCGCGACCCTCTCCGCCATCCTCGATGTGCGCGCCGGCAACGTCATTTTCCACGAGAGCCAGTTCACTCAGAATTTTTCCGTGATCTTCGAGTCGGAGGCTGAGGTCAGCCAGCGCGGACGGCACCTCGCCACCATCCACTCGGGCGATTTCTTCGGCGAGATCGGCCTGCTGCAAAACAGCTCCGCCACCGCCCAGGTCAGCGCCAAGCGCGACTTCCGCTGCCTCAGTATCAACCGCCTCGAGTTCCTCCGCTTCGTCACCCACAACTACTCCGTCGCCCTAGAACTCGAGCGCGTGAGTTCCACGCGGCTGGGCCGCGCGATCTTTCCCCTGAACAAGGGGAATTTCCGTTCGACCTGACCTGGCCGGCGCCGGGGCGGCGCCCAGGATTGGGTCGACCGTTAGTTCGTGACCGGCATCGCCCGCCAACGTACCACGCCCACGTGGTATCGATAGTGCGCCGGGATGCCGCGGGTGTAATAGGCCGTGACCAGGGTGCCGTCGGCCGTCGCCACCGTGGAGGGATACCCGCCGTCGCGCCGCGGTTCAGCCAGCTCCGGATGATCCGAGGCGGTTTCAAAATCCACGAGCATCAGCGGTGTGGACCAGTTGCGCCCCGTGGCATCGCCAAACCGCACCGCCACGCCCCACAGCCCGGGATTCCGCACGCCGTAGCTCAGCAGGATGCGCCCGTCCGCCAAGCGGGTGAGATCGGCGGGATGCTGCCCATTCAAGGTCAGCGGTCCCTCTGCTTTCCACGTGAGACCACCATCGGTGGACCGGTACGCGTCCAAACATGAGTTCGCCTCGCCACGCGAGGCCGCCAGCAGGTCGCCATTCTCCAGCCGGATCCAGGTGGTCTCGTTGTGCGCGTGGTCCGTCGTCACCTGCCCGCGACGCTGCCACGTCCTGCCGTGGTCCGCGCTCGTGAAAAACCACGCGTCGGAATAATACTGCACCACCCCGAGCATCCCGCCGGGCAGTGGGGCAATCGCGCCAAACGGCACCAGCGCGTTGCCACTTGGCTCGGGCGGCTCCGTCAGGGCCGGATAACGCCGCCACGTGCGCCCGCCATCGGACGAAACCGCCGGTACCGCCGGCAGCGTGCGCGCGGCCTTGAACGCCGGCGACTGTCCAATCTTCGCCTCGTCCTCCAACGTCCCTTTCCACGGCGGCAAAAAAGGCCGCGGCCACCCGGAAATTAATGCCACATAGGTGCCATCGTCCGCCAGGCCCGCCGCCGCGTTCATGCGGTTGAAACCGGGATCATTCGGGACCGGCACGCCCGTACGCTGCCAGGTGCGGCCTTGGTCCGCACTGTTCCACCCCTCGATCGCACCCTGGACAAAACCATGGTTCGGGTAAGGCCAGATCAGCGCGGAAATTTCGCCGCTCGGCAGCAGCGTCAGCCGCGGCCACGCGCACACGCCGTCGATGGCCACATAACGTTCGTACAGGGGCAGCGACGACAGCGCATTCGGCGCCGCAGTCACGGGGGCAAACGGGGCGGCCAGTCCGCCAGCAACCATCACGGTCAAGAAGCGAAAGCAGGGATTCATGGGGAGGAGTGCAGATGGCCCCCCGACCGCGGATTATTCAAGCCGGTTTTTTGTGTGCTGAAGGTTGCCAAACCCCCACGCGCAATCTTCTCATTCTGGCCCCCACGGATTTCCCCCTCCGTCCCCTTAGTCCCTTCCCCTTCCGTCCGCGCCCCCATGACCCTGAAGAATCGCACGGCTCTCATCATCGGCGGCGGCGCTGGACTCGGACGCGCCATCGCCCTCGCCTACGCCCGCGAGGGCGCGAAGCTCGCCGTAGCCGATCTCACCGCCGCCACCGCGCAGGAAACGCTCGCCCTCGCCAGCGTCACCGATGGCCTCGCCCTCGCGATGAACATTGCGAAGCCCGCCGAGATCAAGGCCGGCATCAAGGCCGTCACGGACCGCTTCGGCACGCTCGACATCATGGTGAACTGCGCCGCCATCTGCCTCGTGGATCCGCTCCTCGAGGTCACACCCGAGCGCTTCGACCAGGTCTTCAACGTCAACGCCCGCGGCGCGTTCTTCTGCCTGACGGCCGCCGCCGAGGTCATGCTGCCGAAAAAATTTGGCCGCATCATCACCATCTCCACTCCCGCCACCAAACTGGCCGTCGCCAACTTCGCCACCTACGGCGCGAG
Organism: Verrucomicrobiota bacterium; assembly: GCA_003402695.1. Classification (GTDB taxonomy): domain Bacteria; phylum Verrucomicrobiota; class Verrucomicrobiia; order Opitutales; family Opitutaceae; genus Opi-474. The sequence continues at coordinate 10,623 of QQNC01000036.1, read as the reverse complement.
CAAGGCCGCCGTCGACAGCTTCACGCGCTCCTGCGCCGTCGCCTGGGCCCCGCACGGCATCACCGTCAACTCCATCGTCCCGGGCCGCATGACCGGCGGCATGGTGGACGCCCTCGACCGCGACCTTGCCAAGCTCACCGGCCAGGACCTCGCCGCGCTCGCCGCGTCGCGCACGAAGAGCCTGCCCATGCAGCGCCGCGTGGACCCCGCCGAGGTCGCCCAAGCCGCGGTCTGGCTCGCCAGCGACGCCGGCGCCTACGTCACCGCCGAGCGCTTCAATTTCACCGGCGGCATGGAGCTGGGTTAACCCAACTTCCGGCCAAGTTTTTCCTACTCCTTGCTCCCTGCCTCCTCCGACCCTGCCCCCTGCTCCCGTTGCGCATGCCCGCCGCCCCGTCCGGTCCCGCCACTTCCGAGATGATTCCGCTCACCCGCGACCTCACCGCGCTGCGCGCCCACGCCAAGGCGATGCGCCGCCACGTGCTCCGCATGGCCGAGATCGTCGGACAGGGCTACGTCGGCCAGGGCCTCGGCATCGCCGACGTGCTCGCCGCGGTTTATTTCTCCGAGCTGCGGACGCGTCCCGCCGAACCCACCTGGCCCGACCGCGATCGCTTCGTCCTCTCCATCGGCCACTACGCCATTGGGCTCTATGCCGCCCTCGCCGAGGCCGGCATCATCCCCGTCGAGGAACTCTCCACCTACGGTGCCGACGGTTCGCGCCTCGAGATGTCCGCGCCCGAAACCACCACCGGTGTCGAAATGACTGGCGGCTCGCTCGGTCACGGCCTCACCCAATCCGTCGGCATGGCCCTCGGCCTGCGGCTGCAGGGCCGCGACGCGCGGGTGTTCAACCTCCTCTCCGACGGTGAATGCCAGGAGGGCTCCACGTGGGAAGCCGCGCTCGCCGGCGCCCACCACCAGCTCGACCACCTCATTGCCCTCATCGACTGCAACAACCAGCAGGCCGACGGCGCGCCGTCCAAGGTCATGGGCATCGAGCCGCTTCATGAAAAATGGGCCGCGTTCGGCTGGCACACGCAGCGCGTGAACGGACACGACTTCCCCGCCCTGCTCGCCGCCTTCGCCCAAATTCGCACCACTCCGGGCAAGCCCCACGCCATCGTGGTGGACACACTCATGGGCCGGGGCGTGAAGGCCTTCGAGGAGCGCGAGAAAAACCATTTCATCCGCGTCGCCCCCGAAGAATGGTCTCTCGCCAACCGCCAGCTGGAGGAGACCGCATGAGCAATGCCTCCCCGACCTCCGCTCGGACTCCGGCCCCAATCTCCGATCTTCGATCTCCGATCTCTGCGGCGGCGCCTGCCGCCGCTCCCCGCGGCGTGACCGGCAACATTCTTACCTCCGACGCCGCCGGCGCCGCGAAAACCGAGACCGCGCCCTTCGGCCATGCCCTCGTACGCGCCGGCGAGACGGATACCCGGATCGTCGGCCTGACCGCGGACCTCGGCAAATACACCGACATCCACGTCTTCGCCGACAAGTTCCCCACCCGCTTTTTCCAGATGGGCATGGCCGAGCAGAGCCTCATCGGCGCCGCCTGTGGCCTCGCCCGCACCGGCTTGGTGCCGTTCGCCACGACCTACTGCGTCTTCGCCACGCGCCGCGCCTACGACTTCATCGCCATCGGCGCCGCGCTCGGCCGGGCCAACGTGAAGATCATCGCCGGCCTCCCTGGCCTCACCACCGGCTATGGCGGCACCCATCAAGGCATCGAGGACCTCGCCCTGATGCGGAGCATCCCGGGTCTCACCGTGATCGATCCCTGCGACGCCATTGAGACCGCCCAGGCCACCGCCGCGATCGCGCAACACGACGGCCCGGTCTACATGCGCCTGCTCCGTGGCGTGGTGCCGGTCACCCTCGAGGCCGACTACAAATTTGAAATCGGCAAAGCCCGTCTCCTCGTGGACGGCGCCGATGTCGCCTTCATCAGCACCGGCCTCATGACCACCCGCGCGCTCGAGGCCGCCCGCACCCTCGCCGCCAGCGGCGTGAAAGCCGCCGTACTCCACGTCAGCACGCTGAAGCCCTTCGACCGCGCGGCGGTCGCTGCCCTGCTCGCTCGTGTGCCCCGCATCGTCACCGCCGAAAACCACTTCATCACCGGCGGACTCGCCAGTGCCGTCGCGGACCTCGCCGTCGACGAGCGCCTGCCCATCCACCTCAAGCGCGTCGGCATCCCCGATGTCTTCTGTGAAAGCGGTTCCCTCCCCTACCTCGCCGAACGCTACGGCCTGACCGCGGCCCACCTCGTGTCGGCCGCGCAGGAAGTCCTCCGCTAGTTGTATCACCCATGAAAATCACCCGGATCGAAACCTTCACCGTCGGCGCCGGCTGGAAGAATTACCTCTTCGTCCACGTTCACACGGACACCGGTCTCGTGGGCCTCGGCGAGGGCACGCTCAACGGCTTCATCAAGACCACCGAGGCCGCCGTGCGCGAACTCGAGCATCTCGTCATCGGCCAGAATCCGGCCAACATCCGCGCCCTCTCCAAGCGCCTGCTCGACAGCGTGTCGCTCGACGGCGGCCACATCCACCGCACCGCCATCGCCACGCTCGAGGTCGCCTGCTGGGACCTCCTCGGCCAGGACCTCGGCGTGCCGATCTGGCAGCTGCTCGGCGGCAAGGTCCGCGACTCCATCCTCGCTTACGCCAACGGCTGGTACCGCACCGAGCGCACACCGCAGCATTTCGTCGCCGCCGCCGCAAAGGTCGTCGCCATGGGCTTCCACGCGCTGAAGGTCGACCCGTTCGGCACCGCACAGGGATTCATCAGCGATGACGAGCTCCAGTTGTCTTACGACATCCTCGCCGCGATGCGGAAGCGTTTCCCCAAGCTGCACATCCTGATCGATGTGCACGCGCGCTTCACCGAGGCCGACGCCCTCCGCGCCGCCGAAAAACTCGCCCCCATCGGCCTCTATTGGTGGGAGGAGCCGACCACCCGCGAACGCGAGGCTCCCGCCAACGCTGTTGGCCACCGCTCGCCCATCCGCGTCGCGACCGGCGAGATGTACGACACACTCGGCCAGTTCTACACCCTCGCCCACGGTGGCGGCGTGAATATTTTCCAGCCCGAGCCGATGTCGCTCGGCGGCATCATGCCCACCCTCGCCGTCGCCCATCTCGCCGAGGCGCACGGCTCGTATATTGCCCCGCACCAGAGCGGCGGACCCGTTGCCACCGCTGTTTGCCTCCAACTCGCCGCCTGCGTGCCGAATTTCCTCATCCAGGAGAACTTCGATATGTTCAACGACGCCTGGACCCGCGAGCTCGTCAACTGGACGCCAACCCTCGACCCCAAGAACGGCCATTTCAATTTCCCCACCGCGCCCGGCCTCGGCCTGAAACTGAACCTCGACGTCGTCCGCGCCCATCCCTACGACCCCAGGGCCTACCTCAATGTCTACACCGAGGGCTGGGAAAAACGCCTCGGCCCCCAGGCCAAACCCGCACTCAAATCGCGCCGCAAGAAATAAGAATGCGGGCACAGGACGTGCCCCCCTACCTCCATGAACCTCACGCGCATCGAGACGATCCGTTCGCCGGATTTCCCGAACCTGCTCTGGGTGCACCTGCACACGGACGATGGGCTCGTGGGCCTCGGTGAGACGTTCTACATCCCCGCCGCCGTCGAGGCCGTCATCCACGACTTCGCCGCTCCGCTCCTGCTCGGCCAGTCGGCGTTCGACCGCGAGCGGCACTGGCAGGCGCTGTTTTCCTACGCGAATTTCTTCGGCCACGCCGGCGCCGAGATGCGCGCCATCTCCGCCCTCGACCTCGCGCTCTGGGATTTGCTCGGCCAGCACACCGGCCAGCCCGTCCTCAACCTCCTCGGCGGCCAGACCCGCGACTCCATCCGCATCTACAACACCTGCGTGGACACGCCGCTGTACGCCGACCAGACCGGTTTCCTCAAAAACCCCGGCGAACTCGCGCGCTCGCTGCTGGCGCAGGGCATCACCGCGATGAAGGTCTGGCCGTGGGACCGCTTCGCCCCGCAGCTGCAGGTCTCCGCCGTCACCGGCCCCGCCGGCTGGTCCGCCGTCGGCCCCGTCGGCCACGACCTGCTGCCCGAGCAGCTCGCGCAGGGCCTGTGGACCGTGCAGGAAATCCGGAAGGCGGTCGGCGACAAGATGCAGATCGCCCTCGAGGGGCATTCGCGCTGGGACGTGAATTGCGCCCTCCGCATCGCCCGCGCGCTCGAGCCCTATGACGTGATGTGGATGGAGGATTTTATCCAGCCCGACAGCGCGCCCGACCTCGCCCGGCTGGTGAAGGAAACCCGGGTGCCGCAGACCGCGAGCGAGCGGCTCTTCACCCGCCACGCCTACCGCCGCATTCTCGACGCTGACGCCGCCCATGTCGTGATGACCGATGTCATCTGGACCGGCGGGCTGAGCGAGGCACTGAAGATCGCCGCGCTCGCCGACACGCACCACCTCCCCATCGCGCCGCACGACTGCACCGGCCCAGTCAATCTCTTCGCCTGCCTGCACCTCTGCGCCGCCGTGCCCAACGCCCTGATCATGGAAACCGTCCGCGGCTTCTGCGAAGGCTACTACCGCGAGGTCGCGACCCCCGACGTGCCGGTGAAGAACGGCCACGCCCAGCTCGACCAGTTCAGCCCGGGTCTCGGCGTGAAGCTGCGCGACGAGTTCCTCGACCGGCCCAACCTGATCCGCCGCAGCTCCTCCCACGCATGAGCCCAACCCCGCTCGCCGCCTCAATCGCCGCCGCCCGCCCCGCCGCCGGCTCGCTTGCCGCGTGGTGGCTCGGCGGCTCCGGCTTCATCTTCAAGACCCCCGCCGGACGCCAGGTGTGGATCGATCCGTATCTCTCCGACATCGTGCAGACGATGTTCGGCGTCGCTCGCGCGTTCCCGCCGCCGATTACGGCCGCCGAGGCCGAGCCGGACTTCGTCATCAGCACGCACTGGCACGAGGATCACCTCGACCCGGGCTGCATCCCCGAGCTGGCGCGGCGCCGGCCCCACGCAAAATTCATCATGTCTCCCGGCGCGATGGCCCACGCGCTCTCGTGGGGCCTGCCGACCTCGCAAGTCATGACGCTTTCCCCCGGCCAGACGCTCGATCTCGGGGAAGTGAAACTCACCGCCATCGTCGCCCGCCACGAGGCCGGTGTGCCCGGCTGGGAAGTGCCTGATGCGTTCGGCGTCATCCTGGATTTTGGCGGTGTGCGCGTGTTCCACACCGGCGACACCGACTACGACGCCCGCATCCACCGCGCCGTCACCGCCACGCCCCTCGCGCTGGCCACCCTCTGCATCAACGGCTCCGTCGGCAACATGAATGCCCACGAGGCCGCGCTCCTCGCGTGGCACCTCAACGCCCGGACGCTCATCCCGCACCATCATCTCCTCTGGTCGCGGCCGCCGGACAAAATCCCGGCCTACGAGACGCTCGATCCCAACCTCTTCGCCACCACCTACACCAAGCTCGGCGGCACCGCGCGGGTGATCCTCCCCGCAGTCGGCGGCGGCTACACCCTCACGGCCGCCGGCGCCATCCCCCACTGACTTTTACCATGCAAGGCATCGCTAACACTGGAGTTTTCATCACCGGCGGCTGCGGCGACATCGGCCAGGCCGTCGCCAAACGCTTCCTCGCCGCCGGCGCGCGCGTCGTGCTCGCCGACCAGCTGCCCGCCGCCACCGGCCGCGCCGCCGCCAAGGCCCTGCACCCGAAAAATGCCGCGTACGTCCGCTGCGACGTCACCCGCGCCGCGTCGGTGGACCGCGCCTTCGTCGCGGCCAAGAAATTCCTCGGCCGGCTCGACACCGCCATCTGCAACGCCGGCATGGTGGTCAACCAACCGTTCGTGGACGTCACCGAGGCCGCCTGGTCCCGCACGCTCGAGGTCAATCTCACCGGCAGCTTCCTCACGGCGCAGCGCGCCGCGCGGCTGATGCTCCGAAATCCGCGCCAGGGCTCGGCCCGCCGCGGCACAATCTTGTTCACCGGCTCCTGGGTGCAGGACACCCCTTGGCCGCAAGGCGCGAGTTACTGCACCAGCAAGGGTGGCCAGCAGATGCTCGCGAAAATCATCGCGCAGGAACTTGCCCCTCACGGCATCACCGCCGCCCTCGTCGCCCCCGGGATGGTATATGCCGGCTTGACCAAGAAGATCTACGACCGCGACAAGAGCTTCGCGCAGAAAGTGGACAAGGTCGTGCCTCTGCTGCGCATGAGCACCGCCGAGGAAGTCGCCGGCAGTTTCCTTTTCCTGGCGAGCGACGACGGTGCCTACATCACTGGCACCACCCTCCTCGTGGATGGCGGCGCCACCCTCGGCCGCCGCGAGTAAGCAGGTTAATGGGTCGGTTTGCGGCAGCTCGGGCTTCACCCCCGCCAGCCTCGAAAGCCGGTCGGGCATAAACCCTGACCCGCTACCCCCCCCCGATGCCTTCAGGTCCAAGCGGCCTTATCACCACAAAACACCCCGAAAGTAGAGATTTGGGCCGTCCCCATTTGGGCTCGTGGTACCTGGCCACCCGGTACGCATAAGGGGTAATTATGCTTCACCGTGGAATCGGCCATGGATTATGGGTCAAATCCGCTCCAAATTTTAGCAAAAGACCCTAACCCAAAGCAATTTAATCAAATCTTCGGCAATAATTATGCTACTTTTACCCCATGGCCACCTCCGACCAAAAATCACCCCCAACTTCCGCCTCCGCTTCCGCCGCGTCCTCGCGCTGGATTCTGCTCGTGGATGATGAGCCGGCCATGCGCCAATTGATTGAGGCGGTTCTGGATACCCAGCATTGGAGCGTGAAGGTCGCCGACGGTGCCGCCGCCGCCCTGGCCACAGTCAGTTCCGCCGCTACCCCGCCCGCGCTAATGATTTGCGACGTCCTGATGCCCGGGATCGACGGCTTGGAACTCACCCGCCGGATGCTGGCGAAACTCCCCAAGCTCAAGGTCATCCTCATCAGCGGGCACCTGCTGGACCTCTCTTGGTGGCCGACCGACTTGCGCGAAATCTGCTTTCTGACCAAGCCGTTTTCGAACGAACAGTTGATCAACGCCGTCCGGGAAGCGACTGAGGCCGGCGCGGCCTAGGAAGAATTTTTGCCGAGTATGGATACCAATCTCACGCTTTCCGCCCAAATCCTGACTCTGGCCCCGAACCTCCAGCACAGCGAGGCCATCAACGGCCTGCTGGTCGTAAAAAACGTCTCCGCTAAGACCTACCTCAAGATCACGACGGCCCAGTGGCGCATCCTCCAGCTGTTCGGCGAGCCCCGCTCCGTCCCCGCCGTGCTGGCCCAGGCGCTCGACGAGCGGCTGTGTCTCCCGCTCAACGAATTCTTCGAGCTGATCCTGAAGGCCGTCCGGGCGCACATCCTGCTCGAGCCCGGCATCGCGCCTGAGCTGGTCCAGGCCTTCAACTGGCGCATTAGCCTGCGGCCCAAGACTGTGGCCAAACCGCTTGCCGCCATCTTCCTCGCCGGCCTCGCGCTCATGCTCGTCTACCGACCGAGCCTGCCCCTCTCCTTCGAGGATGTCGGTGCCGGCCTGCTCGTTCTCAGCGTCGCCCTCACCTTCAGCGCCTACCTCGCCGGCTGCATGGTGCGCGGCGCCGGCGGTGAGGTTTACCGGCCGCGCTGGCAGTGGCTCCGCCTGCCACCGTACTTCGAATTGGACACGAGTGATGCGGTCATGCTTTCCACCCTCGACCAGCAGGCCGTCGCCATGGCGCGGCCCGCCGTGATCGCCGCCGCGGCCGGGCTCACCGCCTGGCTCCGCCCCGAGTGGAGTTGCTTTTCCCTGATCGCCCTGGCCGTCGTCCTCCGCCCCATCCTGGGCGGCCGCTTCGCCGCCCTCGTCCGGCTGGGCCGCAAGGGCCGCCTCAGCGATTCCGAGCATGCCTACATTTTCCCGCCCAACAACCGGCCCCAGACCCGCTGGCGGATGCTCGGCCGCTCGCTGCGTCATCCGGACACTTGGGCGCTCATTGCCTACGGCATCCTCTGGACCCTCGCCGTCGTTTCCATGGGCGCCCACGTGACCCACGCGCCGCTCTGGCCACTGGCCACCTGGGAGGACAACAGCGTGCACTTCGCCATCGGCATCTCTGCCTCCCTGTTCGCCCTCGGCGCCGGTTTTGCCCTGTGGGAACTCTTCCACTTCGCCCGCGAGCGCGCCCGCGACCGCCGCCACACCTACCGGCTGTGGAAAACCCGCTGGTTCACCGCCAAGAAGCTGGTCCTCCTCGAGGGCAACCGTCTCAAGGCCGTCACCGAGTCCCCCCTCTTCCGCACCCTCCAGCCGCCGGAGCGCCAGCAACTCGCGCGGCTGATGCACACCTCCCGCCACGGCCCCTGGTCCGCCCTGCCCACGCACGGCCCGGTGCCCACCCAGGTCTCGCTCATCGTCAGCGGTACCGTCGGCCTCTACCGCAAGCTGCCCTCAGGCCGCTCCAGCCGTGTGCAGGTCCTCAGCGAGGGCGACGTCATCGGCCTCCACGACCTCGCGGATCCCAAACAACCCAACTACGTCGTGCGATCCCTCACGCCGGTGACCCTCCTGACGCTGGACCGCACCGCGGTCGAGGCGATCGCCATCCCGCGCATTCCCCGCACCAAGCTTACTGACACCATCCTCAAGCTGCCCTTCCTCCGCCGCATCTCGCTGTGCCAGAACTGGCATATCCAAGCGATCGAGCGCTTCGCCCATCTCTCCAGCATCACCGACTATCCCGCGGGCGGCGTGATTTTCCCGGAGAACGAGTTCAGCGAAAACTTCTTCATCATCTTTGAGCAGGGCGCCGTGGTCTCCCGCAACAACCGGCGTCTGGCCACGATTCATGCCGGCGACTTCTTCGGCGAGATCGGCTTGCTGCAGAACAGCGCTTCCACCGCCCAGGTCAGCGCCAAGCAGGACATGCGCTGCCTCAACATCTCCCGCGTCGAGTTCCTCCGCTTCGTCACGCACAACCACACCGTCGCGCTGGAACTGGAGCGCGTCAGCTCGAAGCGCCTCGGCCGCCCCATCTTCCCCCTGAAGAAGGGCAATTTCCGCTCGACGTAGGCCGCCCAAAGGGGAACGCGCGGCCCCAACGCGCTCCGCCTTCGGCCCACCCTACCCGCAGACCTCGCGGTGCACCGCGATGAAGGAATCCGCGATGTAATCCGCGTCCGCCACCGTGTAGCGCCAGCCGATCGGCAGCGCGACGAAGCGCTTCGTCAAATCCTCCGTCCGCGGGAAATCCTCCGCCCGATAACCCTGGGCCGGCCACGGCTTGAGGTCGTGGAACGGCGACGCCGCCGGCGCATGCGCCAAGCCCGTCTTCACGTAGTCGCGGCCGTACTGCGGGTACGTGCCCGTGCGCTGGCCACAGTTCACGTTGCGGGCGTCGAGCTTTTCCCGGAACGGCGTCACCCGTTCCGCCCGCTCGAAAAAGACATACGGCTCAAAGCCAAACCCGCCCGCCGGGTCCGGCTCGCGCCGCAGCGTCACGCCCTGCAGGCCCGCCATCCGCGGCAGGATGCGCGCCTGCAGCGCCCGGCAGTGTTCGCGGATCTTGTCCACCTTGCGGAGCTGCGCCAACGCCACGGCCGCGGTCAGCTCCGACATCCGGTACTGACCGCCCACAAACGCGGGCTCCGTCGACGGTGCCAACGCCGCGTGATACGGCCGGTAGTTGCCGAGGTCGTGAAACCGGACCGCCCGCTCATAAAGCCGCTGGTCCCGCGTCACCACCATCCCGCCTTCGCCGGAAGTCGCGACCTTGTTGTTCTGGAAACTGTACGTGCCGATGTCGGCCCACGTGCCGACGTGGCGTCCCCGGTAGCGAACGCCGAGCGACTGTGCGCAATCCTCGATCACATACAGCCCGCGGCGGTGCGCCGCGAGCACGATGGGCTCCATGTCCGCCGCCACGCCCTGGTAATGCACCACGATCACCGCGCGGGTGCGCGGCGTGGTGAGCCGGGCAATTTCACCCGGGTCGAGATTCAGGCTGTCATCAATCTCCGCCAGCACCGGCCGGGCTCCCACGCGCACGATCGCCGTGAAGCACGAAATCCAGCTCCAGGCGTTGACGATGACCTCGTCCCCCGGACCGATCGCCGCGGCAGCCAGGGCGACCTCCAGTGCGGCCGTCCCGCTCGTCACCGCCAGCGCATAGGTCGTGCCCAGGTACGCGCAAAATTCCTGCTCCAGCTGCGCGGCCATCGGCGGCGGCTTGGCGGCATCGGTGCCGTAATAGCGGAACAGTTCCTTGCGGCGCAGCACATCGAGCACGAGCGCCTCCTCTTCCGGACCGATGGCTTGGTAGCCGAGGCCGGAGACCGGGCGGGGACGTAAAGCGGTCGCGGACATGACCACAGTCATTTTCGCCCGCGCCCCGAATGACAAATCAGAAGTTTAGGCGCCACGAAAGACCCGCAGCGTCCGAAAGCCGATCCACCGGAATTTCGCCCATGGATTTCACTGCTTCGCCCGGCTCAATCATGAACTCCGTTTCCATGCTTCGGGGCTTGATCCGGGTTATCCACGGTTAAATAGATCGGAAGTTCCGGAGTTCGGCCTTTCGTAGATCTCGTGTTTTTCGTGGGGAAAATCTGTTT
>QQNC01000035.1 GCA_003402695.1 Verrucomicrobiota bacterium | reverse complement strand
CTCTCCCTCTCCACCCGGGAAATCAAAACCTTCGAGGGTGGGGCGATTTCCCTGCTGGTTCCCGGCGGCGACGTCACGGTGGGCCGCGTGACGGACCCGCAGAAGTCCGACCAGGGCATTCTCACCGAACGCGGCGGCGCCATCTCGATCTTTGCCGCCGACAATGTGAATGTGGGTACCTCCCGTATTTTCACCCTGCGGGGCGGCAACGAAGTCATCTGGTCCACCTGGGGCAATATCGCGGCGGGCAGCGGCTCCAAGACCGTCTTTTCGGCGCCGCCGACCCGCGTGCTGATCGATCCACAGAGTGGCGACGTCCAGAACGATCTCGCAGGCTTGGCGACAGGCAGCGGCATCGGTGTGCTGGCGACGCTGGCCGGGGTGAAACCCGGTGACGTTGATCTGATTGCCCCGGTCGGAACCATCGATGCTGGCGATGCCGGCATCCGGTCATCGGGCAATCTCAACCTCGCGGCGCGCGTGGTGCTGAATGCCTCCAATATCCAGGTCGGCGGTTCGAGCACGGGTACGCCCCCGCCTCCGCCCACCCCGAACCTGGGCTCGCTGAGTGCGGCCTCCAGTGCGTCAGCGGGGGCTTCCAGCGCGGCCAACGATGTCGCGAAACAGAATTCTTCATCCGGCCAGGTGGCGGAACTGCCTTCCCTCATTTCGGTGGAGGTTCTCGGCTACGGCGGGGGCGCGGGAGAAGAACCGGATCCGGGCGCGGGAGACGACTCCGCGGCGAAAGACCAGGACCGGCGCAAAAAACCGGAAGGGACCCCCTGATGGACCGCCTGCTCTCCGCCGTCGGTCTCGCGCGAGCCGTTACTTTCCAGCGCTTCGGCGCCTGGCGTGCCGGCATGGGTTACGGCCTCGGCTTGCTCCTCGCGGTGCCGGGGGCCGTGGCCGCCAACGGCAGTCTGGCCTCCGTTTCACCCTTCGCGGGAGAGGCCAACGGGGGCACCGGCCCAGCGAATGCCCCGGGCCAGCTCGAGTTACGGGGGGTCATGACGACGCCCAAGGGTACGTTGTTTGCCATTCACGACCCGGCGAAACTATCCGCCAGCACCTGGGTCGGCCTTCACGAGTCTGGGCCGGACTTTGTCGTCCGGGAATATCGGATCGTGGAGGGTGAGGATCGGGTGAAGGTTGATTACCAGGGACGCCAGCTCGTCCTGACGCTCAAAAAGGTCCAGATCGCTGCCGATACGCAACGCAGGCCAGGCTGGGCGTCGGGACCAAGGCCGGCTGGCCTGGATCCCCTCCCGAACCAAAGTTTGGCGGGGCTTCCCACGGCGGACCTGCTTCCCGGGGAAAAAGCGAAGCTGGATATGTTCACTCGTCAGGTGCGGGGCCGTTTGAAGCGCGAAAAAGCGGCCGTGGCTGCAAACACTCCGTCAGCGCAGTCAACGGCCGGGAAGTAGTCCAAACGGTATTTTTTCCAGCCGGCAAGGCGCCGCAAAGGCGGGTGGGGGCGCAGTTTGAATTTTAGCCGATGGTAAGCCCAAAACCGGCCTTCGCGACTTACAAGCTATCGCAGAGGCAATGAATCATGCTTGGCGCGAGCCTTTCATTCCCATCGAGCCCGAGGGGCCCCGGGTGTAGCAGCTTCCTGCCCTTTGGCCCTGCGCTCAAGGCCGGCGATGATTTCCTTGCCTCCCGCAGTCTCGAGCTCAATGCGCTTTTCCATGGCCCCGCGTTTTCTGCCAACGCGGCTTTCATTCTTCCCGCGGTGAGGGCGCCCACGGGGTAGGCGGACAGGTGGGGTTAACAAGCGAACGGCAACGTCGCTTGCCTCTCGGAATCGATGCCCCCTTATCCTCAAATCTCTTTGGCAGATTCTGCGGCGGCAGGATGGGAGAAAATTTTCAGTCGCACCAGCCGCGGCAACAGTCGGCCGATTGCCGGGAGGCCGGCAGTCAATTGGCTCCAGATTGTGCGCCAGGGCGATTACGATGCGGCCCCGCCCGCCGAAACCTGGCCCTCCATCGGGTCGGGGTTAGGGCGGAGAGCCTTCCGCGAGTGCGGATCGGCAAAGCCTCCGGCCTTCACGTGGCAAAGTGAGCAGGCACTCGTTCTGCGCGGCGGGCCTTGTCCATTAAACCGGCATCGGTCCTTCAACCGCCGTACGGCAATGCGCAATTCAAACGGACCCACCACCCAGAGGCGGGATGGGGCCGACCAGCGAAAAATTGAAAGCGAGTAGCAGCCCTTCAGGGGGCGTCAGGGCCGGGTTTGTCGCCGGATCGTTACACCGGCGGCTTGCGGGGAGACATCAGACATTCCAATTATTGGACTAAATAGAATCTGAACACCCTACTGATTAATGCTATTATTGTCTCTGGCCCCCATTCCCCATGAAACTACGCCACATCCTCGCTTCCTTCGCGACGGCGGTCTTTTCCCTCCCGCTCGCTGCCCAGACGGTCAACCTCACGTTTCAGGACATCACGCCCACCAATCCGATCACTTGGAACTACATACCAGACTCCCTGGCGAAAAACACTTTTGTCGGGCCGCTGCGCTTCACGGACACAGGCGGCGCCAGCCTCTACACGTTTTGCATCGACCTGGCGCAGTACGTGAATTTTGGCGGCAATTATACCTTCCAGTACACGGCAGTGCCGAACGCCCCGATCACATCCAGCATCGGAACGCCCATGGGTGCGACGAAAGCAGACCATCTCAGCCTGCTTTACGGCAGTGTGTTTGGCAGCAATCTTTCCGGTTACACGCCGCTGACAACGCTCAACACCGCGGCCAAGCGGCAGGGGTTCCAGCTGGCGGTCTGGAACATCGTGTTTGATTCCGTGATCGACTGGTCGGTGACGGGCAGTGCCGGCAATTTCTACGTGTCCTCCACCGATGCCGGATCCACGGCGGCGATCGCCCAAGCGAACGCCTACCTCGGTGCCGTCCAAACCGATGTGGCTGGTGGCGGAGGCACGCGGATGGCGCTCATTGCGCTGTCTGACTCTACCGCCCAGCCCGGAATTCAGGACCAGTTGCTTCCCTTGGGCTTCCTGGTGTCGGTCCCTGAACCCGCGAGCTACGCGCTGCTCGCCGGCGGTTTTGCTTTGGCCGGCGTCCTCCTGCTCCGGTGCCGCGAACAAGCGGCATAATGGCTTTCCGCCGCCCAGCGCCTGGCCCCACGAGGCGGGACCGGCGCTGGGCGTTTCCAGGTTCAAGGCCGGCCGGGCCGGCGAAAGCGTTGTGGTCCAGCCGGGGTTTATCCCCGGCATGGTTTACCAGCATGTCAGGGACCGATTATCGCCGCTATCCGCACGTGGAGCGGGTCCGCCTACCTGGATAGTGTCAGCTGGATTGGCTGGTGACCGGAGGCTCGCCGCCCGGATTGTAATACTCCTTAAACAACTTGCTGTTGTTTTCCATGTAATAGTCGCCGGTGATGCCGGTGTTCATGCCATTCATGACGGCCCCGAAGACGGGCACATTGACCGCCAGTAGGCGGCGCGTGCATTGCTGGGCGGCCTTCCGCCTCACGCGGTTGAAATGGATGGTGTAGATGGCGCCATCCATCAGCGGGAGGATGTTCAAGGCGTCGCTCACGGCCCCGAGGGGAGGCGTGTCGAACAGCACCCGGTCGTAGCGCTTGCTCAGTTCCACGACCAGCGTCTCGAATTCCTTGCTGTTGAAGAGTTGGATCGGGTTCTTGGCGCGGCCGCCGGTGGAGATGATATCCAGATACGGGTGGACGTTCTTGACGATGATATCGTCCAGCGCGGAGCCCTGGAGGCAGTAGCTGATGACCCCGGCGGTCGTTTGCAGGCGGAATGAGCGCTCCACGTTGGGCTTCCGCAGGTCGCAGTCGACGATCACGGTGCGCTGGCCCTGGGAGGCAAAGGTCAGGCCAAGATTCGTGGTGATGAAGGACTTTCCCTCCGACGGCAGCGTGCTGGTGACTAGGATTAACCGGGCGTTCCGGCTTTCGTCATTGATGCGCAGATTGGAATACAGGGAGAGGAACGCCTCGACGATCGCCGGGTCGCTCCCGTTGGAAACAATCTGGGCCTTGTCCGGTTGGTCCATCCGCTTCACCTCGGGAATGACGCCGAGCAGGGGCAGGTCCACAAGCGTCTCGACGGCGGAGATGGTCTTGATCCGGTCATCAAGCGTCGCGATCAAAAAAGCAACGCTGAAGCCTGCGACGAGGCCCGCCAGCACGCCTAGGGTGAGGTTGAAAAACACCTTGGGTGAAACTGGATTGCCGGGCTCGTAGGCCCGGTCAATGATGCGGGCGCTTTCCGTTTCAATGCTGCTGGTGACGGAGGTTTCGCGCATCCGGGACATCATGGACTCGAGCAACTGCTCGTTGACCCGGAAATCGCGGTTCAGGTTGTCGTACTCGACCGCGTATTTGTCGATTTCCAGGGACTTGGTTTCCTGATCGGCGAGCGCCTTGCGGGCGCCCTCGTCGGTCTGGACCGCATTCTCATATTCGGCCTTGATGGACTCGGCGGCCGTGGCGAGGGACGCCTGCAACTCCTGCTCCGTCTGGTTGAGCGCGTTCACGGCCTCGATCAGGCGCGGGTGCTTGTCCTTGTACCGGTCGCGCAACTGCGTCACCGAAAGTTTTTGGGTGGTGACCTGAACCAGCAGCTGGCCGACCTTGGCCTGGCTGGTAATGAAGGGGAGTTCGGACAGTGACCGCCCGGCCTTGGTCCACTCCTGCACCTGGTTCCACTTCACCTCGGCTTCCTTCAGGTGCGCATTGGTCTGGGTCCCCATCATGTTCAGCGCCTTCAGCTTCTCCGTCACGATGTCTTTGCTTTGGACCAGCGAGATGAGGTTGCCGCGCTGGCGGAAGGCCAGCAGCGAGTTGGCGATTTCATCCACGCGCTTCCGTTGCTGGTCTGCGCGGTCCTTCAAGTCATCCACCGCCTTAAGCGATTCCTCGACGCGGAGTCGCGAGTTGTACGCGATATATTCGACGGCGATCAGGTTCGCCACCCGGGCCGCGATCTTCGGGTTCGGATGCCGGAACTCGATGGCCGTCATCAGGGAGAGGCGCTGCGGGATGATCTGGCGGTTGTGGTAAATGATGCTGGCGGGACTGGGTGGCTCCCCGGCATGGCTCTTGTAGGGCTCCAGCAGCAATCGCAGTTCGTCGGGGGTCAGGCGATTGGCGACGTTTTGCAGGATCGTGAGGCTTTCGAGCACCTTGATCTGGGTGTTGAAATCCGGTTCGCTGGTGATGTTGGAATCGACCACATCGGCGACCCGCATGACCTGGGAGCCGTGCTTGAGCACCTGCACGGTGACCTGGCCCGCATAGATCGGGGTGGACAGGAAGGTGTAGGCTGAGACTCCGGCGACAATGACCACAAACGCAGCCAGGGCATACCATTTGCGTTCGAGCACCATGACCCACCAACGGCGCAGGTAGTCATTGTCTTCGGGCTCCTCGCCGTCCGTGAAATCGGGATTGACGGGGGCGTAGCTGGACCGGGCATACGGAGAGGGAGGATTCATAAGGGCGAGTTGCGGATTAAAACACCCGTTCGGGAACGAAGATGACATCGCCGTCCTGAATCTGGTAGCGGTTCTTGGCATCACCCGTCACGAGTTGATCGGTGTTGACCGTGTAATTGGCCTGCTGCCCGTTCGGCAGGGTGCGGGTCAGGCTGACATTGGTCCGGTTGGCGAGGCGGGAAAATCCGCCGGCCCGGGCCACGGCGTCGAGCAGGTTGATGACCTTCTCCGGCGGGATGGTGATCGAGCCGGGGGTATTGACCGCGCCAAAAACATTCACGGTGCGCTGGGCATACTCCATGACCGTGAGGTTGATCTGGGGGTTTACCAGATAGCCCTGAGTGTAGAGCTTCGCGATAAACAGCTCCACGTCCCGCACCGTGCGGTTTTTGACGTCCACGGCACCAATCAAGGGCGCGACAATGGTGTTGTCCTGGGAAACCCGCAGTTCCCGGTCCAGGTCCGGTTCCTGGAAGACCTGGATTTTCACCAGGTCCATCGGGCGGAGCTTGTAGCTCGGTAATTTTCCCGACGGCTTGGCGTCGGTGGCGGCCGGCAGCGAGACGGCGGAGGTCAGCCAGGCGGCGGCGAGGGCGAGAAGGAGGGCGGCCGGGCCGGAAGATAGGCGGAGCGTGGGCATGGGAGAGGTCAGCGCCGCCAGTCCAGCATCAGGCTGAGGATGTTGTTGCCAAACTCCGCGCCGGGCAGGTTGGAGAGGTTCCGCCGGTAGGTGTAGCCCGCGGAGAGGCTGAGTGAATAACTGAACACGAAGGTCGCGTCAAAATTGCCCTCCCAATTCCGATCCTGGCGGTCCAGCGTGACCGGACCTCCGCCGGTGTTGATCACGGCCGGCTCATACTGCACCGCGCGATAAGTGGTCCCGGCTGACAGCTGCCATTGCGGCGAGGGATCATTCGAGACTTTGAAGGTGTAGCTGCTGTTCGTGAGCGTTTCGCCCTTGACCCCGGTGCTGAAGTGGCGCGACAGCATCAGGGAGGAACTGGTCTTGGGTGAAATATCGTAGCTCAGGTTGCCATCAAAACCCCAGAGATTTTGCCGTGGCGTGTCGCCGGTTTTGCGCGAGTGGCGGCCGGCGGAAATCTCGCCGGATAGTTTATCCGTGAAATTGCCGCGGGCACCCACGTTGTAGAACAGATCCCGTCCGCTGGGCCCGTCGGGCAACGGCTGGACGCTTTGATAGGTGAAGCCTGTGGAGACGGCGACTTTCGGCGTCGTTTCGTAATAAATCTTCAGGGGAACGGACCACTCCCGGCTGCCGACCAGGGCCGTATTCTCGTATTTCAGCCAATGGAGATCCAATCCACCTTTCACACTGGTCTTGGCCGTCAGGTGGGATTCCGCCCCGGTCGTGATATCCAGCACATTGCTCCGGACGATCGTCTTTTGGCCCAGCGCGGCCACTTCGCGGTTGTTTTGATTCAGTTCCTGATAAGCGGCGTTGCCGTTCACGGCCAGGCCGCTATCATTATAATTGAAGTCCGCCGACCCCGAGCCGAGCGCCTGGTTGTCCGCGGACTTGTGGGCATACTGCAGGAAAGTCTCCTTGTACGCGAGGGAGCCATGGGCGAGGGAGGCGTTGCCGAACTGAAAAGCCATCCCGGGAGTCAGGGAGAAAATCGTGTCACTCACCTCGTCCCTGCTGGTCAAAAAGACGTTGTCATCGTGGCGGGTGCTGAGATTCGCGGTAAAATTTACATTCGTGTTGGAGCCCAGGGACGTCTTCCCCGCGCTGGATTCCGCGGGGGGAAGACTGACGGTCGCCGTCTCGGCCGTCTCGGCCTCCAGTTCCGGTTCGGACCGGGAAGGCGCCGGCGGATATTCGATGGCGGCGATTTCCTCCGGCGGCTTCCTCCGGTGCGCGGTCGGGCTGAATCCCCGGGCGGCGAGGCTGGCGGCGGGAACGGCGCGCGGGTTTTTCGCCGCGGCGAAGGCCGCCGCACGGATTTGACCCGGAGCCGTGTCAATCCGCATCACGGGCGGGGCGAAGGCCGCCGCATTGGCGATCACCTCGGCCAAATGCGGGGCGACCCGGGCCGCGGCCTCCGCGTGGCTCAGCACAAGGGCGAGAATCTCGCCGCGATCCGTTTTGTAGGCGGTCGCCGCGACGACGGCGATGCGGACGGCGGTCGAAATGCGTTTCTCCTTTTTGGCGCGGGAGATCGAAGTGGAATGGGCGATTTCTCCCACCTGGGCGGCCAGTGTGGCCACGGAAGCGGTGGGGCTGGGGGCTCCGGCTTGGTCGCCCGGATTGCGGTCCGACAGATCATCCCGGGCGAAACCGGGCGAGGCCGAGAAGACGGCCAGGAGTAATGTCCCGGCGAAGAAGCGGGACAGGGATGATTGGCCGGTAAAGATCATGGGCTCAGGTCGGGGCGAAGGCTTAAAAGGACGGGCTGACAATGACATCCGACTTGTTTCCACCAAATTCCGAATGCTTAGGCTGGGGAGTATTGGCCGAATCCGGTTTGTCGGCTTGAGTCGAAAACTGGACTGCTTGGTGAACCGTCGCCTCGATCACGGCCTGGACGCCCGCGATGGCCGCAATGGCCGGAAGGGTCGTGACCGCTTGGAGGATGGCGGCGGCAAAGCGCGGGGCGGCTTGCGTCGCGATGCTGGTCAGCTTCACGGTCAGCTGGAGAATTTCCGCCGGTTCGGTGGTCCCGGCAATGGCATTGCTGATCGCCTGTTGGACTGCCGCCGCGATTAATTTCGCCTTGGTTTTGTCGGGAATATCAGGGTCGGCGGTAATTTGCTTAACTTGATCCGCCAGTTGGGAGGCGGGGGTGGGCGTTCCATTATGCGACGGATCGGAGGGATGATCCTCACCGGAAGGAGCTTCGGCGGCGTGGAGACTCAGGGCGAGGGAGGAAAGCAGCAGCAGCAGCAGGCAGGCAGAGTATGATTTCATGAGGCTGGGGAGTTAAGATTGAAAGGCCATGGAAAGCACGGGGGGTGGGGACTAACTGGACTTGGAGGGTTTTTTCGTTGGCGGGTGGGCCATAGGGATTCGCGGCACCGGCGTCCCCGGTTCCTCCTGCGCTGAACGTTCGGCCGGGCTGTTCTGCTTATCGAGCCGGTCAATCAGATCGAGGACTTCGATGATCTGATAGCCTCGAGGGCTCGGACGGTACCGGGCCGACTTGGGGCGGGTGAGCCGGCGATAGCAAGTGATGAGGCCGTAACGCAACATATTGCGCAGGCGTTCGTTGATGGCCAAGGGAGTGAGCGCCTCCTCGCGCTTACGGATCTCCGCAGGATCGGAGATGCCGTTGGCCAGATGGCGCAAGATGATCACCGACCATTTACGCTTGAGCAGGCTCTCAATAATGGTGGCGGTACCGACATGATATGACGACGGACTCATGGAGCTGATTGAAACGCGAAGGACTTGGTAGTGGACGGTAAGGTAATCGGGCGGTTCCGCGGCAGAGCCGCAGTGTTCTTCCGAATGAAGAACGACCAATCACGTCGCACAAAGGGTAGCAGTCGTTTGTGTCACGGAGGCGGCTCTTGGGTGACGATTCAGAAAACTCCGCCGGCCTGGTCGCGACTGAAGCCATGGTCCGGGACTTGGCGGTGGGTTTCCTCGCCGGAGGCGGCCCGCACGAATGGGCCGCAGACCTCCGTGATTCGTCCGATGCTAAAGGGTTTCGCCACCACCGGGATTTTCCAGCGGGTGATTTGTTCCTCGAGGTGCTGGCCGCCCGGATGCCCAGTCATGAAGACAAAGCGGCGTGCGGTTTCGGGCGATTGCGCGAGGACTTTTCGGTAAAGCTCGGGTCCGTTCATCACCGGCATGCGAATATCCGAAAGCACGAGCGCATATTCCCTGTTTTGCAGCGCCGTCAAAGCCTCCGCCCCGTTGACCGCCACGTCCACCTGGCAACCAAAGCTGGTGCGCATCATTTCCTGCAGGAGGCAGCGCACGACTTCCTCGTCTTCCACGACCAACACCCGTGTCCCTTGGGGCACGGCTCGCAACGCGGGCACGGAGGGGACGGGTTCAGCGCCCGGCGCAAACAATACCGCCGGCGTGTCCGCTTGGGGGAAGGAGACGGTAAAGCGGGCCCCGGCCCCGGCGTCACTCTCCACCGTGATTTCCCCGTGGTTCTGGCTGACGATGCTAAAGCAGATGCTGAGGCCCAAGCCCGACCCTTTTTCGTGTCCCTTGGTGGTGAAGAAGGGATCGAAAATCCGGCTTTGGTTTTCCCTCGGAATCCCGCAGCCATTGTCGGCGACGATCAGGGAGGCGGTCCCCCCGGTGACATGGGTCTCAAGTGAGAGCATCCCCTCCGGCCGGCCTTCGATCGCATGCAGCGCATTCAGCACCAGGTTGATGGCGACCTGTTTCAATTGGGCCGCATCGGCAATGACGCAGACCGGGGACGAATCCAGCAGGGCGCGCACCTGACAGCGCGACTCGCGGATCTGGAACCGCAGCATGCCGATGGTTTCCTCCGCGATCTGGCGCAGATCCACCGCCTGAGGCAAAGGCGCACTGGGCTTCGACAGCTGC
This sequence comes from Verrucomicrobiota bacterium, assembly GCA_003402695.1. Lineage (GTDB taxonomy): Bacteria > Verrucomicrobiota > Verrucomicrobiia > Opitutales > Opitutaceae > Opi-474. Next base: position 6,179 of record QQNC01000035.1, on the reverse strand, counting down.
AGCAGTTGGCGGATGATATTCACCGCCTCGGCCGTGCTTTTCTTGATGTACCCGGTGTAACGGCGGCTCTCCTCGTTTCCCTCGAGGCTGAGCAGTTCCGCGAACCCCTGCACGGGCGTGAGCTTGTTGTTGAGCTCATGGGCGATGCCCCCGACCAAGGTGTCGAGCAGGGTTTGTTTTTCCTGGCGCAGGACGTTACGCTCCAATAGGCGCTGGTCCGTGATGTCATCCAAGCAGGCGCAGATCTGCCCGGTCTCGTTAATCCAGCCGGTGGAGCAGCGGAACAACCGCGCGCCGCGCGTTGGAATATTGAGGCTGAATTCCCGCGTGGGGGGGCACGGAAATTCCCCGGGAATGGGCGTCCAGCAGCTTGAGGAAAGCGGCCCGGTCCTTCTCGACCACGCAGGCCGCCAGCGAGATGGGTCCGGCGGATTTTTCACTCAGGCCGAGCATCTCGCCCAGCCGGCGGTTGTGCTCGTGGATGCCGCCCTGGACGTCCAGCAGCGCCACGCCCAGGGTGTGCCCCTCGAAGAGCCCGAGATACAGCCCCTGAGACTGACGCATCGCATGGCTGGCGCGGAACAGTTCCAGGTTCTGCTGGCGCAGGATGTCATGCTGCCGGCGCAGTTCCTCGACTTGTTCGGCCACCAGGCGCGATTGCAGCTGCGCGAGTGATTCGACCCGGATCAGCCCGAGTAGCTTCCAGTCGCCATCGACCAGCACGACGTCCTCATAAAATTCCTCACCCTGGCGCGCCATGGCCTGGTCCAGGACTTCCCGCATCGGCGTGCCGGCGGTGATGATCAGGGGATTCGCCACCAACACCGTCTCGACCGGGCGCTGGCTGTTGAGGGCGAAGCCAAAACGCGCGCCCATGATGAAGCCGATCTGGCCGCGGGCGCAGAGCCCGATCACCCGGCCGGCCAGCTGGACCGCCATGAAATCCACCTGCCGGTCGCTGAACGCCCGGTGCGCCTGCTCCAGCAGCGTTCCGCCCGCGAGCATTCCGCGATGATGAATGAGTGACTCGAGCGAGGTCGCCTCTGCGCCTAGGGCCGCCGGGCCATGTGGGGGAAACTCCTGCCGGGTCAATTCGCCGTCCCGGATCGTGTACGCATCAGCCAAGGGAAAAGGAACTGCGGTTTCAGGCATCACAATGAATGAAGGCGGGATTTTCGTCTGCCTCCCCCGGCTGACAACTTCGACAGGTGAAGTTCAGGTGAAATCGCGCTGGCTACGTATCACCCGCCGCGCCCAGCCCGGGTGGCCGTTCCCGAACCTTGGAGCACAGAAACCACGGAGGAGGGCAGGGGCCACGGAACGAATCATCCCCTGCACTCCGTGAGCGACGGGGCTGGGTTCGGTGTCCTCTGGGACCATACCGAACCCCAGCCTCGAACCAAATTTCCATGGGCTCGCGGCCCCGGCCGCGTTCCACTCTTTGTCTTCCCACCCGGCCAAAAGTGTTGGGCAGAAATCCGAAAGTCTGCCCGAATGGGTCAGCCGTGCGGCAATCCACGCTCATTTTCAATCGCGAGATCCTGGTCGGGGAATGCGGTGCGTTGGTGCTGGCGAGCATCGCCGCCCCGGTGGTCTCCCATTTCACAGTAAATTCAGCCGTGATTTCCGCCACCGCCGTGGCTGCCACCTTGGTGGGAGGCGGCCTATCCTGGCTGGCGGCGCGGATTTACGATCGGAAGAAACAAAAAACCTTCAACGCCCAAGCCATTGTCAGTGACATCGGCTATTTTTCGCCGGGGGCGGTCATCCTCGGACTCGGGGTCTATGATCCGGCCATTTATCTGCTCACGCAGCACCTGTTGATGCGGGGCGTGCGCGTCGGGGTGGCCGTGATCATCGGACAGGCGGTGGCTTTTGCCCTGTTCCTTCTCGCGTTGAACGCCTACCGATTCCTGCTCCTCAAAGTCAGAGGCAAGGAACTGTGAGTCCCGCCGCCGCCACCGCGGCCTGCTGGCGCTCGAGCTTGGCCAGCAACCGCCGCAGGGTCTGTTCCTGCTCGGCGGGATCGAGGTCGTATTCTGCCAGCATCCGGCGATAGTCCGGCAGCTTGGCCAGGAACCGCACGAGCTGTTCCCTCGTGACGGTCTCGGAATAGTCCCCCAAGCCGCTGTCGGCCAGGAAATGCGCGTTATGCGTCTGCTCGAACTGCTTTTTGAGCGGGACTCCGAAGTACGGTTTTTTCAGGTAGATTGAATCGGCAATCAGGGAAAAACCAGTCGTGCCAATGATGGCCTTGCAGTCCCGCAAGTCGGGCAGGAAGGTCGGACCCTGACGGCGAAAAATGAGGTTTTGCTCCTCTCCGACCCGGTTGAGGCAGTAGACGATGAAGGATTCATCGATGGATTTCAGGACGGCGATCAGTTCGGGATTCTCCTTCGTCAAATAGACCAGGACATGCGGTCCGCATGTTGGCGTGAGCCGCCGGATCTCCTGTTGGATGATCGGCGCGACCTGATGCATGCGGTCGGGCAGTTGGGTCCGCCGCGTAAAAGACTTCACAATGTACTCCGCTGCCGCGTAGGTCACGACCCGGGTCGCCAGGAGCGAGAGGTGGAAGGCGAAGGCATTGGTTCCCGGCGGCCGCGTCAGGTGGCGCAGTTCGTTCTGATTATCCATGCTGATCAGCGGTTTTCGCAACCGGTGGGCCGCAAAGGTGGTGAAGGGCTCGTAGGCTGTGATGAAGACGTCGGGTTGGAAATCGTTCAACTCCTGCAGCAAGCGGGGTCCGTTTTTGAAAAAAAACGGGAAGATGCGGTAGTGCGCCCGCAGGGTTTTCCACAGCGACAATCCTCGCGGCCCAAAGCAAAGCTGCACGCCCTCGATGCGCGTGGGCTGGAACCGGGCCAGGTTGTTCAGGGCCCGGTCGCCATACGTGAGGATCTTCACGACATGCCCGTCGGCCTGCAAAATCCGGGCAATCTCCAGCGCCTCGAAGACATGACCAAGGCCGTCGCCCGATACACCGTAGACGATTTTCATCTTTGTCTCGGTGCGGCCGCGTGCCGCTCTCGAAGATTTTGAAGGTGATCCGTAGGACGGGTTTTTAGAGTAGAATGAAAAATTGCTGTCATGAATGAAGTTCAGGTTTCAACAAGTACTCGGGGTCGGCAACGCCCGAGCACGCTGTCTATTCATTTTGCGCATTCTTAACCAAGCGCGATGATCCGATTTGGGCGCCGCCGCGAGGGGCTGGCCGAAAATTCCAAGAAGAATGAGCTCGGCCCTATACTCTTTTACCAGTGTAGACCGGCTTTTAGCGACGGTGGGGAGAAAAACGCACTCGGCATTCCGAGACGAATTCCGGGCCAGTGGCTGATGCGATCCCAGTTAAATAAGAGGTCTCCCGGCTGTGGTCACATGACCCCAGGGGGTGTCGCGAAATTTACACCGCTTAAATCTCTCGATCCCCGAAGCCCGATCCGGCTGGCATCTGGCCTGGTTGAGTTAGAACTCTCATTTAATTCGGCTTTCTTTCATCTATACAAGAAGCCCGCTACTGCGGGCTACTGAAACCGCTTAAATAACCCCCCTGGGTTCTTTCTGAAGGAAACTGGCGGAGAGGGAGGGATTCGAACCCCCGGTACCCTTGCGGGCACGCCTGATTTCGAGTCAGGTACGATAGACCACTCTGCCACCTCTCCGGCTCAGGAAGGGCGAAACGTAGGGCGCGGGCGGGAAAACGAAAGCAGAAAAGCTGGCGGCCGTGATGTCCAACTCGTCCGATGAATCGGCCCGATGACAATCGGGCAGGCGGCAAATTTTCGCCCTGCGTTCAGCTTCTCACCGCCAAGACGCTCGGGCATTATCCTCTGCGCTCAGTGTCAGCGGCATGTTCCGTTGCCGGGGCTTGATATCCGAAGTGGATGAGATATAAATGTTAACCAAACAACATGGCTGTGATCCGTTTAGATAAATTTGTTCTGCCAATGTTGTTAATCTGCCTCGCGGGTCCGCTCCGAGGTCAAACTGGCGGCCTCCTCGCCGATCGCCCGACCTTAAATGCGCTCCTGGGTGGCTCAGGATTCACGGAGACCTTCGGGGGTTACTTCCTCGCCCCGGGCACCGCACTGAATACGGGGGCCAGTTCGCTGGATTCCACGTCGATTATAAACTCGCAGGGACCCAACCTGGTCAGCCCGGGCCTGACTTTCACCGGCACAAGTCTCCAATTTGACGCGGCGGGATGGTACAACGCGGTCTCCAGCGAGCTCCTGTTCAATGGAAATACCATGAACATCACTTTTGCCTCGCCCACGATCGCCTTCGGCTTGGATGTGCGGGATTTCGCGGGTTACAGCAGCACCATGACGGTCACGATTTACGCCCCCAATGACACGACCGTGCTCAATATTTACTCAGGCATCAGCCTCAGCAATCCTGCCGTATTCTTTGGCTACCAGGATCCTGGCGGCATCGGCATGGTGACATTGTCGGGCTCCGGATCGTGGAGTCCGATCATAACCAATCTAACCTTTGTTCCCATTCCCGAGCCGGGGACCGATGGGTTGATGGCCGGCGGTCTGGCGATCATGCTGGCGGTTGCCATGCGCAGGCGGAAGTCGGCGGATTGAAAGGTGAAGCGCGTTGCTTGCCCGCCGACGGGGGGCCGCAACGCACCCGGATCGGTCCGTTCCCAAGCGCGCGCGTGAGGCAGCAAAGTGTTTCCCCCTCAGCCGCATGAGCGGGCCTCGGAAGGGATGGTCAGGCTGTCGGCGGTTGGAAGATTCCGCCCGCCCACAAGCAGCCATCGGGGCAAGGTCTTGGCCTGCCCCGATGGGGAGTATCCGGCAAAGGGCGCCAAGCCACCGGGCGACACCGGCCGGGCCGGTAAGGCGAATCCTTGCCGCCTTAGGACCGGGCCGAGACCTGGATTCCGTCGATGATGTCGCGCGCCTTTTTGCGGTTGAGGTCATCCGCGCGGCTGCTGGCGGTAAAGAGGTCGATCAGCCACCAGATTCCACACCCGCCACAGGTGATGTATTTCAGGATGCCGAGCGTGATGTCACCGAGCCAAAAGCGATCATAGCCGAATAAGGCGAGAATGACCGCAGTGCCCCGATCCTTTTTGTCGGAGGCGTATTGCTGGTTGAATATCAGTTTTTGGGTGTCCGTGAGCGATTTGGACATTTCCGCTAGTTCTAGCGGGGAGATTTCAGCCATGGGATGTAGTATTTAACTGGGTTTGGATTTTTCTCGCACCGGCGAGACGAAGGAAAATTTCCCGGGCGACGAGCGCGGTTACGGGCAGAATCAGCCAATTCATGCTGATCGCTTCTTGGACCCGGCCGCGGAGCATGTAAGCCCCGGCCCGGGTAAGCCCGCAGCCAAAACATTCGTGGTGGAAGATGAGCGTCCACAGGCAGGGCAACCCACGGGCTCCATTGCCAGGCTCCACCATCAACCCATACGCGGCCAAGGCAGCCAGACTCAGGACGGACCCAAGATATGGCGCCGAGCGCGAGGCGAAGGTGGTTTCACGGAGCAATTTCATGACTGTAACAGCAAACTCTGGACGTTCTTTTTTAGGCGGCACTCTTCCATTCCTAGGTGGCCTCGTGCCGCGGATTTGATGATTAGCTTTGCGTGCTAAGCCACGTAGGTGGGCGAAGTCCTTGCCACGTTTTTCGGGGAGAAAATTCGTAGTTACTGCAGGGTGTATTACTCCGATTTTTCCCCGTCGAACTGCACGGGATTGTTGTGGTGGCTTTGTTCGACTGGTTGGCCTTGGCCGTGACCAAAACGTGCCTGCGCTTAAATCACGTCTGGTGACTTTTACGCTGACCCAACCCCCTTCAGATCTTCCCCTGTCCGCCGCAGCCAATCAGGAGATCGGCGAGAACCGATTCGTCGTGGCCGGCAACGCCGGCGACAGTGCGACGAATGCTCGAAACCGCGGCTGACTCCACCAGAAGTCGAGGGCAAGGCCCGCGCGGCAGGCTGATCCGAGACGATTCGGCGTGAAAAAGGCCCCGGATTTCTCCGGGGCCTTGCATTCAAGCGCGCGTGATGATGCGGGCTATGATTTCGGCGGGTCGACATGCTTGTCGGGCCAGGCAGGGATCGGGGGCAGGGTCTGGCGCTGGGTCTTCAGCTCGGTCACGATCTCGCTGATCGCACGGTCGAGCTGCTGGTCCTCGCCCTTGAATTCCCGCGCGGGG
>QQNC01000034.1 GCA_003402695.1 Verrucomicrobiota bacterium | reverse complement strand
CGCCGGTTTGCCCAGATGAAGGCCGCCACCTCGTCCCATTCCTCCGGCCGGACCGTGCAGGTGTTGGAAACGTTGTGGTGCAAGTCCGGGGACCGCGACGCGGGGTCGCCGCCCGGGATCACCCAGCAGGACTGCACAAGTTTCACCAGTTCCAGGAACTGGATGGCCGTGAGGTCCTTCCGGAGAATCGCCTTCTTCGGCGCCTCCACCGGGAAGGTGATGACGTCATCCGTGTCGGGATTGTAGACCGAGCTCTCGGTCATCTGCGGGTTCGCCGCCTTGAAGAAGGCATACACCGGCTCCTTGCGGTTGGCCTGCACGCGCCGGAAGTAACGGCGGGCGTGGTGCGGGTGGATGCCGGAGGCGGCGTTGAGGATGAGCGACGCCGTGCCTTCGGGCTTGCAGGTCGCCAGCTTCGCCGCCGGCCGGATCCCGATCAGCCCGGCGATGAGCCGGTTCGCCGCCCGGCACAGCCGCGCGCCCTGGGTCAGGATCTCCTGGTCAAAGAGCACCGTGGGGTTGTCCATGAAGCCGCAGATGGAGACCCCGAGCAGCGCGTCGTGCTCGTTGATGAGCCGCGTCACGGGCCCGAGATACGGCATGTCCGTGTAGGCGGCCTGCAGCGTGCCGATCGCGGTGGCCGCGAGGCAGGCCTTGTAGAAGGCCGTCTCGGTCATGGCGGCATGCCCGTTGATCGTCGTCAGGTTGCAGTGCTGGAAGCCCGACAGCCGCGTCGTGCCAGGCAGGTCGCCCTTGTAGCCGCGGCGGAACAGCTCATCCCGCTCGGACGCCGACAGCTCCCAGTCCACCACCGGCAGCAGGCTGATCTCGGCGCAGGGATTGCAGCCGGCCTCGGGGTTGTCGCAGAAATAAAAGCCCGGCTCGCCGAATTCCTTCTGGGCCTTGAACAGCTTCTGAAAGAGGCCGGCATGGTCCTGGTTGCGCGAGAGCACCGCCGAGTTATTCGAGGCGGACCGCTGCGGGTTCTGCTCGAACCAGTTGCCCGTCTTCGCGTTCATCATCTCCTCGTCGTCCGGGGAGAAGAGGCAGATGGTCGCCGAGCGGCGGATGCCGCCCGCGAGGACGGCCTTCGCGACATACATGTTGATGTCGTAGACCTCGACCGGCCGGAGCGCGCGGCCGGTGGCCTTGGTCAGGATCGCGCTGACGCGATTCAGCGTGTTCCGCAGCGGCAGGTGCCCGGGGGCCTTGCCGCCCGATGTCTTGAGCTGAGCCCCGCGCGGCCGGATCGCGGAGTAGTCATACTCGATCAGGGTGCCATCATAGAACGACCCGACGAGTGCGTGCAGGGCGTCAGCCCAGCCCTCGATCGTGTCGGCGATGCGATAGTGGACGACCGGCAGGTCGTTCTCGGCGCCGCGCGCCGGCAGCGCCGGCAACAGCGCGATGTGGTGCTTCTGCACCGAGAAGCCAACCCCGCAGCCACTCAGCAGCAGGAAGAAATATTCGCGGAAAAACTCCAGGCGATCCACGTTGGAGAAGCTGCAGTTGAACATGCGGCTGTGGTTGCGGAGGATCGCCTCGCCGCCGAACTGCATGGACCGCATGCTGGGCAGCACCTTCTTCGCCGCCACCTGCGCAAAGGCGTCACGGATGATCTCCTCCAGCGTCTGGCCGCCCCAGGTGTGCGCGAGCAGGCCCGCCTCGACGCCCGCGAGTTCCGCGATGTCGGCCGGCAGCTCCGCCGGCAGCCGGCTCCCGAGCTTCGCGGCAAAAAAGCCGAGGTGCATGTCGCGCACGCGGTCGACGCCCTCGGTGAAGATTTCCCGCCGGCCCAACTCGGGCCGGTAGCGGGCGTATTTCGCCATCGCGATGTAGTCCGCCATGCCGCTGTTGGTGTAAGACGTGAGCCGCCGCTCCGCCCGCCGTGCGCGGTAAAGCATGTAGGCGCGCGCGACTTCCCAGCGCCCGGCGCCGGCAATGGCCTTCTCGACGGCGTCCTGCACCTGCTCGATCGAGGGATGCCGGCCGTCGCGATAATGCAGCTCGAGCATCTGCGCGACGCCCGCCGCGACCCCGGCGACCTCGCGGTAGGGTTCGCTCTCGAGGCCGTAACACGCCAGGACGTCGTCCCGGTACGGATTCGGGGCGTTGTCCGTGCGGACCTCGTGCACGGCCAGCGCGATGGCGCGGGTGATCTTGTTGAGGTCAAAACGCACGCGCGTCCCGTCGCGCTTCAGCACCATCCGCCCGTCGGCGGGAATGGCGCGGCTCAGGATCTGGGAGCCCTTGCCGGAGATGGCGCGGGCGGATTCAGGGGCGGAGGAAACCGGGAGGGAGAGCGTGGGCATGGAGGAAAACGCCGGACTGGGCCGGGCGAATGGCGCCGGGCTCGAGGGCAGGCGTGCACCATCCGTTGCGGTTCTGGCACCGTCAATCCACCACCGGTTGTAGCGAAGTGATATTACCGCCGATGATGGCAATTCTCGCGCAGCTCCTATCATTCCCTCTGCGGCTCCAGTTTTTTTGCCCCCACCGGTCAGCACCAAAGCAAAATATGCGTCATCCTTTGCCGGACAGACCGCACGAAAAAGCCCGGGCAAATCGCCCGGGCTTGGAAATCAACCGCCCATCGGCGGGCTGGCCTCGTCGTAGTTCCGCCAAAGCGGAACGAAGACGGGATCAGTGGCCCTTCTCGGTCGCCGCGCCGGACTGTTGCCAGCCGGAGATGCCGGGCGCGAAGTGCTTCACGTTCGTGTAGCCCAGCTTGACGGCCGCATTCGCGGCGGCGGCGTAGGCGTGGCAGGACGGGCTGCCGCAGTAGGCGACGACAAGCGCGTTCTTGTCCGCGGGGAGCAGCTTCGCAAGCTGGTCCTTGTGCGCGATGTAATCGATCGCCCCGGGAATGTGGCCGGCCTTGTAGGAATCGGTGCCGTTCACGTCGAGGATGACGGCGGACTTGGCGGTGATGGCGGCCTGCAGCTCGGGCTGCGAGATGTCGGTAACCTTGCCGGCGGCAGCAAACACCGCCGCGGTGAAGAAGAGGGAAACGATCAGGGTAAGGAATTGTTTCATGGCCCGCTAACCTACCAACCAATGGTCATTCCGCAAGTCGGGAGGCGCTGCGCGCCTCCGGGTGATGGATTATTGGCTATGAGTGATGGGGCAAACGCCACCCACCCGGGCCCTTAACCAATCGCCTATCGCCCATAACCCATGACCTGCCCGCTTAGAGTCGGTGCAGGTGGAACCCGCCGTCCACGTCGAACACCGCGCCGGTCGTGAACGGAAAGCGGTCCTCCGCGATCGCCCGCACCGCCCGGCCGATGTCCTCGGGTTTTCCCCAGCGCTTGATCGGCGTAATGCCCGGCTGGTCCTGGATGATGAGTTTGTCGTACTTTTCCTTCACGCCGCCCGTCATGTCGGTGGCGATCACGCCGGGGCGGATCTCATAGACGTTGATGCCGTCGTTCGCCAGCCGGTCGGCAAACAGCTTCGTCATCATCGCCAGCCCCGCCTTCACCATGCAGTAGTCGCCGCGGTTGATCGACGCCGTGTAGACGGAAATGGACGTGATATTGACGATGCGGCCGCGGAAGCCTTCGGCGTCGGGCGCCTGTTGCAGCATCTGCTTCGCCACCAGCTGCGTGAGGAAATACGGCCCCTTCAGGTTGATCGCGAACAGCCGGTCGAAGCTCTCTTCGCCCGCCTCGAGCACGTCGGCGCGCACCTTCGGCGCCACGCCGGCGTTGTTCACCAGCAGGTCAATGCGGCCAAACTGCCTGATCGTTTCGGCCACGAGCCGCTCGCGGTCCGCGGCTACCGCCACGTCGCCCTGCACGATGAAGCCGTCCCCGCCCGCCGCCTTTACCAGCGCGAGCGCCTCCGCGGCCGCCTCGGCGTTGCCGGCATAGTTGATGGCCACGCGGCCGCCCGCGCGGGCAAGTTCAAGCGCGATGCCACGGCCAATGCCGCGCGATGCGCCGGTGATGAGAGCGGTTTTCTGGGCCATGGGAAAAGCGAAGCGGAGCCGCTGCCGCCGGGCAATGTTGATTCTGTGACAGTCCGGAAAAAGTCCCCTCCGGACGCGAACCAAGCCCCGTTTCACCGGTCAATCGTTACCTCATCATCAACCCTCCCTCCCTATGAAAAAATACCTCCTCGCCCTCTCCGTCCTCAGTCTCGCCCTCGTGGGCTGCAGCAAGAAGGATGATTCCGCCACCTTCGTCGACAAGACGAAGGACGCCGCCAACACCGCCGTCGACAAGACCAAGGAGGTCGCCAGCGACGTCGCGGACAAAGCCAAGGAAGTCGCCAAGGACGTCAAAAACGCCGTCTCCGACAAACTCACCGAGTGGAAGCTGACGCCCTCCGACATCGGCCGGGACCTCGAAAAGGGCGGCCGGGTCGTGCGCACCAAGACCGCCGCCGCCGGCGAAAAGGTCGCCTCCGTCGCCGACAACGCCCGTATCGTCACCGTCATCAATGCCAAGCTGGTCGGTGACTCCGACCTCTCGGCCCTGAAGATCAACGTCGATGCCGACGCCGGGGTCGTCACCCTCAAGGGCACCGCCCACTCCCCAGGTTCCATCGGCCAAGCCATCCGCCTTGCCCTCGATACCGAGGGCGTGACGCAGGTCGTCTCGCTGCTAACGGTCGAGTAATCCGCCGTCTGTCATAAAACTTCCGAGCCAGCCCGCACCCGCGGGCTGGCTTTTTTGTTTTCTTCTTTTGCATTCTCCGGGGCATCCGTTTGGTTGGCGGTCCCCTTCTCCCCATGAAAAAGTCTCCCAAGAAAACCGTGCTGCTCGTCGCCAACGGCGACCTCCGCCAGTCCGCCAACGAAAAAACCTGGCCCGGCCAGGCCGCGATGGAGCAGCAGCTCACCGCCGCCCTCGCCCGGCTCGGCTACAAGCTCGTCCGTGCCCACCCCTACAAGCCCGCCGTGAAGCACGGCTTTATCAGCTCCCAGAAGGAGGGCATGGCCGTGTTTGCCACGATCGACCCGAGAACCCCCGTCATCGTCGCCGAGGCCGTCTGGCAGTACTCGCACCACATTCTCCACGGGCTGATCTCGCACTCGGCCCCCATCCTGACCGTCGCCAACTGGTCCGGCACCGCGCCCGGCCTCGTCGGCATGCTTAATCTCAACGGCTCCCTCACCAAGGCCGGCGTCAAGTACTCGACGCTCTGGAGCGCCGACTTCACCGACGAATTCCTCCTCTCCGGCCTCGCCACCTGGCTGAAGGTCGGTGCGGTCAAGCACCCCACCGCGCACGTCCGCCCGCTCGCCAAGGCCACCGTGCCCGTCAAGGCCCGCGCGCTCTCCAAGAAAATCGCCGACGACCTCCGCCGGAAGAAGTCCATCATGGGCATCTTCGACGAGGGCTGCATGGGCATGTTCAACGCCATCATTCCCGACGAGCTGCTCTTCCAGACCGGCGTCTACAAGGAGCGCCTCTCGCAGTCCGCCCTCTACTACGGCGCCACGCAGGTCAGCGACACCGAGGCGCGCGCGGTCTTCACCTGGCTCAAGGCCAAGGGCATGAAGTTTCAGCTCGGCACCAACGAGGAGACCGACCTCACCGAGTCGCAGGTCATCTGGCAGTGCAAAACCTACGTCGCCGCCCTGCGCATCGCCGATGAGTTCGGTTGCGAGTCCATCGGCATCCAATACCAGCAGGGCCTCAAGGACCTCCTGCCCGCCTCCGACCTCGTCGAGGGCCTGCTCAACAATTCCGACCGTCCGCCCGTCGCCAATGCCTCGGGCGAGATCATCCGCGACGGCCAGCCGCTCACGCATTTCAACGAGGTGGACGAATGCGCCGGTCTCGACGGCCTCTTCACCAACCGCGTCCACACCGCCCTCCGCCAGCCGGTCGAGAACACCCTCCACGACCTCCGCTGGGGTGATTACGACCGCAGTGGCACGACCAAGGAATACGTCTGGGTGTTCCTCATCTCCGGCAGCGCCCCGCCCGCGCACCACATTGACGGCTACGCCGGCACCGACTCGCTCCGCCAGCCGCTCATGTACTTCCGCCTCGGCGGCGGCACTGTGCGCGGCATCGCGAAGCCCGGCGAGATCGTCTGGAGCCGCGTCTTCGTCGCCAACGGCAAGCTCAAGATGGACCTCGGCCGCGCCCAGGTCGTCACCCTCCCGCGCGCCGAGACCGAGCGCCGCTGGGCGGAGACCACCGTGCAGTGGCCCATCATGCATGCCGTCACGTACGGCGTGAGCCGCGACCAGATGATGGCGCGCCACAAGGCCAACCACATCCAGGTCGCCTACGCGAATTCCGCCGCCGAGGCCGACCTCGCGATGTACACCAAGGCCGCGCTCGCCGCGGAACTCGGACTCGAGGTCTCCCTCTGCGGCACCAAGGCCAACGGCTCGAAGTTCTGAGCACGGAATCAACTCTGGCAGATCGCGGAAACGCGGAGGAGCAGAAGCGCGGAATGAAGCCGGCCTTACTCCGCGCTTCCGCTCCTCCGCGTTTCCGCGATTAGGATCGTTTCCCGATGTCTGCCTGGCCCGCCTACCCCGCGATCAACGATCCCGCGCTTCCGCGGTGGCACTTCGGTCCGCCCGCGCAGTGGATGAACGATCCCAACGGCACGCTCTGGCACGACGGGTGGTACCACGTTTTCTACCAGCACAACCCCGGTGGCGAGGAATGGGGCGACCTGCACTGGGGCCACGCCCGCAGCCGCGATCTCGTGCACTGGGAGCACCTCCCGCTCGCCCTCTCCCCGCAGCACGCGCTCGGTGAAAAACACTGCTACTCCGGCTGCGCCGCGCTCGATGCCGATGGCGTTCCACAGATCCTCTACACGAGCGTGATGCACGACGAGGCGCACCCCGGCGCCCAGGTCCTCGCCTCGCCCACCGACGCCGCCCTGATCGGTTGGAAGCAGGCGGTCGCCACGCCGGTGATCGACCTGAAAACCCACGGGGGCCCCGCCTTCGAGCGCGGCTGGCGCGATCCCTACGTCTTTCGCACCGAGGGCCGTACGTTTCTCGTGCTGGGTGCCTGGCTCGGCGAGGAATCCGTCATCGCCCTCTACGAAAACCCCGACGACCACTTGCGCCAGTGGGTCTACCGCGGCATCATCCTCCGCGCGCCCAAGTCCTCGGTCACGTTTTTCGAGTGCCCCAACCTGTTCAAACTGGGAAAGAAATGGGTGCTGCTCACCTCACCCGTTCGCGAGGTCGAGTGGTACAGCGGTATGCTCGATCTCGCCACCTACACGTTCCAGGTCGAGCGCCACGGACGCGTGGATGAAAGCGACAGCTACTATGCCACGCAGACCATCGTGGATCCCACCGGTCGCATGCTGCTGTTCGGCTGGGTTCAGCGTTTTCCCAAGGGCCGCGGCTGGAACGGCCGTCTCAGCGCCCCGCGCCGTGTCTGGCTCGACGCCGCCGGCGACCTCTGCGCCGCCCCCGCCGCCGAAATCGCCGTCCTGCGTTCCGGAGAGAAAAGGTTTTCCGCGCAATCGCTCGACTGCACCCCGGCGGCCCTCGCCCTCCCCGGCGACCATTCGCACGAAGTCGAACTGACGCTCGAGCGCGATCCCGCCACCACCCTCCGCTGCGAAATCGCCGGCGTGACCATCGCCCTCGGCCCCGACGGTGTACGTTTCGGCGATCGTCCACCCGTCGCCCACGCCGCCACCTCACCCATCCGCGTCCATTGGCTGTTCGACCGCTCGATGATCGAGGTTTTCGTGAACGACCGCGCCATCTACACCCGCGTCGTCGAGTTTCCCTCCATCCCCGTCGTCCAACTCACCGCCAACGGCCCCGCCCGCCTCCTCACCGGCCACGCGTGGGCCCTCCGCGCGGCCACGCCAAAAATGCCTACGTAAGCCGCGTGCTTGCTCGCGCTTTTCGGAAAGCGCCTGCAAGCAGGCTGCCTCCCGATCTCCCATCTCCGATCTCCGCCGGCGCAGCCGGCTTCTCCCATGGACTCCCTCCCACCCCTCCCCGCCGAACCGCGCCCCGGTCGCTACCGCCATTACAAGGGCGGCGAATACCGCGTCGTCGGACTCGCCCGCCACTCCGAGACCCTCGAGCCGCTCGTCGTCTACGAGGCGCTCTACGGCGAACACGGCCTCTGGGTCCGCCCCGCCGGCATGTGGACCGAAACCGTCACCTTCAACCACCAGTCCGTCCCCCGCTTCGACCGAATCGGTGAGTAGGGCGGGGCTTCGACCCGCCTTTTCCCACGGGTCATTGCGAGCAGCGCAGCAACGCAGCCATCCATCTGAAATCCGGATAGATTGCTTCGTTCGCCCATTGGGGCCGCCTCGCAATGACAAGGCGGGTCGCAGACCCGCCCTAGCCCGATCCCCGCCCCAATGTCGTTTATACTTAAGAAGTGAAAACGACCGGTGGCAGGTCGCTTCGCAAAACGCTCGCCTTCAATTGCCCGAATACGTCTCGTAGCCCCCGCATGCGCGTCCTGCTCGCCTTCGACAAATTCAAAGACTCCCTCGCCGCCCGCCCGGCCTGCGAGGCCGCGGCCCGGGCACTGCACGAACGCCATCCCGACTGGTCACTCGACCTCTGCCCGCTCGCTGACGGTGGCGAGGGCTTCGCGGAAATCCTCACCGGCTCCGCCGGCGGCGCCCTCTCATCCCTCTCCGTCACCGGTCCGCGCGGCGCGGCCGTCAACGCGGCCTTTGGACTCGTTCCTTGGTCGAAAATCCCCACCGCCGCCCGCGCGCTGCTTCAACTGCCCGCCGACCTCCCCGACTCCGCCGAGATTGCCGTCATCGAAATGGCCGCCGCCAGCGGGCTGGCGCTCCTGCCCGCGGATCAGCGCGACCCGTGGAAAACCACCACCCTCGGCACCGGCCAGCTCATCGCCGCCGCCGCGCAAGCCGGCGCCGCCGCCATCGTCCTCGGCGTGGGCGGCAGCGCGACCCATGACCTTGGACTCGGCGCCCTGTCCGCCCTCGGACTCAATGCTCTCTCGCACGACGGCGAAATCATCCGCCCCCCCGTTCCCGCGCGCTGGGACCTGATCGAGCGCATCACCGGGAAAATCCCCGCCACGCTCCCGCCCATCCGGATCGCCTGCGACGTCACCAATCCCCTCCTCGGCCGCAACGGCGCCGCCGCTGTCTACGGGCCACAAAAAGGCCTGCAGGCCGCCGATCTCACCCGGCTCGACCATGCCAGCGCACGGCTCGGGCTCCTCCTCTGCGCGCAGAGCGGCGCTTCCGACACCCTCATGGATCAACCCGGCGCCGGCGCCGCCGGCGGCATTGCGTTTGGCCTGATGGCGGGCACCGGCGCCAAGCTCCTGCCCGGCTTCGAACTGGTTGCCGCGTGGCTCGACCTCGACGCCCGCATCGACGCCGCCGATCTCATCCTCACCGGCGAGGGCCGCTTCGACGCCAGTTCGCTCAGCGGCAAGGGTCCCGGCGCCGTCGCCGCCCTCGCCCTGGCCCGGGGCAAGCCCGCCCATATCTTCGCCGGCCAGGTCACCGCCACCGATGCGCGCCCCGGTCTCACGCTCCACCCCATCACGCCCGCCGGCCAGCCACTGACCGAGGCCCTGTCGGCCGCCGGCGCCAACCTCACCGCCGCCGTGGCGCACGCGCTGTGAACAAATTCCCGCAAACTTTCTCGACGGAGCTGCACTGCCGCCCAACGTTTCGAACCACATGCGCGGCCACTTTCGCCCCCTTCCTTTGAAACATCTCGGCGTGCCCCTCATCCTGTTGCTGGGTTTGTTCGGCTGCAGTTCCAGCAAAGCGCCAACCCGGCCCGCGCCCAAGGCCACCGCCGTCGCACCCGCCGCGCGCGTGGCCTCCGCTTCCACCCCCGCCGCCCCGCGTGTCGCCCCCGTCATCGTCTCGTCTGCACCCGCGTTCCCCGTGATGCTCGGCATCGATGTGCTGGAGGCGCGCGGCTTCGACGTCCTGAAAGGCAAGCGCATCGGCCTGCTCACGCATCCCGCCGGCGTGAACCGCCGCGGCCTCAGCACCATTGATGTCCTCCGCCACGCGCCCGGCGTGCAACTCGTCGCGCTCTACGCCGTCGAGCACGGCCTCTATGACGAGCTGCCGGCCGAAATGACGTTCCCCGACCAGGTGGACAGGCGCACCGGGCTGATGGTGTTTTCGCTCTACAACCTGAAGTCGAAGCACTTCGTCCCCACCTCTTCCCAGCTCCGCGGCATTGATGCGCTCGTGATCGACCTTCAGGACAACGGCACGCGCAGCTACACGTTCACCGGCGCGATGAAGTCCGCGATGGAAGCCTGCTTTGCCAACGGCAAGGAGGTCATCGTCCTCGATCGCCCCAATCCGCTCGGTGGCCTCAAGGTGGACGGCCCGCCGATGGACCCGCAGTGGATGAGCGACGTCGGCCGCTTCCGCGTGCCCTACGTCCACGGCCTCACGATCGGCGAACTCGCCCTCATGGTAAAGGACGCCGCCCCGCCCGGCGGACTCTCCCTCTCCGACTCCGCCCGCCGGAAAGGCCGGCTCACCGTCATCCCCATGCGCGGCTGGCGGCGCGCGATGCGCTGGCCCGAGACCGGGCTCAACTTCGTCCCCACCTCGACCGCGATCCAGGATTTCGCCGCCTGCATGGGTTACCCGATGACCGGCCTCGGCTGCATCCTCGGCGGATTTACGCACGGCGTCGGCAAATCGTATCCGTTCCGCGGCATCGCCCACCGCTCGGTGAAGATTGAGGTCGTCGAAAATGAACTGCGCGCGCTCAACCTGCCCGGCCTGCAATACCGCCGCGTCAGCGCCCCCGACCGCTACGGCAAGCCGGCGACCGGCCTGTACATCGAGGTCGCCGACTACGACGACTGGCAGCCGACCGCGCTAAGTTTCTACCTGATGCAGCTGGCGTGTAAGCTGGATCCGAAAAACCCCTTCGCCACCGCCAAGGCGGCCGACCGCCGTACGTTCCTCGTGCACATGGGCTCCACCGCCTTCTACAACGACCTCGTCGCCAAAGGCGCAAAGGTGGACGTCGCCGGCTGGCTCCGCCAATGGCGCGAGCAGGCGAAAATCTACCAGGAAGAGAGCAAGCGCTTCTGGCTGTACCGGTGAAGTTGCTTGTTTTTACAGGAGGAAACAGAGGGAACTGAGAACTGATTCAGCCATTCCAGATTCGACCCTCCGTTCTCTCCGTTACCTCCTGTAATACAAAACCCATGCCCCGGCCCACCACCCTGCTCCTTGTCGCCACGCCGGATGAACAGATAAAATTCCTGTCCGGATCGGCCCTCGCCGACCTGCGTGCCCTCGCCCCGGAGTTCCGGCTGGTCGATCCCTCCGGACACACGCCCGAGTCGTTTGCCCGCGAGCTGACCGCCTTCAACCCCGAGGTGATCGTCTGTGGCTGGGCCACGCTACCCATGCCGGCCACGCTCCCGCCGCGCCTGCGCTACGTCTGCTACCTCACCGGCGGCGTGCGCAACCTCGTGACGCGCGCCCAGCTCGAACGCGGCCTGCTGCTCACCAACTGGGGCGGCGCCATCAGCCGGACCGTCGCCGAGTGCGCTCTTTTCCACACGCTCTCCTGCCTGCGGCTCGCACCGCGCTGGACACTGATGATCCACCGCGACGGCGGGTGGCGCGACGGTTGGGAACAGGCCGGTTCGCTGTTTGGCCGCCGCGTCGGCATCCACGGCTTCGGCCAGGTCGCCCGGGCCTTCCTGAAGCTCATCGAGCCCTTCGGCTGCGCGGTCTCGATCGCCGCCCCCGACGTGACCGACGCCGTCGCTGCCCAGCTCGGCGTCCGCGCCGTGACGCTCGACGCGCTCTTCGCCGACAACGACGTCATCGTCGAGCTCGCCCCGCTCAATCCCGTCACCCGCGGCATCGTCACCGAGCGCCACTTCCGGCTCATCCGCCCCGGCGGCGTCTTCGTGAATGTCGGCCGCGCCGGCGTGACCGACGAAGCCGCGCTCCTCCGCGTCGCCCGCGAAGGCAAAATCGCCGTCGGCCTCGACGTCTTCGTCGACGAACCCCTCCCCAAGGACAGCGGCTTCCGCGGTCTCCCGAACGTCAGCGTCACCCCGCACATCGCCGGCCCCACGCTCGACCGCTACGTCGACGCCACCGCCCACGCCCTCCGCAACCTCCGCGCCTACGCTGCAGACCAGCCGCTCGAAGCGATCATCACCCCCGCGATCTACGACAGCTCAACTTAAGCATACGTTTAAGCCGGGGGCATGGTTTGGGACTTGGGGTTGGCTGGTTCGCCTCCAAACCGGAACTTCCTATCCGTTGGCCCAGAGACCACAGAGGAGACACAGAGGGTGCTGAGATGACAAAAGACCGGACGGTTCCCTCACCCTTCGTGAATCCTCCGTGCGCTCGGGGTCGCCCCTCCGCATCCGAACAATCAGCCCGCCCCGCCGATTTTCCCTTGCCGCTCGCCACACGGAGGACGAAATCTTGCGGCGGTCGTCGCGCTCTAGCGCACACTTAGTCCCTCAATCCCCAACTCCCTCGTCCTATGCCGAGACCCTGTACGCTCTTCACCGGCCAGTGGGCCGACCTGCCCCTCGAGAAACTCGCCCCGCTCGTCAAAAAGATGGGCTACGACGGCGTCGAACTCGCCTGCTGGGGCGATCACTTCGATGTTGATGCCGCGGCCTCCGACAAAAAGTACGTCGCCGCCAAGTGGGCCCTGCTGAAGGACCACGGGCTCACCTGCTACGCCATCTCCAGCCATCTCGTCGGCCAGGCCATCTGCGACCGCATCGACGAGCGCCACCAGGCCATCCTCCCGCCCGATGTCTGGGGCGACGGCGAGCCCGAGGGCGTCCGCTCGCGCGCCGCGCAGAAGATGATCACCGCCGCCAAGGCCGCCCGCGCGTTCTTCAACGCCAAGCCCGGCCGCAAGGGCGCGGATGACTTCCCCGCCGTCGTCAACGGCTTCACCGGCTCCAGCATCTGGCACTCGATCTACGCGTTCCCGCCGACGTCGCAGGCGTACTGGGACGCCGGCTTCGCCGACTTCGGCAAGCGCTTCCGCCCGATCCTCAAGGCCTTCGACGAGGTGAATGTAAATTTCGCCCTCGAGGTCCACCCGACCGAAATCGCCTTTGACATCGCCTCCGCCCAGCGCGCCGTCGCCGCGGTGAAGGGCCACAAGCGCTTCGGTTTTAACTACGATCCGTCCCACCTCGGCTATCAGGGCGTGGACTACGTGAAGTTCATCCGCGCGTTCAGCGACCGCATCTACCACGTCCACATGAAGGACGTGTGGTGGGGCCACGGTGACGGCACCGTCGGCACCTTCGGCGGCCACGTGAACTTCGGCGACGCCCGCCGCGCGTGGGATTTCCGCTCGCTCGGCCACGGCGACATCAAGTTCGAGGACATCATCGTCGCGCTCAACGACGTCGGCTACCGCGGCCCCCTCTCCGTCGAGTGGGAGGACATCCGCATGGACCGCGTCCACGGCGCCACCGAGGCCGCCGCCTTCGTCCGCAAGGTCGACTTCCCGTCCAGCGCCCTCGCCTTCGACGCGGCGTTCGACAAGAAAAACCAGTAACCCGGATTATTTATTACCGGAGGAAACGGAGAGAACTGAGATCTGAGATCTCATCTGCGCTACTCCGTTCTCTCCGTCTCCTCCTGTAAAAACAGACTCCTTTTATGAATCGTAAATTACGTTTCGGCATGATCGGCGGCGGGCGCGGTGCGTTCATTGGCGCCGTCCACCGCATCGCCGCCATCATGGATGGCAAAGCCGAGCTCATCGCCGGCGCGTTCTCCTCCGACGCCGCCCGGTCCAAGGCCTCCGGCGCCGACCTCTTCCTTGACCCGAAGCGCGTCTACGGCAGCTACCAGGAAATGGCCAAGGCCGAGGCCAAGCTGCCCGCCAGCCAGCGGCTCGACTTCGTCGTCATCGTCACGCCGAACCACCAGCACTTCCCGCCCGCGAAGCTGTTCCTCGAGTCCGGCTTCAATGTCGTTCTCGACAAACCCGCGACCTTCAACCTCGCCGAGGCCGTCAAGCTGCGCGCGATCGTAAAGAAATCGAAGAAGGTCCTCGTCCTCACGCACAACTACACCGGCAACGTGATGGTGAAGCAGGCGCGCGAGCTCGTGGCCAACGGCAGCGTCGGCCAGATTCGCAAGATCGTCGTCGAGTACCCGCAGGGCTGGCTCAGCACCTTCCTCGAAAAGACCGGCCAGAAGCAGGCCGGCTGGCGCACTGACCCGAAACGCAGCGGTGTCGCGGGTTGCATGGGCGACATCGGCACGCACGCCGAGAACCTCGCCCGTTACATCACGGGCCTGCACATCGAGTCGCTCTGCGCCGACCTCACCACGTTCGTGAAGGGCCGGAAGCTCGACGACGACGGCAACGTGCTCGTGCGTTGCAAGGGCGGCGCCAAGGGCGTGCTGCACTCCTCGCAGATCAGCATCGGCGACGAGAACATGCTCAACATCCGCGTCTACGGCACGAAAGCCGGACTCGAGTGGCGGCAGGAATTCCCCAACGAACTCGTCGTGAAGTACGCCGACCAGCCCCGCCAGACCTGGCGCCGCGGCAACGGCTACCTCACGCCGCGCGTCGGCCGGTTCACCCGCATCCCCGCCGGCCACCCCGAGGGTTACCTCGAGGCGTTCGCCAACATCTACCTCGAGGCCTACCGCGCGATTGCCGCGGAGGTCGAGGGCAAGCGCCAGCCGAAGGATTTGGATTTCCCCACCATTGAGGACGGCGTCGAAGGCATGGTCTTCATCGAGACCGTGGTGAAGAGCTCCAAGCTCGGCGCGAAGTGGCTCAAATTCCCGAAAGCGTAGTTTTCGAAAATTTCGGAGTCTTTACGCCGTAGAGGTGGGGCGTAGCCTTCATCCTTGATTGTCATTGCGAGGAGGCCGTAGTCCGACGCGGCAATCCATGTGTCTCCGCCTTTTCGCATGTCCGGGAAGTCCTATTGGGTCTACATTCTTGCGAGCCAGAAAAACGGCACGCTCTACATCGGCGTAACCAACAGTCTCTCCCGCCGGATCAGGCAACATTGGGAAGGGATCGATGGGAGCTTCACCGCCCAATATAGAGTGAGCCGACTCGTTTACTTCGAAGAGTCCAGTTACGTGGACAACGCCATCGCGCGTGAGAAACAGCTCAAGGCCGGATCCCGCATTAAGAAGATCGCGCTGATCGAGAAAATGAACCCCGAGTGGCTGGACCGGGCAGAGAAATGGTAGACTTGGTATTCATCACCGATTGTCATTGCGAGGAGGCCGCAGGCCGACGCGGCAATCCATCTGGATAGCAAACCTCAAACACGGATGGATTGCCACGTCAGCCCGATGGGCTTCCTCGCAATGACAATCAGGGCGGGTCAAAGACCCGCCCTACCCGGACCCGAAAACGGCATCCGCTGATGCCTGCTACTTCTTCGCTCCCGCCTCGTTCTTCGCCACCCAGGCCGCGTAGGCCTTGCGGGGCATGAACTTCAGCGAGGCGCTGTTGATGCAGTAACGCAGCCCGGTCGGCGCGGGGCCGTCGGGGAAGACGTGGCCGAGGTGCGCGCCGTCCACGTTGCAGTGCACTTCCGTGCGCTCCATCCCGTAGCTCACGTCGGTCGTCTCGCCCACGAAGGCCTTCTCGATCGGCTTCGTGAAGCTCGGCCAGCCCGTGCCGCTCTCGAACTTGTCGCGGCTGTCAAACAGCGGCGTGTCGCTGCATACGGAAAAATAGACCCCATCCTCATGGTGATCCCAGTACTCGTTCTGGAACGGCGGCTCGGTGCCCTGCTTGCGCGCGACCTGGAACTGGCGCGGGTTAAGCGTCTGCAGCCATTCGGCATCGGTGCGCTGCACCTTGGCCTTGCTCATGTCGATGACGACGTTGGACGGCAGGCCGCAGGCGGATTTCTCGCCCAATTTGCATTCCAAGGCGTCTTTGGCGGGTGGGTTGGATTTCATCATGTCGGGTTCGGCCCCGGCGACGAGCGCCAGCGCGGTAAAGAAGGGAAGATAACGAAACAATCTCATGGCCCCTAAGAGTAGTCAGCAGAGGGAATTATTCCAGCGGCGGGGTCAGTTTTGATTGTCATTGCGAGGAGGCCGCCAGCCGACGCGGCAATCCGTCCGGAAAGCAACGCACGGCCGCACGGATGGATTGCCGCGTCAGCCCGTTGAGCTTCTTTGCAATGGCAAAAGGGGCTCATTCTTCCGCCCGGACCTTCACCGACCCATCGCTGAACTCGTTGCTCAGCCGCTGGCCATCCTTGACCCCCGCGCGCCGCGACACCGGCCGGCCCTGTTCGTCCCGCACGATGGCAAACCCGCGGTTGAGCACCGACGCCGG
>QQNC01000033.1 GCA_003402695.1 Verrucomicrobiota bacterium | reverse complement strand
GCTGCCGCTGAACCGCGTGGCGTCGAGCGGCGAGCTCGCGCGCGTGATGCTGGCGCTCAAGACCGTGCTGGCCGATCTCGACGAAGTGCCGCTGCTGGTGTTCGACGAAGTGGATGCGAATGTTGGCGGCGAGATTGGCCGCGTGGTCGGCGAAAAAATGGCCGAGATCGCGCGGAATCACCAGGTGCTCTGTGTGACTCACCTCCCGCAGGTCGCCGCGCAGGCGACGTGTCACCTCGTGGTGACCAAGGACCAGTCGAAGGACCGTGCCGTGGTCACGATCGAGCCGATCCAAGCCAGCCGAAAGGCGCGGGTTAGCGAACTCGCGCGCATGCTGGGCGACAGCAAGGCGAAGAGCGCCCTGGCCCACGCCGAAGAATTGCTGGGTAAGTAGGCGGGGATCGCTAGTCCCGCCCTACCGTCAGGGCTGCCGGAAGCTCCGCCACCGCTCCAGCGGGAGGTTGGCGAGGGCGATAAAGGCGGCCTGACTGAGGACGAAGAGGATCAGCCACAGGAAGGTGGACTCGACGAAGCCGTAGCTGTGCAGGCCGACGCCGAGCAGGTTGACCCCGAACCAGCTCCAGGCCGTCACGATGTTGCCGAAGACCGCGAGGCACATCAGGCCGCGTTGCTTCACGAGTCCGCCCCAGCGGGCGTGGAGGATGACGGCGTTCCAGATGACGATGATCAGGGCGCCGTTTTCCTTTGGGTCCCAGCCCCAGAAGCGGCCCCACGACTGGTCGGCCCAGATGCCACCGAGCACGGTGCCGATCAGGCTGAACAGTGTGGCGAAGCACACGATACCGTAAACCATGCGGGCGAGCGCGTCCGCGGTGGGCTGGTCCAGCGATTTGGTGAACACGCCGCGGACGATGTAGATCAGCGCGAGGAACCCCGCGAGGAAGGTCGCCCCGTAGCCGGCGACGACGGTCACGACGTGGGTCGCGAGCCAGAAATTCGAGTCGAGCACCGCGCGCATCATCTCGAGCGTGTCGCCGCCGAGGGAGAGGTAGTAGGCAATCAGCAGGGTGGCGAAACCGATGCCGCCGGCGGCGACGGAGCCGATGGCGTTGCAGTAGAAGTATTCGAGCCCGAGGCAGAAGCCGACGGCGATGAAGCCGACGAAGAGCGCCGAGGAATAGAGGTTGGTGACCGGCGGGCGGCCCTCCAGCCACATGCGCGTCACGATGCCGGCGGTGGCAATCAGCCACGCGGCGAGGATGAGCCAGAAGGCGACGCGGCCGAGTTCGGCGGGCCATTTGAGCCAGGAGAATACGGCGACGAAGAAGGCCAGCACGTAGAGGGTCATCGCGGTGTTGAACGGCTTCATCGCGTTGAAGCGCGCCTCGGCCGTGCATTTCGCGAGGGCTAAGGGAAAGCTCTTCACCAACTCGTCCCGGTAGAGCCGGAGGATGGTGTTGAAGTCGGTGGCGTTGCCGCCCGCCCAGGAATGTCCGAGCCCGGCGTAGGCCATGACGTGCGGGTTGACCTGGCCGGTTTGGAAGGTCTCGAGCAGGGCGGTGCCGGCGTTGCGCCAGCCATTGGTGTCGGCCTCGCCCTTCACCGGGGGCACGGCGAGCAGGTAGCCGACCCGGGCCATCTGGTCGAAGCGCTGGCCGTTTTCGATCAGCTTCTGGGCCGCGTCCGCGTCGAAGGGCTGGCCGGCCTGTTTCGCGCGCACGGCCTCGACGCTGGCGCCGAGTGTGTTTTGAAAGGCAAAGAGCGCGGCGAGGAAATTCTGGCTGTCGGAGCTGATCAGGCTCTCCTTGAGCCGCTCATACAGGATGATGTTCGATTGCAGCTGGACAACGGCCTTTTGGAAGGCGGACCGCACCTGGGGCTCGACGGGCTCGGTGAGCCGGGCTTGGCGGTCGATCTCGGCGAGTGATTTCTCCACCTGGGCGAAGGAGAAGCGGCGGTCGGCCAAGCCTTCCTCGCGGCGCAGGTTGAGCAGGGTGAGCAGGTCGGGATTGTCGATGGCGATGACCTGGTAGGTGTCGGCCTGTGCGGGGCGGAACAGCACGTCGAGCAGCCACTCGTTGGGGTTCAGCTCTCGCTTGTCGGGGGTGAGGATGAGGCTGCTTTTTGAGGAGTCGTTGGAGGTGGTGCCGCAAATCACGAGCAGGGAGGAGCGCGCGACGGTGTCCAGCGGCTTCACGCGGCCGTTGACCAGCACCGGCAGGCGGCTGAAGCCGACGACGTCGAAGGCCCCGGGATTGCGCGCCGGCAGGAGGGACTTCGCGATGAGGGCGAGGGCGAGGAGCAGGAGGATGAGGACGACGGCTTTTTTCATCAGGCGGGGGTGGCCGGGACAGCGCGGCGTTTGTTGATGAAGCCGAGGAGGTGAATCCCGAACTGCACGACGAGACCGAGGGTCATCATCACGCAGGAGAGGTAGGGCAGCAGCCAGCCGGGGTTGCGGACGACCTGGAGGATCGTGTTGTGGTCGTTGCTGGGGTCGAAACTGGCCTGGTAAAAGGTGAGCCCGGCATAGCGCAGCGGGTTGTTCATGTAGACGAGCACCTCGCGGTCATCCTTGCCGTCGGGCGTCGTGAGGCGCAGCCGGCTGGAGTAATTCTTCGGGATATCCGTCCCGAGGTAAACGTCGTGCGTGAACTTCAGCAGCGTGAGCGAGAAGGGCTTGTAGGCGCGCTCGGCCCGCAGCGCGAGCCGCCAGCTGTGGCCGCCGTAGTCGAACGTCTGCGGGGCGGGCAGTTGCGGGGAGAGCAGCCAGGTGCCGAGCGTGCCCTCGGGTCCGAGCAGTTCGACGAAGACGACGGGCCAGTTGCGCTCGTCCTGCTTGTATGTCAGCGGCTGGGGCGTGGCGGTGATCTGAGGTCCGATGCCGGCGGTGGCGAGCGAGGGGTTTTCCCCGGTGGCGCCGCGGCGCAGGCTGAGCGTGGCGTTCGGGTAGTATTCCTTGGTGACGACGCGGAAGGGCAGTTTCGGGTGCTGGAGCGCGCTGCCGGTCGTCAGGAGCGCCTCGGGCACGGCGACGACGTCGTCAAACTTCGGGTCGGTCGTGTCGAGGATGACGAGTTCGTTGAAGCGGTAGCTCTCGGAGTAGTTTTTCGTCTGCCCCTCGTTCAGCGCCATCTGGTATTCCTCCTGCAGGATGCCGGTGAGGAACTCGCCGACCAGGAGGAGCATGAGCCCGGTGTGGACCAGCAGGATGCCGGATTTGCGCCACGACCGTTTGAACCGGTAGATGTGGGCCGAGACCAGGTTGACGAGCAGGAAACCACCAAGGAGGTAGCCGCCGGGATAGACCGGGAGCGGCACGTCAGTGCCGGGGATTTTCCAGAGGACGAAGAAGCTGTGGAAATATTTGGCCTGCACGGCCCAGACCCCAAGGTTCACCTGGTCGAGCGTCGCCGCGAAAACGAGACCCATGGAGAGCACCAGCAGCACCACGGTGAGCTTGAGTGAGACAAAGAAATCCCGGAACTGGCGGACGGTGTCGTTCACGGGGCGGCGGGGGCGCGGACGGTTTGGAGAAACGTGAGGAAGGTGGGCTTCGCGGCGGACACCGTGGGGTCGGGCCCCATGAGCTTAAAAAACCACGTGGCGCCGTTGACGGGCACCATGGCGCCGACGATGCGCGCGGGCTTGGTCGCGGAGAGACTGACAAAGTCCACGAGGACGAAGCTCAGGCCATTTTGCTGGAGGCGGGTGGTCGCCGTGGTGAGATCACCGGAGGCGAGTGGGGCGAGTTGGATCTG
Source organism: Verrucomicrobiota bacterium (assembly GCA_003402695.1). GTDB lineage: Bacteria > Verrucomicrobiota > Verrucomicrobiia > Opitutales > Opitutaceae > Opi-474. The sequence goes on along the minus strand of QQNC01000033.1, from coordinate 12,671 downwards.
GCCGCGCCAGCGGTTGAGATTGGCGAGTTCACCGCCGACATCGCCGGGGAAGGCCGTGATGGACAGGTCGGCATCACCCTCCGGGCCGGGGACCGTGAAGCTGCCCTTGCGCATCGCGCCGGGGGCCTTGGGTTTCCAGCCCGCAGGGGCGGTCCAGGCCAGGTCGGAGCCCTCGGCCGTCGGGACGGCCGTGCTGGCCATGTCAGAGCCCGGAGCGGGCGGAGCCGGTGTGCCGGGCCGGGGGGCGGACGCGGCATTCGTGCTGGCGGTGGCCAGACCGGGAGGCAGGGGGTCGGGTGTTTCCTTGGGCGCGCGGTAGCTCGTCACCTTGGCCTGACGGCACGCGGAAAGCAGCGTCACCGAGACGAGCAGCAGGAGGATGGGGACGCGGCGCATGGAGCCCCCGACCTCAAGGTTTTGCCGGGAAACTTCAACCCAAACCGCCGAATTATCAGACCCGGCCGCGACGGGGATTAGGAACGCTGAGCAGGAATATTTTCCCACGGAACACGCGGAAGGGAATTTTGGATCCCTGACTTTCCTACAGGAGATAACGCAGAGAACAGGGGAATGAATTCTCCGTCCTCTTTGTTGCCTCCTGTAAAATGCCTCAGGCTTGAAGGGTTTGATCACCGGGTTCTTGCCATGGAGCGGTCCGCCGCGGATAAACGCCGCATGACGTTTTCCGCGCTGGGCGATACCGCAGTCGTGGTGGCTCTCGGTTCCGGCATTGACGAAGCGGTGCTGCCGCGGGTGCGGGCGCTCGCCCACCTGTTGGGGGCGAACCGGCCGGCCGGCATCATGGATGTGGTTCCGGCGTACGCGACCGTGACGGTTTTTTATGAGCCCGGGCGGTTGGCGGCGAACGGCCCGCGGCCGTACGAGCAGGTCTGCCGGTTTATCATCGATCGCGCCCGGCACCTCGACAGCGAGGCGAAGAAAAAGACGGCGACCGCCGGACGGGTGATGGAGATTCCCGTGAGTTATGGCGGTGAGTACGGCCCGGACCTGTCCGAGGTGGCGCGCCACTGCGGGCTGCCGGTGACCGAGGTGATGACCTTGCACGCCAAGGCGGACTATCTGGTGCATGCGATCGGCTTTGCGCCGGGCTTTCCCTATCTCGGCGGGTTGCCCGCCAAATTGTCCACGCCACGCCGGCCCACGCCCCGCGGGAGCGTGCCCGCGGGCTCGGTGGGCATCGGCGGGGCACAGACCGGGGTTTATCCGCTGTCCACGCCGGGTGGCTGGCAGATCATCGGGCGCACGCCGCTGGCGCTCTTCCGGCCGGGGTTGGCGGAGCCGGCGCTACTGCGGGTCGGGGACAAGGTGAAATTCCGCGCCATCGCCCCGGAGGAGTTTGCCCGATGGAAATAAGCGTCATCCGCGGTGGCATGCTGACGACGGTGCAGGACCTGGGCCGGGTCGGGCACCGTTCGGCCGGGGTGCCGCTGGGCGGGCCGATGGATCCCTTTGCCCTGCGCATGGCCAACCTGCTCGTCGGCAATGCCGCGGACGCGGCCGTGCTGGAGTGCACGCTGCTGGGACCCGAGCTGCTATTTTCCGCGGACACCCTGATCGCCCTGGGCGGAGCCGAGTTTGAAGGTCTCGCCGCGTGGCAGCCGAAGGTGGTGAGTGCAGGCTCCCGGTTAAAACTGGGCGCGGCCCGGAAAGGTTGCCGGGGTTATCTGGCCGTGGCGGGTGGCATTGATGTGCCGGTGGTGCTGGGGAGCCGCTGCACCTATGTGCGGGCGGGATTGGGCGGATTTCAGGGGCGGGCGTTGCGGGACGGCGATGTGCTGCCAGGCGTGGACGTGGCGCGGCGCCTGAAGGACCACTGGCAGATCGATCCACGCATCCTGCCGGGCTACGCGGAGGCGGGGACAGTGCGGGTGGTGCGCGGCGCCCAGCTGGACGAGTTCGGCGGCGCACTTTTTGCCGCGGAGTTCAAGATCCTGCCGCAGTCCGACCGCATGGGCATCCGGCTGGGTGGGGCGAAGTTGACGCGGATCGGCGGTGCGACCGAACTGGTTTCCTCGGCGGTGGCGCCGGGTACGGTGCAGGTGCCGCCCGACGGCCAGCCGATCGTGCTCATGGCCGATGCGCAGACCCTGGGTGGTTACCCGCAGGCGGCGCAGGTGATCAGCGTGGACCTGCCGCTGATGGCGCAGCTGCAGCCGGGTGGCCGGGTGAAATTTACGGAGGTGACCCTGGAGCAGGCGCAGAAGCTCGCGTACGACCGGGAGCACGTGCTCGCTCTGCTCCACGAGGGACTGGCGCAGAAATTCCAATGAAGACCAACCGGAAAGAACCGCGAATGGACGCGAATTCACGCGAATAAATGCCACGCATTGATCTCAACTGTGATCTGGGCGAAGGCGCCGGGCATGATGCGGAGCTGATGCCGCTGATCACGTCGGCAAACATTGCGTGCGGCGCTCATGCCGGGGACGAGGCGACGATCCGGGCGACGGTGACGCTGGCGCAAAAACACGGGGTGGCGATCGGTGCGCATCCGGGGTTCGCGGATCGGGAAAATTTCGGACGGAAGGAAATGGGGCTGGCCCCCGCAGCGCTGCACGCGCTGGTGGTCACGCAGATTGCGGCGCTCGCCCGTTTTGCCCCGCTCCGGCACGTGAAACCGCATGGCGCACTGTACAACCTGGCCGCGCGGGATGCGGCGGTGGCGCGGGTGATCGCGGAGGCGGTCCGCGCGGTGGACGTTTCGCTGGTTTTGTTCGGACTGGCGGGCAGTGAGTTGGTGCGGGCGGGACGCGCGGCGGGGTTGCGGGTGGCGGAGGAGGTTTTTGCCGACCGCACCTATCAGCGCGATGGCTCGCTCACACCGCGATCAGGTCTGGACGCGCTCATCACGGACGAGGCAGTCGCGGTGGCGCAGGTGCTGCGGTTGGTGCGCGAGGGTGCGGTGCGGACGACGGAGGGCACGGATGTCGCGATCAAAGCGGATACCGTTTGCCTCCATGGCGACGGGCTGCACGCCGTGGCGTTTGCGCGGCGGTTGAAGGCGGAACTCACGCAGGCAGGAATCGAGCTGAAGGCGTTTTCCAGCCAACCATGATCAAACTTATCGGCATTCTCATCGTTGGCGCCGGCTTTGCGCTGCGGTTCAACCCGCTGCTGGTGGTGATGGCGGCGGGCATCGCCACGGGTCTCGTGGCGGGGATGTCGTTCAACGAGATCATGGAGCTGTTCGGGACGTATTTCGTGCAAAACCGGAACGTCACGCTGCTGGTGATCCTGATGCTGCCGGTCGTCGGGCTGCTGGAGCGGTACGGCCTGCGGGAACGGGCGGAGACGCTCATCCGGCGGGTCCGATCCGCCACGGCCGGGCGCGTGCTGTTGTTCTACACGGCGGTGCGGCAGGTCTCGATTGCACTGGGCATCAACATCGGCGGGCATGCGGCGATGGTGCGGCCGCTGGTCACGCCGATGGCGGAGGGCGCGGCGCGGGCGCGGCACGGCGAGCTGCCGGACCAGACCAGCCAGGCGGTCCGGGCGAATGCGGCGGCGGCGGAGAATGTGGGTAATTTTTTCGGCGAGGACACGATCTTTGCGGTGGGCGCGATCTACCTGATCAAGGGCGTGCTGGACACGTCGGGCCACAAGGTGAGTGTCTGGGCGTTGTCCCTGTGGGGCATCCCCACGGCGTTGGTGGCGTTCGGCGCGATGTGGTGGCGGGTGCGCGTGCTCGACCGGCGGATTGAACGGGAAACGGCGGCGCCGCCGGCGGAGGGCGAGCGATGAAACTGCTCACGCTCGACCTGTTTTATATCATCGCCGGGACGTTTCTCCTCCTCGCCGCCGGGCGCATCGCGCTGGATCGCACGCACCCGCAACGCTGGGGCTCGGCGGTTTTTTGGGGACTGCTGGCCCTGACCTTCCTGGCGGGCAAGGCGCTGCCACCGACCCTGAGCGGATATTTCCTGCTCGCGCTGGTGGTGCTCGCCGCGACGAAGCAAGTCGGGGAAAAGCCCGAGGCGGGATCGCCCCTGACCGAACGGGTCGCCTCTGCGGCGCGGTTGAAGAACAGGCTTTTTGTCCCCGCGCTGCTCATCCCGGCGACCGCCATTTTGGGCACGCTGGCCTTGAGCCGCCTGCACGTTGGGGACCTCTGGCTGATCGACTCGGCGAGCATCACCGTGACCTCGGTCTGCCTCGGCGCCGCGGTGGCGGTCGTGGCGGGGCTGCGGGTGACCGGGGCGCCGGTGACGACCCCGGTGGCCGAGGGCAGCCGGTTGCTGCAGACGATCGGCTGGGCGATCATTCTGCCGCAGTTTCTGGCGGCGCTCGGGGGCATTTTTGCGAAGGCGGGCGTGGGGGCGGTGGTCGCGGACGTCGTGGCGCAGGCGCTGCCGACGCAGTATCCCTTTGTGGCGGTGCTGGCCTATTGCGTGGGGATGGCGCTCTTCACGATTTGCATGGGCAACGCGTTTGCCGCGTTTCCGGTGATCACCCTCGGCATCGGGCTGCCCTTCATCGTGGGGCTGCATGCGGGCAATCCGGCGATCATGGCGGCGATCGGCATGCTCTGCGGCTATTGCGGTACGCTACTCACGCCAATGGCGGCAAATTTCAACGTGGTGCCGGCGATGCTGCTGGAACTGCGGGATAAGAACGCGGTGATCAAGGCGCAGGTGCCGATCGCGCTCACCATCCTCGCGGCGAACATCGCGCTGATGTATTTCTGCGTGTACCGGTTTTGATGCGGGAGGATTGCCACAAAAAGGCCCGGCAAGTCGCAAAAAACAATCAGCGGATCAGGAATGCCGTGACGGCACAGCCGTTCGGTTTTTCTGCGTTCTCGGGCCGGTTTGGGGCAATCGCCTTAAACGGCCCGCCGGCGGCGCCAGGCGAGGAGGAGGGTGGCGCACCCGGCGAGGATCGCCCCGTAGGTCGCGGGCTCGGGTGCCGGCGTGATCTGCTTGTCGTACGACTGCCACTTGGTGTCGTTGTTGGTGTAGGAGCCGCCGGTGAAGGTGATCTGGTTGAGCGGAGCGTTGCCCGCCGAGCCGCCCGGGTCGTTTTGCACGTAAAAATAGTCCACGACGTTGATCCAGTTGTTGATCGTGAGGGTGACGCCGGTGTCGATGACCAGGTTGGTGGCGCTGAGAATGGACGCGGCCGAGTTGCCGAAATCGAGGATCGTGTTGCCGGTGATGTGCAGCGTGCCGACGGTGAAATTGAAACCGTTGAGCGCGAGGGTGCCGGCGCTCAGGGCGAATTCGCCGCCCATGCTAGTGCTGGCGCCCAGCGAGAGAATGCCCGCGCCGAGCTTCGTCAGCGCGCCGCCGCCGGAAAGGGTCGAGCTGAAGGTGAGGGTCGTAGCCGAGGCGACGTCAATACTGCCGCCACCGGCATTCAGGGTGACACTCCGGTTCCCGTTGAGCGCCAGGGTCGCGGTGGTGGCGAGGGTGCCGCCGTTGAACACGAGCTGGTCGGCGGTGACAGTGCCAGGCGCGGTCCCAAGCCGGTTGTCCGCGTTGATGCTCAGGACGCCGCCGTTGAGGGTGGTGGGGCCGGTGTAGGTGTTGGCGCCACCGAGCACGAGGGTGCCGGAGTTGGCCTTCGTGAGGCTGCCGGTGCCGGCGATGATGCCGTTGTACGTGAGGATGGTGCTGGCGGCAGTGTCGAAGGTGCCGCCGCCCGCGCTGAGGGTGGCGCCGCGGTTCGCGTTGAGGGTGAAGCTTGCGGTCGTGCCGAGCGTGCCGCCATTGAACACCAGCTTGCTCGCGGTGGCGCTGCCGGGCGCGGTGCCGAGCCGGTTGTCGGCGTTGATGCTGACCGTGCCGCCGTTGAGCGTGGTGGCGCCGGTGAACGTGTTGTTACCGGAGAGGGTGAGCGTGCCGGCGTCATTCTTGACGAGGCCGCCGGTGGTCGTGCCGATGATGCCGGACAGAGTGGTGTTGCCCGCGCCGCCGACGGTGAAGGTACGGTTGTTGCCGGTGATGCCGCCGGAGAGGGTGAGAAGGCCGGCGTCGCTCTGGATCGTGGCGCCGGGATTGCTGCCGAGGGTGACTGCGCCGGTCCAGGTGTTGTTGCCGGAAATGTTGCGCAGGGCGCCGTCGGACGCGACGCCCGTGCCATTGAGGGTCAGGGGCTCGCCGGTGACGGTGATGTTGTTTTGGAGCTGGAGCGCTGCGCCGGCCGTGACGGTGGTGCCGCCGGCAGTGGTGCCGAGGGCCGTGCTGCTCTGCAGGTTGAGTGAACCCGCGCTCACGGTGGTGGCCCCGGTGTAGGTGTTGTTACCCGAGACCAGCCAGCTGCCCGAGCCCGTCTTGGTCAGCCCACCGGTGCCCCCGAGATTGCCGGACAGGATGCCGGCGGTGCCGGTGCCGCCCAGGGTGAGGACAAAGCCGCCATTGGTGACGTTGCCCCCGATGGTCATCGCGCCGTTGTTGGTGAACGACTGCGCGGCGGCCAGCGTGAGGTTGTTGCTCACCAACTTCGTTCCCAGGGTAGACTGATTGTTGATGCCGCTGTTGCCAATGGTGTACGCGCCCGCACCGGAGAGTGTGACATTGCCAGTGCTGAGGCTGGTGAACTGCAGGCCGTTGATGCTGCGATTTGTGGTCAGTACCGGTTGGAAAAGATTGATGAGCCCAAACGAGGCGATGTCGCTGGTGGTGTTATTGGCCGGGGCAGTCAGGAGCAGCCAGTTGGCGTTGCTGGTGAAATCCACGCCCAAATCCGCCCACACGCGGATGACCGCGCGGGCCGCGCTGGGTTGGAAAAATAGCCCGGCGCAAACCACCATAGCCAACCACGCGCGGCCGCCGGGTTTGTGGGTCAAACCGCCGGTTGGCCGGGTATCAGATTTATAGGCTGGGTAGCTCACGGATTTCGTTGGCCAAAACATTGGCGAAGACCGCACCTACTTCAACGGTCATCCGTCGGGTATAACTACCTATCCCTTCGATTCATGGGGTTTCGCCATACCCCGACACCATCACGGTTAGTTATTAAACCGGAACAGCGCAACATCGCCATCGACAAAGACATACTCCTTGCCCTCGAGCCGGTATTTACCGGCCTCGCGCGCGGCGGCGACGCTGCCGAGCTGGGTAAGGTCGGCGTAGGAGACGATTTCGGCCTTGATGAAGCCCTTTTCGAAGTCGGTGTGGATGACGCCGGCGGCCTGCGGGGCTTTCCAGCCTTTCTTGATTGTCCAAGCGCGGACTTCCTTTTCGCCGGCCGTGAAATAGGTCATCAAGCCGAGCAGCGCGTAAGTGCCCTTGATGAGGGCGGACACGCCAGAGTCATCGACGCCGAGGTCCTTGAGAAACGCCTTCGCCTCTTCGGGCGGGAGGTCGATGAGCTCGGACTCGATCTTCGCGCTAATCGGCACGTAGGCGGCGTCATGGTGGGTGCGGACGTATTCCGCGACCTTCTGCACAAACGGATTCTGTTCGGCAGTGGCGAGGTCGCTTTCGGCGACGTTGCACGCGAACAGCACGGGCTTCGCGGTGAGCAACTGGAACAGTTTCATCAGCGCGACTTCCTCGGGCGTGGCGGGGAGGGTATTGGCCGTCTTGCCGGAGTTGAGATGCGGGGTGAGTTTTTCCAAGAGCGCGACTTCGATGATCGCCTCCTTGTCGCCGGACTTGGCTTTCTTCGCGGTTTTGTCGATGCGCTTGGCCACGGCCTCGAGGTCGGCGAGCACGAGCTCGGTGGTGATGACCTCGATATCGCGTACGGGATCGACGCCGCCCATGGTGTGGATGATATCGGGGTCCTCGAAACAGCGGACCACCTGGACGATGGCATCGACCTCGCGGATGGTGGCGAGGAACTGGTTGCCGAGGCCCTCGCCCTTGCTGGCGCCCGCGACGAGGCCGGCGATATCGACGAACTCGATGGCGGCGGGGACCACGACGTTGGTCTTGGCGATTTTCTGCAGGACGTAGGCGCGCTCGTCAGGCACGATCACGACGCCGACATTCGGGTCGATGGTGCAGAACGGGTAGTTTGCAGCCTCGGCCTTGCGGGAGCGGGTGAGGGCGTTGAAGAGGGTGGACTTGCCTACGTTGGGCAGACCGACGATGCCAGCTTTGAGCATAAGGTGCGAACCGTCTCGCGCCGGAGGAGGGTGGTCAACGGAAAAGCCGTAGAGGCGAGGGCTGGAACCTGCCAGCCCTGACTCCCATCACTCGGGGAGTCAGGGCTTGACAAGGGAAACGCCGCTGGGTGTTGTCCTCAGCTTTTCCACGCAAGAATCGCTCCGTAAAACCACTGTCATGGCTCTCAAAATCCGTCTCACCCGCATCGGCACCACGCACCAGCCGCACTACCGCTTCGTCATTGCCGAGGCCCGTTCCCGCCGCGATGGCGATCCGGTCGAAGTCGTTGGTACGTATGACCCCCGCCTCAAGGGCGCCACGGTCAAGCTCAAGCTCGACCGCGTTGATTACTGGCTCGGCAAGGGCGCCAAGCCGACCGACACCGTCCACGCGATGATCAAGAAGGCCCGCCGCGCCACCCCGGCTGCGACGACTGCCGCCTGATTTTTTCTCACGCAGAGACGCAAGGACGCGGAGTCCGGCACTTATGGCCTCGGAATATTTCCGGGGCCTTTTTGTTGAAATCCGGCTTTGCGACTCGGCGCCTCTGCGTGCGACACTCCTGAAACCATGCCGCTCAAGATTGATGTCCTCACGCTGTTCCCGCGGATGCTCGATAGCGTCCTGGCGGAGAGCATCCTCGGCAAGGGCATTGCGGCCGGCCACCTCGGCGTGAGCGTCCACGACCTGCGCGCCTGGACGACCGACAAGCACCGCACGGCCGACGACCGGCCGTTCGGGGGTGGGGCGGGCATGGTCATGAAGCCCGAGCCGACCATCGCCGCCATCGAGGCTATCCAGACGCCGGGATGCCGCCGGATCTACCTGACGCCCGACGGCACCCCGCTGTCCCCGGCGCTGGCGGAAGAACTTTCCCGCCAGCAACATCTGGTGCTGCTCAGCGGACACTACGAGGGCATTGACCAGCGGATCCGGGACACGGTCATCGACCAGGAGATCAGCATTGGCGATTATGTGCTGACCAACGGCACCCTGGCGGCGGCCGTTTTGATCGATGCGCTGGCCCGTTTTATCCCGGGCGTGCTCGGGGAGGAAAAGTCATTGACGCACGAATCCTTCACCAGCAAGTTGCTCGACTTTCCTCAATACACGCGTCCCGCCGAATATCGGGGCATGTCCGTTCCGGAGGTCTTACTTTCCGGAAATCATGCCGAAATCGAGAAGTGGCGGCACGCGCGACAGGTGGAAAAGACCCGTTTAGTCCGACCCGATTTACTCAAATAAACAGCCATGAACCCGATCATCTCCGAAATCACCGCTGAGCAGGTGAAAAAAGACACTACTCCCTTCAAAGTGGGCGACGGCGTGCGCGTGCACACCAAGGTCCGCGAAGGCGACAAAGAGCGCGTGCAGGTTTACGCCGGCATCGTCATCGCCCGGAAGGGTCATGGCATCCACGAGACCTTCACCGTCCGCCGCATCAGCTACGGCGAGGGGGTCGAGCGCGTGTTTCCCGTGAACTCCCCGAACATCGAGAAGATCGAGGTCGAGCGTGAGTCCGAGATCATGAGGTCCCGTCTCTACTACCTCCGCCACCGCACCGGCAAGGCCGCGGTTGCCGTCAAGGTGCGCGAGAACCGCGCCGCGGAAACCGCGAAGCCGGCTGCCGCACCCGCCGCCGCGAGCTGAGTTTTCGGCCCTCCGTTTTTCCAAAGCGAGTCCCTCCCGGGGCTCGCTTTTTTTGTGGGTGGGCGGGCACGTCCCGGGCCCGCCTTGCGCGCTGGGTGCACCGGGACCTCCGCGCCCGGCGCGGGGAAGACCGCCGGGCGGCGGCGCGCCCGGTCCCTCCTGCGGCATGAGACGTGCCTGCTCACTCCCGGAGACGGAACGGGTCCGGCCGAATAATTCTGCTTCCCCGGGCGCGCCCCGCGCCGTAGTTCTCATGTCCTTCCTCTTTCACCATGACGCTCCAGACGCCCATTCTCGCCTCCGCCGCCGCCCAAGCCCGCGGTCTTGCCATTGACGCCGTGCACAAGGCCGGCATCGGCCATCTCGGCCTGCCGCTCGGCTGCGCCGAGATCGGCGCCGTGCTGTTTGGCCACGCCCTTTCGATCAATCCCGACCGGCCGCGCTGGATCAACCGCGACCGCTTCGTCCTCTCGGCCGGCCATGGCTCGATGTTCCTCTACGCATGGCTGCATTTTGCGGGCTTCGAGCTCTCGCTGGAGGATATCAAGGCGTTCCGCCAGCTGCATTCGAAGACCCCCGGCCATCCCGAGTTCCACGAGACACCCGGCGTCGAGGCCACCACCGGTCCGCTCGGCCAGGGCATCGGTAACGCCGTCGGCATGGCCGTCGCCGGCCAGATGGCCCGCGCGCGTTTCAACACCGCGGAGCACGAATTGTTCGATTACCATGTCGTCTGCCTCGCGGGCGACGGCTGCATGCAGGAGGGCGTCGGCATGGAGGCCGTGGAATTCGCCGGCCACCAGAAGCTGGACAACCTCATCCTCATTTACGACTCGAACGACGTGACGCTTGATGCGATGGCGAACAAGACGCAGAGCGAGAACACCGCCGCGCGCTTCAAGGCCATCGAGTGGGACGTGCAGACGGTGGACGGCCACGACATGGCGGCGTTGCTCAAGGCCTTCAACAAGGCGAAGAAGGCCAAGAGCGGAAAGCCGCAGCTCATCATCGCACGTACGATCATCGGCATGGGCATCCCCGAGGTGCAGGGCACGGCGAAGGCTCATGGCGAGGGTGGGGCGAAGTTCGCGGACGCCGCCCGCCTCGGGCTCGGCCTGCCGGCCGCCCCGCATTTCTTCGTGAGCGATGAGGTACGCGCCTATTTCGCCGGTCACAAGGCCCGGCTCATCCGCGGCTACAACCGCTGGCACAAATTGTTGAAGGCTTGGCGCGAGGCGAACGCCGACAAGGCCGCGCTGCTCGACTCCGCGTCCACGCATCCGACCGCCGCGCACCTGAGCGAGAAAATCCCGGTGTTCCCCGCCGACGCGAAGCACCCCGGCACGCGCGGATCCGGTCGCGAGGTCCTGCAGGCGCTCGCCGCCGAGCTGCCGCTGCTCATCAGCGGCTCGGCCGACCTGCATGGCTCGACGTACAATTACATCAACGCCGACAAGGATTTCGATGCCACCAACCGCTCCGGCCGCAACATCCGCTTCGGTATCCGCGAGCACACGATGGCCGCGATGTGCAACGGCATCGCCTATGACGGACTGTTCCGCCCGTCGTGCGCGACCTTCCTTGTGTTCGCCGACTACTCGCGTCCCTCGATGCGCATCGCCGCGCTCGCGAAGCTGCCGGTGGTCTACATTTATACGCACGATTCCGTCGGCGTCGGCGAGGACGGACCCACGCACCAGCCGGTCGAGACCGTGTCGGCGCTGCGCCTGATTCCGAACTTCGATGTCATCCGCCCCGCGGATGCCGAGGAAACCGCCGGCGCCTTTGCCGCCGCGCTCGAACGCACCGACGGCCCCACGCTGCTCGCGCTCACGCGCCAGGCGGTGCCGATGCTGAATGACATCCCCCCGCATGTTCGTCGCGCCGGCGTGTTGAAGGGTGGCTATGTCGCCGTGCAGGAAACCGCGCCGCTCACGCTGATTCTCATCGCGACGGGCAGCGAACTCCAGCTGGCCCTGGCGGCCGCGAAGGAACTGGGCGCGGGGACGCGCGTGGTTTCGATGCCCTGCACGGAGCGCTTTGACCGTCAGCCGGCGGAATACCGCGAGACCATCCTGCCTTCGGTGTGCCGCAAGCGCGTCGCGATCGAGGCGGGCGTCACCAGTTTCTGGCGCAAATACGTCGGCCTCGACGGCAAGGTGGTTGGCATCGACCGCTTCGGCCTGAGCGCCCCGGCGCCTCAGGTTTTCAAGGAGCTCGGAATCACCACCGAGGCCTTGGTCGCCGCGGCGCGGAGCTGCTAGGATAGGGTATTTCCCTCCCATCGGTCCTTCGCAGTGTACCTATCAGTGTAAGGATAGGAAAATCCTGCACTTGCCGCTTGTGTTTATGGTTAGCCACCTAACTATTCGCCGCCTAGTTATTTTGCCCACCTGTCCCGTGCCTAATCTCCTCCTCAAAGATCTTCCCCGTTACGAGTGTCTGCTCGAGGCGGCCAAGGAATTTCCCGACCTTGACCCATCAGCGTGTGAGGCGTTTTTGCACCTCCTGCGAACGGGCGATGAGAGCGCGCGGGTGGTCGAGGCCAACCTCGCACGGCACAACATCACGCAGGGCCGCTTCGGCGTGCTCATGATCCTCGTGAACCGCTGTGCCGGTGACACGTCCACACTGGGCCCGGCCGAACTGGCGGATGCCGCGGGGGTCAGCCGCGCGACGATGACCGGGCTGATTGACACGCTGGAGCGTGACGGCCTCGTGACGCGCGAGCCCGATACGGTGGACCGTCGCATGATGCTGGTCCGCCTCACCGCGAAGGGTCGCTCCCTGCTGGGGGAGATCCTTCCGGATCATTTTAAAAACATGACGTTACTGATGTCGCCACTCTCGGAATTCGAGCGCCAAACCCTCGTGCAGTTGCTCACCAAGATCCAGGCGCAAGCCATCAAGTTTACCGCCCCGGTTTCGGCCGCCGCCGTTTAAGGC
>QQNC01000032.1 GCA_003402695.1 Verrucomicrobiota bacterium | reverse complement strand
GTAGCGCCGCGCGGGATCGCGCTCGTGCCAGTCCTCGATGACGGAGACGGAGTCGTTGAAGTAAGCGGGCCAGTGGAGGATGATGTTGTTGTTGGGAAACTGGTCGGCGAAGTGCCGGTTCAGCGCCGGCCGGCGCCAGTGCAGGCCGTCGTCCGACTCGGCGTAGCACACGACGCAGTGTTTTTTGCCCTGCATCGAGTTGTCGATGAGCACGGCGCCCTCGACGTGGCCGGGAAACTCGGTGCTGTAGAAAAACTTGAATTTCCCGTCGAGCCGCGAGCGGATCACGCTGCCCCAGTCGAGGCCGCTCTGTTCCCACGGCTGCTCGGCGGTGAAGACGGGATTCAGGGTCGACTTCTGCATCGGCTCGAAGCGGTCGTAGCTGTTTTTCCGCTCTGCCGTGTTGCCGGGGGTGAAGAGAATTTCGCGCAACGGCCCGGCCTTTGTCCCGCCAGACGGAACGACGGCCGGCGTGACCGCGGGCTCGGCGCCGGTGAGCCGGAGCTTCGCCAGCGGTAGCGCCGCCGCGAGCAGGGTGGAGGCTTGGAGAAAGCGGCGGCGGGTCTGGTTCATGGCGGGGAAGGTCAGGAGGCGGGCTGCGCGGCGCGGAATTTCAGATAGGCATCGTGCAACGCAACCGTGCCCGGGGCGCCAATGTTCACTTTTTCGGACCGCAGGTTCATGAGGCCCTGGTACTGGTAAATGATAATCTTGTCCGCGACCGGCGCCGCGGCCAGCAGCTGGCGTTCGAGCCGCTCGAACTGACAGGGCGTGCAGACGCGGCGGCCGTCGGGGCGTTTCTCGGTGTACTCGAACACCTCGCAGTTCACCCACAGCTGCTGGCCGGCTTTTTCATGGAGGGGCTTGATCAGCGCGTAGCCGGCCGCGGCCTCGTTGAAATCCAGGTCCGGGTAGAGTTTTTCGAAGCCGGCGTGGTCTTGGTAGGCGACGATGTCCACGTTGAGCTGCTCCAGCTGGCGCTGGAGCGGATCGAGCTGCTCCGGCCGTGGGCGACCGAGATGGGCGGGGGACATCATGAGCTTTGCGCCGGGGACGCGCTCACGGATGGATTTTACGAAACGCGCGGTCTTGGCGCAGTCCGCGGGTTCGAAGAGGCCGCCGCCTTTCACCGCGTGCGCCTCGGCGGACAGATAAAATCCCCGCCACGCAGGCGAGGCTCCGTATTTTTCGCGCAGGTCCTCCGCCAGGGCGGCCAGCCAGGTGTCGTGCTCGGGGGTGACGTCGGGATTGGCGTTGAGCGAGTAGCGGCCGAAGGCGCCGAGCCCGAGGTAAAGACCGAGACCGTGCTGCTCGCAGGCGCGGACGATCGCACCCACGGGATCCGGGCACGGCAGGGGCAGCTGGCGACCGACGGTCCGGGGGTTCGCGGGATAAAGCGGCCGGCCCCACAGGGCGCAGTTGGTCAGGATGGCGGTGTCGAGTCCCGCGGCTTTCATTTCGGCGATGAGCGCCGTCCAGTTTTCGTCCCGCCACTCGCGGCACTCGTCGATCCAGTATTGGGCGTCCCAGGTGTTGACGTGCTGAATGTCGAGAAAGCTGCCGGTGATCAGTGGCCGGCGCCGGGGCGCGGGCGCGGCGGCGGTAAGTCCGAGACGCGCAAGCGGCACGGTGGCCGCGAGTAGGGAGGCGTGCTTCAGGAAGGTGCGGCGGGTTTGGTTCATGCGGGAGGGGGCCACGCTGGGTTCCTGACCATAGCAACCAACGGGCCCACGCCGGTCCCTGTCAACTGCGCGGACGGACCCGCGGACCCGCCCGGCGGATCACCGGGCGGACGAAAATCACTTCGGCCGCAACCTTTCCGGCGCGATCGGGACCAAGCAAAGGCCTTCATTGACCACGCCCGCGGCAGCTGGCACTCAGGCCATACCCCATGACCACTCCCTCCACCGGCCAGTCGCGCATCGTTTTGCAACGGATTGCCCGCCGCGTGATGACCGAGCGGGGCCTGGAGCCGGATTTTTCCCCTGCGGCGCTGCTCGAGCTGGCCGCAATCCACGGCCCGGCGGTGAAAACCGCCGCGACGCGCGACCTGCGGGCGCTGCTCTGGTGTTCGATCGACAACGATGACTCGCTCGACCTCGACCAGCTCTCCGTCGCCGAGGCGCTACCCGGCGGTGAGGTCATGTTGCGGGTTGCGATCGCGGACGTGGCCGCGCTGGTCGTACAGAATTCGGCGATCGACGCGCACGCCCGGGAAAACACCACCTCGGTTTACACCGCGGGCCAGATCTTCCCGATGCTGCCGGAGAAGCTGTCGACCAACCTGACCTCGCTCAATTTTGCCTCCGAGCGGCTCGCCGTCATTGTCGAAATGGTGTTCTCGCCGGAAGGCGAGATGGTGAGGTCGGACGTGTTCGAGGCGGTCGTGCGCAACCAGGCCAAGCTGGCGTACAACAGCGTGGCCGCGTGGCTCGACGGCACCGGCCCCCGGCCGCCCGCGATCGGAGCGGTGCCCGGGCTCGAGGAAAATCTCCGGCTCCAGCACCGCACGGCGCAGCTGCTGCGCACGCGCCGCCATATGCGCGGCGCGCTCTCGCTCCAGACGATCGAGGCGCGGCCGGTGTTTGTCGGCGACCTCCTGCAGGACCTGCGGGCGGACGAGAGCAACGTCGCCAAGAACCTGATCGAGGAGCTGATGGTCGCGGCCAACGGGGTGACGGCGCTGTTTCTGGCCGCCCGGAAATTTCCCTCGGTCCGGCGCGTGGTGCGCACGCCGGCGCACTGGGACCGGATCGTCGAGCTGGCCGCGGCGCGGAATTTCACCCTGCCCAAGGCGGCCGACGGCCTCGCCCTGGAAAAATTCCTGCTGGCGGCGAAGGAGGCGGACCCGGCGTATTTCCCGGACCTGTCGCTCAGCGTGATCAAGCTGCTGGGCGCGGGGGAGTACGTCGTGGAATTTCCCGGCGGCACGGCGCCGGGGCACTTCGGCCTCGCGGTGAAAAACTACGCCCACTCGACGGCGCCGAACCGCCGGTTTCCCGATTTGCTGACCCAGCGTCTGCTCAAGGCGGCGCTGGCCCACCAGCCCGTGCCCTATCCGAACGACGAACTGACCGCCCTCGCCCTGCACTGCACCGAGCAGGAGGACGCGGCAAAGAAAGTGGAGCGGCAGGTGGTGAAATCCGCCGCCGCGATGCTGCTCGCCCCGCGGGTCGGGGAAAAATTCGACGCCACCGTCACCGGTGCGTCCGACAAGGGCACCTATGTCCGCCTGGCCCATCCCCCGGTGGAAGGAAAGCTGGTCAACGGCTTTGCCGGCTTGAAAGTCGGCGACCGCCTCCGTGTGCAGCTGGTCTACACGGACGTAAACCGCGGGTACATTGACCTCGAGGCCACGGGCTAGGCGCCGGAGGGGCCGGCGCGCGGGTTACGCCCGGGCCCCGAGCTGTTTTTGCAGGTCGCGGGAAAATTGGTCCCACCCCGCGACCAAGCGGTCCTCCTGCGGGTCGCTGTCGGCTGCCGCGATTTTCCGGTGCTGATCCATCCACGCGTCGGTGCGGCGGACGCCCTCGGCATACGGCATTGCGGAGCGGTACTTGGGCACGTCGCGTTTCAGTTTCGCGCTGGAGTAGACGCCGTGAAAGCGGAAGATTTCCTCGAGCGCGGCGTAGCGCGGACGGTCGAGCGTCAGCAGCAGGTCGGTGGGGATGTGCACGAGGCGCGGCGCCGGCGCGCCGATGGCCGCCGCGGTGCGCTGGGTGTATTCGTCCCACGTCACGATCTCGTCGCTGACAATGTTGTAGGCCTCGCCAAAGCAGGCGGGCTGGCCCGCGGCATGGGCGAACCCCACGCCGACATCCTCGGAATACGCACTCTGCCACAGCCCGTGGCCGTCGCCGCTGACGACAATCGGCCGGCCCTGGCGCAGGCGGTCAATGAAGGTCGCCTCCCAGCCGAGGTTGTTGATGACATTACCGCCGGGGCCGTAGGTGTGCGACGGGCGGAAGATCGTGACGGGCATTTTTTTCGCCGCGTGGGCGCGCAGGAAAACCTGTTCGCAGGCGACCTTGTCCCGGCCGTACGCCGAGAGGGGCGTCTGCGGCGTGGTTTCGAGGGTGGGGAGGACGGTCTGGGTGTTGCCGTAAGTGCAGACGGTGCTGCAGAAGAGGAAGTGACCGCAGCGCCCGGCGAAGGCGCGGACGTCGCTTTCCGCCTGGTCGGGGCGGAAGCAGATCATGTCGATGACGACATCCCATGGGCCGGCGGCGGCCATGGCGGATTCGAAGGCGGCGAAGTCATTGCGATCGCCGGCGAGGTGTTTCACTCCGCCGCCCAGCCGGTCGTCGGTCTGGCCGCGGTTGAACACCGTGATGGCCGCCCCGCGCTGCAACAGCGCCTTCACTATGCCCGTGGAGATGAGCCCCGTGCCGCCAATGATGAGTGTTTTCATAAAGAGGAGTCGGGACCGATGGGGACGATTTGCGTCGGGTTGATCTCGGTGTGGGTGCCGTAGGAGTGTCGCTTGAGGTGCCGCCCGATGAGCGCGCAATGCGCCCAGGGCGTGGAGCCGCCGGCCCGGATCCCGCCGCGAAACGCATCCTCCTGCCGCTCGAATTCCCCGTTCGCGCTGCACTCCTCGGGAAACTGTGCGCTCGTGGCCATGGGGGAAGTGTGCGCGCGCGTTCGCCTCAGGCAAGGCGGGGAACTGATTGGGGTGGGCGGGCCTGTCCCGATGCCCGCATTCAAATCGAGCGCCGGGGACTTAAAGTTCCGCGGACGGCGCGCCCATGCCGGCATAGGGACGTGCCTGCCCACCTTCCGCGAGACTCACGCCTTCAACAGGCAGCACTGCTTGTGCTTTTTTCCGCTGCCGCAGGGGCAGGGGTCGTTGCGGCCGACCTTGGGCGCGGCGGACTTGTACGGCGCGGGCCCGAGGCGGGCCTCGCGGGTGTAGAGCCAGGTTCCGTTCGTGCGGAGAAACTCGGCCTTCTCATGGAGCACCTTCTCGACCCCCTCCTCGGTGCCGTAGGCGGAAAAATCGACGAAGGCCTTGTCGGGATTGTCGGTCAGCTCGTGCGCGTGCACGACGAGCTTCGTCCATTGCATCGTCGGCTCGCCCGCTTCGGCGACGTATGTCTGGTCGGACGTGGGGCGGTACGTCTGGTGCAGGAACTTGAAATCGTGGGCGACGTGCGCGGTGAAACGGGCGCGCATCAACCGCTCCGCGGTGGCCGCGGGCTGCAGGCCGGTCAGGACCGGTTCACAGCAAAGCTCGAACAGTTTCCCGCTGCCGCAGGGGCAGGGGAGTCCACGCTTGGGTTTGGGATCCTTGGCCGGCTCGGTTGACATTCCCCAGAGCTAGCGGGCGGGGGGCGGTCAGGGCGAGGGGAAACAAGCCCAAACGAAGACGGCTTGCGGCAGGTCGGGGTTTATCCCCGATATCCGGAATCAGATAGCGGGCGTAAAGCCCGAGCTACGACTTAAACCACCGTGGCGCGGAGCGTGATTTTGGCGGTGATTGCCTGAACATTCGCGTCGCCGATGCCGGGGATCTTGGCGCTGACCTTGATCTTCTCCGGGGTGGTCCCGGCTTGGCCGAGGGCGGCGGACGGTTTCATGGCGGCGCCAGCATGCGCGGCCAGTCCTGATTGGTAAACCGACGGGCGGATTTCCGCCGGGTTTCCCGCGGTGCGCCGGAAGCGCCTTGCGCTGTCGCGGCGCGCCCGCAACGGTCGCGATCGCTGGCCGCCTTTCCGTTTAACGCCCAGTCTGCTGACAGGAGATCACCCCTCGCATGGACACGCTCTACACGCTTTGCCGTTCCGCCGACAACCACCACGCCCCGCCCTTCACGGTGGAGCAGGTCGCGGAAATCACCTCGCACAAGGCGACGTACTTCGCCCACGAGGCCGCGGAAAATCCCCTCGTGACGGAGATCCTGGCGGGCGGGTCCATCACCTTTTTCAACCTGAAGCAGCAGGACCGGCGGAAATTCCTCGAGGGCCCGGCGACGTTTTTCCGGACGCATGAGATCCTCCGCCGCACCCGCGGCTCGAACGCCCCGATCCGGATCGGCGGGCGGGAATACCCGCACAACGCCGTGGCCGAGATGTTCGGGCGCTGCGTGCCGAATGCGAAGCTCCAGCATCTCCCGTGGTTCTCGCCGACGCGTTACGTCACCTCGCTCGCCTATGCCTGGGGCGGCACGCTGCTGGTGGCGCTCCTGTTTGCGCGCGAAAACCCCGCGGCGGGCATGTTCGACCCCTTTGTGCTCTACTACGTCGGCCTGCTCACCACGGTCGTGGCGCTCGCCTACACCGCGCTGAAGAGCAACCGCGACGTGCGCCAGTCCGCCCCGTGGAACACCGCGATCTACCTCGATCTCAACGCCGATCTCGTGCGCCGCAATTCCCCCGCGCTCGCCGCTGCCCGCAAGGAGTTTCTGCCGCAGCAAAAGGGCTTCAAGCATCCCAATTTCTACTATGCGGTCGCGCGCCGCATCGAGTCGCACGGCTTCGACGGGGACCTCGCCCGCTGGGTGGGTGGGCGGACCCAAACGTGAGCGGTATGCCTGCCGCCGTGTCGTTGGCCATTTGCCGCATCCGGACATAGTACAGGATGCGCCCCTTCTCGGTTCTCGACCTATCGCCGATCATCCAGGGTGGCACAGCCACGCAGGCGCTGCAGCGTACCCTGGAACTCGCGCAGCACGCCGAGCGCCTGGGCTTCCGCCGCTATTGGCTCGCGGAGCACCACAACATGCCCGGCATCGCCAGTGCGGCGACCGCCGTCGTCATCGGCCACGTCGCCGGGGGCACGTCCACGATCCGCGTCGGCGCCGGCGGCATCATGCTGCCCAATCACGCGCCGCTGGTGATTGCCGAGCAGTTCGGCACGCTGAATGCGCTGTTTCCCGGGCGGATTGACCTCGGGATCGGCCGCGCGCCCGGCACGGATCAGCCGACGGCGCGGGCGTTGCGTCGCGGCCGAGCGGATCCGGTGGACACTTTTCCGCAGGACGTCATGGAGCTGCAGTCCTACTTTCACCCGGCGGTGGCGGGTCAGATCGTGCAGGCGGTGCCCGGCGCGGGTCAGGACGTGCCGGTCTGGCTGCTGGGCTCGAGCCTGTACAGTGCCCAGCTCGCGGCGGCGCTCGGGCTGCCCTTTGCGTTCGCGTCGCACTTCGCGCCGGATCACCTCGCCCATGCGCTCAAACTTTACCGCCATGATTTTCGTCCGTCCGCGGTGCTGAAAAAATCGTACGCGATGGCGGCGATCGCGGTTTACGCCGCCGACACCGATGCGGAAGCCGCGCGCCTGTTCACGTCGCTCCAGCAGAATTTCCTCAGCCTCCGCCGCGGCACGCCGGGCCCGCTGCCGCCGCCGGTCAAATCCATGGATCAACTCTGGACGCCGGTCGAGCGGGCGGGTGTGGAGCACACCTTCCGCGAGGCGGTGATCGGTTCGCCGGCGACGGTGCAGCGGGGGATTGCGGCGTTCCTCGAGCGCACGGGCGTGGACGAACTGATGGTGACCGCGGCGGTTTACGACCAGGTGGCGCGGCTGCGCTCGTTCGAACTCGTCGCGCAGGCGCGGGCGGCGTTGGAAGCGTAGGAGTCCAAGCCCTAGGGCCGTTTGCGCGATGCGAGCCGGAATGGCCCCGGGATCCGGCGGACCACCGCGGCACGCCGCGGATTGACGCCCTCCCGGCGGGCCCGGATATTCGCCCCCATGAAGGAAATCCTGACCGATGCCGCCGGGCGTGCGATCCGTTATCTTGAGGGTTTGGAAACGCGCGCGGTCGCACCCTCGGCCGCAGCGATGGCGCAATTGCGTTTGCTGGATGAACCGCTGCCCGCGCAGTCGGGCGATCCGGCCGAGACCCTGCGGCTGCTTGATGAGGTGGGCTCCCCCGCGACGATGGCGATGGCGGGTTCGCGTTTTTTTGGCTTCGTCATCGGTGGTTCACTGCCCGTCTCACTCGCGGCGAACTGGCTGGCCGGCGCGTGGGATCAGAACACCGCGTATTACCGCGCCACGCCGAGCACGGCGTTTGTCGAGCAGGTGGCGCTGCGGTGGCTGCTGGAGGTCCTGCAACTGCCGCCGGAATGTAGCGGGGCCTTTGTGACGGGCGCGACGGTGGCGAATCTCTGCGCACTGGCGGCGGCGCGTCATGCCGTGCTCAAGGCTGCGGGCTGGAACGTCGAGGCGCAGGGCCTTTTCGGTGCGCCCCCGATCACGGTCATTGTCGGCGCGGAGGTGCATCCCTCGGTGACGAAGTCGCTGGGCATCCTCGGGCTCGGGCGGTCCCGCGTCGTCAAGGTGCCGGTGGATGGCCAGGGCCGGATGCGCGCCGACCAGCTGCCGAAGATTTCAGGGCCCACGATCGTTGTGGTCCAGGCCGGCAACGTGAACACCGGCGCGTTCGATCCCATCGCGCAGGTCTGCCGCGCGGCGCATGCCGCGGGGGCGTGGGTGCATGTGGATGGTGCGTTCGGCCTGTGGGCCGCCGCCACGCCGGCGCGCCGGCATCTGACGGCGGGGATCGCGGGGGCGGATTCGTGGGCGACAGACGCACACAAGTGGCTGAACGTGCCCTACGACTGCGGGCTGGCGCTGGTGCGGGACCCGCTGGCGCTGCAGGCGGCGATGGCGATCACGGCGGAATATCTCCCTACGCAAAGCGAGTTTCGCAACCCGGCGGACTTCACGCCGGAGCTTTCCCGGCGCGCCCGCGGCGTCGAGGTCTGGGCGGCACTGCGCTCGCTGGGCCGCGACGGCATCGCCCGCCTGATCGAGGGCAATTGCACGCAGGCGCAGCGCTTCGCGTCGAAGCTGGCGGCGGCGGGCTGCGAGATTCTCAACGAGGTCGTGCTCAACCAGGTGCTCGTGGCGTTTGGCGACGCGGAGAAAACCAACCGCGTCATCGCCGCCGTGCAGGCTGACGGCACGTGCTGGTGCGGTGTCACCATCTGGCAGGGCCGGACCGCAATGCGCATCAGCGTCTCGTCGTGGGCCACGACCGAGGCGGATGTGGACCGGAGTGTCGCCGCGATCCTGCGGATCGCAGGCGGCTAAATGTGGGTTGCGCGCCAGTTGAAGGTTGAGAGGCGAGGGTTGAAAGACGGAGACGGATCGAGCCCTGGCCGGGGCGGGGCTCGGCGCGGTGGTCGCAGTCGTGCACCTGCGACTTCAGCCGCGCGCGGCGTGAGGGCTATTTCCGGTCCAGGCGGACCCGGAAGTGATCCGTGATCAGCAGGAGTCCGGCGACCAGGGCGAGGATGCCGATGACCCACATGGGGATGGACAGGCCCACGATGATGTTCAGGCCGAAGACGATGAGGAAGATAGCGAGGAAGAGTAGAGCCATGGGGAGGGGAGGTTGCGGAGGGAATTTTGTGGACTTGGCATGGACCCGCAAACGGGAGGGTGGTTGGCCCTGAGGGTGAAAATAAGGCCCGGCTTGTGCCCTGCGGCGGGGCGGGCCAACTTATTCTCACCGCTCCGACCAATGAAAAAACCCACCGCCGCGGAGAAAAAACGCCAGTGCACGAGCAAGCGGAGATACCGCAGCCAGGGTGATGCCCTCGATGCCGCCCTGCTGGCGGGAACCGAGCGTCAGCGGAAAGCCTACCTCTGTCCGCTCTGCCAGCGCTGGCACCTCACCTCCGCGTAAATCGGGGTTTACCCCCGACCTCCGGAGTGTCGGGCGTAAACCCAACCTGCGTCATGTCAGCCTTTTGATCCGGGTCGGATTTGCAAAACCCCGGGTCGGGACTAGTTTTGTATCAATCGGCCATCCGGCTCCTTCCGCGTAAAAAATCACGGCACTTTTTAAGCTTTTCCACGGTCCCAGTCGAAGCATCCGTCCATTCCATTCCACCATGAAAACCAAACTTTTCCCTGTTTTTGTCCTCGCGGCGGGTTTCATCACTCTCGGCGCCAGCGCCCAAGTGGCCATACCCACGCCGCTCGCGCCGGCCGCTGATACCCAGGCCGCCCTGCAGCCCAGCCAGTTCGTCTACGCACCCCGGCTGCCCTCGGCGGTTGAGCTCACCAACGTCGCCGGTGCCCAAGGCCTGACGATTGACAGAATCGTGCAGACCACGGCGCAGATGACGGTGGTTTATCGCAACGCCAATGGGCAGACGAACACCGTCGCTTATGTGCTGCTGCCGGCGTCCGGCAGCCCCAGGGCCCAGACCGCGATCGTAGTTTCCGCCCCGGCCACGCCTGCCCCGCAGGTGGTCTATGCACCGGCCCCCACCACTCAGGTCGTTTACTACACCCCCGCGCCGGCTCCGGCGCCGGCCTACTACTACGATCCCTTTTATTATCCTTCCTATCACAGCGAATGGTATGCGCCCGTAGCGCTCAGCGTGGGCTTCGGCTATTACAGCGGTGGGCACCACCACGGTGGCGGTCGCGGCCACCACTGACGCTAACCGGGCGGCAAGCCTCACCGTCGTTCAGGTCACTCTCTTCACCATGTACCCGAAAAACATCCTTCTTCCCTCCGTCGCCCTGGCCGCTCTTCTGACCGGATGTGTGGGCACCGGGCCCAATACCCAGCAGGGCGCCGTCGGCGGCGCCGCCCTTGGCGCGCTTGCGGGCGCGATCATTGGCAACAACAGCGGCAGCCACAATGGCGCCGGCGGGGCGGCCATCGGCGCCCTGGCCGGGGCGCTGGCCGGCGGCACGCTGGGCAATGCCAAGGACAACGAGGAGGGCACCCTCTACACGTATCAGCAGCCGCAGCGGCGCGGTTATTACCGCACCGAGGTGATCCAGCAGGGTCCGCCTGCGGCGCCGGCGCCGATCTCCGAGGTGGTTCCGCCCGCCCCCGCCGCCAACGCGGTGTGGATCCCGGGCTACTGGGATTTCAACGGCACGGGCTACGCCTGGTCCGCCGGGCACTGGGAAATCCCGCCGCCGATGAGCACGACCTACATCGCGGCGCATTGGGAAACCCGCGACTACGTGAACGTGTTCGTGCGCGGCTACTGGCGCTGAACTCCCGCGCTGTTTACGCCGCGGCGGTTCCCGTTCCGGGGCCGCCGCGTTTTTTCAGCTGGAGGGCAGGGCGAGCAGACTGTCCGACCCCTTGCTCTCGTGCTCCGTCTTGAGATATTTCTGGCCGGCGTAGGTCACCACGACAATGCGCTCGGTGCGCTCCTTGGTGACGACGACAAACTCATCCGTGCCTGACTCGATGGCGGAGATGGCGGCCTGCTGGGACAGCTTCCAGCGGCTCTTGTCGGAGTTGAGCCCGCCGATGGACTCGATGCGTTCATGCGGATCGTAGCTGTAGGCCTTTTGGGCAAAAGTGATGGTGCGGCGGTGAACGGGGCGGGCCATGGGAGTTCTTTCGTTGAAATTTATCTCTGCAGAACCCGCACCGTAATTGCGGATTGTCGGATTAGCGAATTAAACCGCCGCGCCGGCGAACTCCGGGTTGACCGGCGGGGCATTGTCTTGCCGGATGGGGCCCCGATGGCACGAAGCGTGGTTCTCAAACAAAGCCTGCGGTGCGGCCGCTGTCAGCTGCCGCCCCGGTGGTGCATCTGTGCCGGCCTCGAGGCGGTGGATTGTCCGCTCAAGGTGGATGTCCTCATGCACCACATGGAAAACTGGCGGCCGAGCAGCACGGGTCATCTCCTCCAACGCGTGATCCCGACCGCGAACGTGCACCTGTACCGGCGCGAGCGTCCGCTCGAGCCGGCGGCGATCCTCCAGCCGGGCAAGACCCTCTGGATCCTGCACCCGCTCGGCGAACCGCTGCCGTTGGATCATCCGCCGCCGGCCGACCTGCAGGTGCTGCTGCTGGACGGCACGTGGCGGCAGGCGGGCGAGATGATGCGCGCGGTTGAGCCATGGGGCCGGCGGATCGCCCTGCCGATGACCGGCGCGAGCCGTTACTGGCTTCGCTCCCAGGCCGGGGAGGGGAAATTCTGCACGATGGAGGCGCTGTTGTTCCTGTTGGCGGCGCTCGGCCTGACGCCGGTGCACGCGCGGCTGCGGCTGCAGTTCGAGCTTCACGTGTATGCGGGGCTCTGCTCACGCGGCGCCAAGGCGAAGGCGGCGGAATACCTGGCGGAATCGCCCGTGCGCGCGGCCTTTCCGGAGCTGCTGGATGAACTCGCCCGGCATCGCGCTCGGGACACCGAAGCCTAGGCGGGGCGGCGAGTTTATTCAGCGGCAACGGGCTTGCCATGCATGGCGGCGTTCCCAATACCCGACACTGTATGGCCGAGCCGCACACCCCACCCGTCGTTGACTGGTACCGCACGCCGATCCCGACGGACGTCTTCAAACGGTTGCACCAGCGGAGCGACGCCAAGGCGTTCGTCTACACGCTCGGCTACCTCGCGGTTTACGCGACCACGGCCACGCTGGTCTTCCTGTCCTGGCGGCACCACGCGCCCTGGTACCTCACGCTGCTGCTGGTTTTCGCCCACGGCACGGTGGCGAGCTTCCTGACCAACGCCATGCACGAGCTCGGGCACGGCACGGTGTTCAAGACGAAGCTCTTCAACGAATTTTTCCTGCGCCTCATCTCGTTCCTCGGCTGGCTCCATCCGGACGTGTTCACCGCCAGCCACCAGCGGCACCACCGCTACACGCTGCACCCGCCCGACGACCAGGAGGTGGTGCTGCCCACCAAGCTCATGGTGAAGCATTTCCTCGAGCAGGCCGTGTTCAACCCGCGCGGGATGAAATGGATGTTCCTCTACACGCTCCGCCTGGCCTGCGGCCGGTTCACCGGCGCGTGGGAGCTCGAATGCTACCCGCCCGACCAACGGCCAACGCGCCGCCTCCCGATCCGTTGGGCGCGCGTCGTGCTCGCCGGCCACGTGCTGATCGCCGCGGTCTCGTTCCATTACGGACTGTGGATCATCCCGGTGCTGACTTCGCTCACGCCGATGTACGGCGGCTGGCTGTTCTTCCTCTGTAACAACACCCAGCACATCGGCCTGCAGGACAAGGTGCCGGATTTTCGCCTGTGTTGCCGCACCGTGCTCCTGCATCCCGTGGCGGCGTTTCTGTTCTGGCAGATGAACTACCACATGGAGCACCACATGTTCGCTGCGGTGCCCTGCTACAACCTCAAGCAGCTCCATCAGGCCATCCGCTACGATGTGCCGCCTGCACCCGACGGCCTGGTGGCAACCTGGCGCCACATCATCTCCGTCCTGCAGCGTCAGGCCCGCGAGCCGTCCTACCAGTACGTCGCCGAGCTGCCCGCCAGGTCCGGCCAGCTGAAGCCGGTGAATGCCTGAAGCCGGCGGGCGGTGCCGCCCGGCCGCCGCCGCGGAGTCTTCGCGGGGCGCGGCCCCGGTTCCTGTTTTCCCCATGAAATCCTACCGTCCCTTCGCCCGCGCACTTTCCGTCTGGCCCGCCCAACTGGCCGGACGGATGAACACGTGGGTGAGCTTCCACGCGCGCGTGGAACTCTCCGGCTCCCGCGCCACGCTGCGCGTCGCCGCCGCCCAGGCCTACCGTGTGTGGGCGAATGGGGTCGTGATCGGGCGCGGTCCGGCGCGCACGGCGCACCGGCACGCCCGCGTGGATGAGTGGCCGGTGTCGGCCGACGCCACCGGGCTGCTGCGCCTCGTCCTCGAGGTGATGGAATACGGCGTGCCGACGTTTTGTTCGACGAATGAGCCCGCGTTCTGCTGCGCGGAAGTGGTGCAGGGGAAGAAAGTCGTGGCGTGGACCGCCCCGCGCGACGGCGGCTTCATGGCCGAGCACCGCAAGGAGCGCGTGCAGAAGGTCGAGCGGTTCAGCTACCAGCGCGCCTTTGCCGAGGCCTACCGGTTTGGCGCCGCGGGGCTCACCTGGCGCGAGCCGGGTTACGCGCCGAAGCGTCCGCTGCCGCTGGCCCGGGTGAACTTTGCCCGGACCTGGCTGGCGCGGGGCGTGGCGAATCCGGATCTGACCGTGGCCCGCCCCCGGCCCGCCGCGGTGACCGGGCGGGCCCGGCCGTTTAGCGCGGCGGTGTTCGCCAAGTCCGACAAATGGCGGCACATCTTCGACGTACCGAAGACTTCCCCCGGCTTTACGATCCCGCAGCTGGACTGGCCGGTTTACACGCCACTCGCCGGCACCACGTTCCAGTCCACCGGGACGGCGCGGCTCAAGGCGGGCAGGCCCCTCACATTGCGGCCGCACACCTGGGTGCGTGCGGACTTTGGCCATGACTGCACTGGGTTTCCCGCGGTGCGCGCCAGCAGCCGGAAAGGCGCGCGCCTGCTGCTCGTGTTCGACGAGATTCTGGTGGACGGCCAGATCAAGTTCGACCGCTCGTCCTGCGAAAACGTGATCTGGATCGACCTCGCGCCCGGCGCCACGGTGGATTTTGAGGCGTTCGAACCCTACACGTTCCAACACCTGCAGGTCATCGCCTGGTCGGGCACGGTGGAGGTCTCGGACCTCCGCCTGCGCCATTACCAGAACGGCACGGAGTTGCGCGAGGGGCCCCGTTCGCTGACGCCCGCCGCGGCGCGGGTGCGCCGGGCGGCGCTGGCGAGTTTCCGGCAGAACGCCCTCGACGTCTTCATGGACTGCCCTGGTCGGGAGCGCGCCGGTTGGCTCTGCGACAGCCTTTTTACCGCGCGCGCCGAGTGGCACCTCACGGGCGACAACAAGATCGAGCGGGCCTTTCTGGAAAACTATCTGGTCCCGGCGGCCTTCGACGACCTGCCGAAGGGCATGGTGCCGATGTGCTACCCGGCGGAGGCGCTGCAAAAGCAGTTCATCCCGAACTGGGCGATGTTCCTGGTCATCCAACTCGACGAGGCCCGGCGCGTCCGCCGGCTGCCCGCCGAGTGGCAGCCGCAAATCCGGCGCTGCGTGGAGGGATTGCTGCGCTATTTCCGGAGGTTTGAGAACGAGCGCGGGCTCCTCGAAAAACTGGAAAGCTGGATCTTCGTCGAGTGGTCGAAGGCGAACGACTTCGTCAAGGAGGTCAATTTCCCGACGAACATGCTCTACGCGATGACGCTGCGCTCGGCTGCGCGGCTGCTGCGTGAGCCGAAACTGGCCGCACAGGCGGCGCGGATTGATGCGACGATTCGCGAGCTGTCCTGGCGCGACGGCGTGTTCCTCGACCATGCGGTCCGCGACCATCAGGGCCAGCTGGTGGTCCGCAACGACGCCACCGAGGTGTGCCAGTACTACGCCTTTTTCACCGGACTCGCGTCGCCGCTCCGGGAGAAGGCGCTGTGGCAGCGGCTGGTGCGGGCCGACTACGGCACCCTCCATCCGGCGAACGTCTTCGTCGGAAAAATCATGCGCTTCCAGCTGCTGATTGAAAACGGCGAGTTCGCGGCTGCACGCCGCGAGCTGATGAAGAGTTACCTGCCGATGGCGAAGACGACGGGCACGCTCTGGGAACTCTTCCAGAAGACCGTGAGCTGCAACCACGGCTTCACATCGTATGTGGCGGTGCTGATTGACCAGCTCGCAGCGAAGCAGCGGCGGTGAGGTCCGGGGGTAGGGCGGGTCTTTGACCCCCCTGGCTCGGATGCCAGCCCGCCCTGTGCGCCCTGTGGGTTGCGTGCTCGCGCGCAACGTTGCCCGCGAGCGGGCAACCCACCTTGGTCGGCCGGTCAGGCCGGCGGGTGCCACTCCGCCGCCGGCCAGTTGTAGATGAAGCGCGCGTCGGGGATGTGCCACGCCACCGTGCGCGCGTGCGGCCGCCGGACGCCCGGGATCGCGGCGAGCGGGTCAGCGAGTCCGCTGTAGGCGAATTCGACCGACACGTTGGCGGGCATGGGCAGCCGCCACGGGCGGGCGGCGGCGCGGTGTGCGATCGCGGCGGCGACGTCACGCCGGATGTTCGCCCGCACGTCGGCAACCGGGTAAAGTTCGCAGGTTGCCCAGCCGGTGCCGCGCTTCGTGGCGGTCGTCGCCACCCAAGGAAACAGCCGGTGCGCCTCAGTGCAGAGCGCCTCGTCGCCGGACACGTGGAGCAGCGGCACGCCGAACGCGCCCGTGAACAGCGCGAACTGGCTCAGCTCGCCGTGTTCGTCGCCGTTGATCCGGAAGCGGCAGAGCTCCTTGGGAATCTGGGTGTGATCCAGGAATCCGTTCACCGTGCCCGCCAGCGCATGTTGGCCGACCATCATGACGCCGGCGACGGTCGCATCCAGGCCGTCGAACCGGAGCGGCACCGCCGGCTCCAGCTTCCGCAGGGACGCGCGCGGATCGAGCGTGACGCGGGTGAAGGCCTGCTGGCGGTTGCGGCCGTGTCCATCCCACACTCTCACCTCGGTGGCGCCGGCATCGAAGCAGCCGGCGATGGTGGCGTTGGTGTCGGCGGCGAGTTGCGCGAGCCCGTGGAGGTACTCCGGTGCGTGGTCATCCTGCGCGTAGCACTGTTCCCAGTCGCTGATGCCGGCGAGTCCCTCCATGTCCGTTACGAGGCAGATAATCACAGAATAATTACGCGGGTAAACTCCCCGGTGACCCCAGCATCACGAAACATGGCCCGCAGTAAAGGCCGGTGCGTGCCCAGTGTCTGTCGGCTCACCGGCCTTCATCCGCAGTCAACCCGGCGGCCCTTGCGCCGCCAAACCCCAAACAACCCCAAGGAGAAATGCCATGAAGAGAAACCTGATCGCCGCGCTGCTCGCGCTGGCCTGCGGCCTCGCCGCTGTCGCCGCCAAGTCCGATGAACCCAAACCGCCGATGTACTCGGCCAAGTGCAAGTCGCCCTGCAGCTTCAGCGTGAAGAGCCACGACAAGCAGGAGGTGGTCGCGCTCCTCCAGGAGCACGCC
>QQNC01000031.1 GCA_003402695.1 Verrucomicrobiota bacterium | reverse complement strand
TACGTGCCCGTCCGGCGCCCTGGAGGATCTCACGGTCCTCGCCCGCGGCGTCCCCACCGAGTGGACCAAGACCATCTGCTCCTACTGCGGTACCGGTTGCGAAGTGAACGTCGGCACCCGCGATGGCAAGATCACCACGATCCGCCCGTCGGAGGGCCCGAGCAACCACGGCCACACCTGTGTGAAGGGCCGCTACGCCTTTGACTACGTCTATGCCGAGGAGCGCATCACCTCGCCGATGATCCGGCGCGAGGGCCAGTGGGTGGACGTCAGCTGGGACGAGGTCATCAGCTACATTTCCACTCGGCTCAAAGCCATCATTGCGAAGGACGGCCCGGACTCCATCGGCGTGCTGAGCTCCGCGCGCGGCACCAACGAGGAAAACTTCGTCGCGCAGAAATTCGCGCGGGTCGTTCTTGGCACGAACAACATCGATTGCTGCGCCCGCGTCTGCCATTCCCCGACCGCGGCGGCGATGAAGATGACCCTCGGTACCGGTGCGGCCACCAACTCGCTCGACGAGATCGCGATTGCCCAGACCATCCTGGTCTGCGGCGCGAACCCGACGGATGGTCACCCGGTGACCGGCGCCCGCATCAAGCAGGCCGCGCGCCACGGCGCCAACCTCATCATCGTCGACCCGCGTGTGATCGAGCTGAACGATTTCGCCACGATTCACCTCCAGCTGCACCCCGGCACCAACGTCGTGCTCTTCAACGCCATGGGAGCGGCGATTGTGGAGGAGGGCCTGGTGGACGAGGAATTCCTCCGCACCCGCATCACCGAGTTCGAGGAGTACAAAAAGTTCATCGCTGATTTCGCCCCGGAAAAAGCCGAGCTGATTTGCGGCGTACCGGCAGCGAAGATCCGGGCGGCGGCGCGGATGTACGCCACCGCCAAGCCCGCGCTGAGCGTCCACGGCCTCGGCATGACCGAGCACATCCAGGGCACCGAGGGCATCATGGCGCTGGTGAATTTGGCGCTGCTCACGGGCAACATCGGCAAACCCGGCACGGGCATCAACCCGCTGCGCGGCCAGAACAACGTGCAGGGGGCCCCGCACATGGGTTGCGAGCCCAAGCTGCTCGCCGGCTACATCCCGATTGAGGAGGCGCGCGCGCAGGTGGAGTCGATGTGGCATGTGCCCATCCCGACGCACCCCGGCCTTAACATGATCGACATGCTGGCCGCCGCGACCGAGGGGAAGCTGAAGGCGATGTGGGCGATCGGCTACGACATCGTGATGACGAATCCCAACACCCATGAGACGCGGCGCGCCATGGACCAACTGGACCTCGTCATTGTGCAGGATCTTTTCCTCAACGCGACTGCGCGGGAGTTTGGCGACGTGTTCTTGCCCGCCGCCTCGTCGTTCGAGAAGGACGGCACGTTCATGAACGGCGAGCGCCGCATCCAGCGCGTCCGCGGCGCCGCGAAACCGCAGGGTCTGGCCCGCTCCGACTGGGAAATTGTCTGCGCGGTCGCCAAGGCGATGGGTCATGGCGGGAATTTCGCCTACCGGACCGCGGAGGAAATCTGGAACGAGGTGCGCTCGCTCTGGCCGGAAGGCGCCGGCATCAGCTACGCCCGGCTCGATGCCGTGGGCGGATTGCAGTGGCCCTGCCTGGACGAGGGCGCGCCCGGCACGCCCATCCTGCACGTGGACGAGTTCACCCACGGCAAGACCACGGCGCTCCGCCGGATCGAGTTCGTGCCGCCGCCCCATCTGCTCTCCAAGGAGTTTCCCTTCCTCCTCACGACGGGCCGTAATCTCTATCAGTACAACGCCGCGACGCAGACCTCGCGCACGCCGAACAACGGCCTGTACCGTACCGATTTTCTGCAGATTTGCCCGGTGGACGCGTCCCGCCTCGGGTTAGAGGCCGGTGAAATCGTGCGCCTGAGCAGCGAGCAAGGCTCGGTCGAGCTACCGGTGCAGATCAGCGACCACGTGAAATCAGGCGAGGTGTACACCACCTTCCACAACACGCGGGTCTTCCTGAACCAGATCACGACGTCCCAGCGCGATCGCTACACCAAGACCCCGGAGTACAAGGTGACCGCGGTGAATATTGCCAAACTCTCCCCTCAGCCGGCGTCGGCTTGATCAGAACTTCGGCTAATGCCCGGTCCCGGGCAGACCATCCCGGATTGTTGCCGAGCCAAACATTGTCAGCCAATGGTTTACCATACCCGGCGTCTCCTTGGTTGAGTCTCGACCGAGGCAAGCTCGGTCGGGAACTATTTTAGCCCAAACGGCGTCTCATCCCTGCTATGAAAACCTACTCCCTGATACTTGGCGCGCTTGTTGGTCTGGCCGCGATCAACCCCGCGCTGGCGGCCGAAGCGGCGAAGACCGCCGCCCGCGTGGAAGTTACTTTCTCCTCACCGGATAAATTCTCCGATGTCCGCGATACCTACACCGCTTCCGATCAGGGCCGGGACGGCATCCTTGGTCAGATCCGCGACTACTTGGTCCGCCGGGCCGACCGGTACTTGTCCCCGGGACAGAAACTTTCGGTGACCTTCACTGACATCGATCTCGCCGGCGATTTTGAGCCGTGGCGTGGTTCCGAGAGCATGGACATCCGCATCGTGAAAGACGTCTACCCGCCGAAGATGGACCTCGAGTTCAAGCTGACCGGCGCCGACGGCGCCGTCCTCAGGGAAGGCAAGCGCCAGCTGCGCGACCTCGCCTTCATGTTGAAGCTTTCCATCAACCGGAATGACATGCTCCACTTCGAAAAAGACCTGCTGGACGACTGGCTGAAAGAAGATTTCCCGCGGGCCAAGTCCGGCTGAGTTCCGATGGAGGGCTTGCGATTGGTCGGCGGGGCCGCAAACGTGGGGTCACGTCAGCCAGGCCCCAACCCTCATTGCCGGTATTATTCCGACCCATGAAACTGTCTCTTTCCTCCCTCCGCCGCGGTCTGTGCCTGACCGCGTTTGCCTTGATCACGTGCAGCGCGGTTTCCGCCGCCGAGACTTTTGAAGGCCGCATTCACATGGAGATAGCCTCCGGCAAGAAGAAGGAAAAAATGGGCATCGATTACTCGATGAAGGCCGGGAAATTGCGCATGGATCCCAAAATGCCGGAAGGCCAGCGCCACGAGGGAGGCATGGGCATGATCATGGATATGCCGGCCCACGAGATGATCATCCTCATGGAGATGGAAGGCGGAAGATGTTCATGCGCCGCCCGATCCCACAGCCGACCGCCGAACAGAGCAGCAAGGCGCGCGATGCCCACAAAATGTCCCCGCCCGAGGTCACCGGCCGGACGGAGATGATCGCCGGTTACAAGGCGACGGAGTACCGCATGACCGGGGAAAAGGGCGAGATCATCGAGCTGTGGCTCGCGAAGGGCCTCGGGCCGTTCATGTCCTACTCGGGGGGCAACCCGATGATGGGTGGCCGCAGCGCGCCCCCGGCGGGCTGGGAAAATTTTGCCCGGGACGGCAACGCCTTTCCGATGCGCGTCGTGACGCACGGCAAGGACGGCGAAGAGACCATGCGGATGGAAGTGACGAGCGTCGAAAAGACCTCGCTCCCGGACTCGCTCTTCTCGACCGACGGCTACAGCGAATTTTCCCTCCCGGGCTTTGGCGGGGGCGGCGGCTTCAACCCGTTCAAGCGGGATTAACCCTTTTGGCGTGACCGCCCGGCTCGATAAATGGTTGTGGGCCGTGCGGCTGTTCAAGACCCGTGGGCTGGCCGCCGATGCGATCCGCGCCGGCACGGTCGAGATCAACGCGCGCCCGGCCAAGCCCGCCCGCGAGGTGCACGCGGGTGAAACCGTGACCGTGCAGCAGGGGCTCGTGTTGCGCACGCTGCGGGTCGTTGGGACGCCGGTTTCACGCGTGGGGGCGAAACTCGTGCCGGACTACTGCACTGACCTCACGCCGGAGTCGGAGTTTGAGAAAGTACGCCTGCAGCGGATGCAGCAGGTGCAGGTGCGGGCCAAGGGCAGTGGCCGGCCCACGAAGCGCGAGCGCCGGGAGGTTGACCGGTTGTTTGAATGACCGGCCGCCACATCCACTCATGAATGTGTATTCCAAGTTTGAAACCGAGCTCGCAGTCCGGCCGGACGACATCGACCTCTACCAGCATGTCCATTCCACGCGCTACCTCGACTATGTGCTGGCGGCGCGTTTCGAGCAAATGGAACGGTGCTACCGGATGCCGATGCAGTCGTTTGGGGCGATGGGGCTGGGGTGGTTCATGTCCGCGGCGGCGATCCAGTTCAGACGGCCGCTGGGGTGGGGCGACCGGATGACGGTGCGGACCTGGATCGAGCATTTTACCGAGACCGGCTGCCGGGTGGCGTTCGAAATCGAGAAACTGCCCTCCGGCAAACGCGTGTGCGACGGCAGCTGCGATTACTCTCTGGTGACGCTGGCGACCGGCCGGGCGACGACACTTCCGGAGGAGATCCGGGCGAAGTATTCGATCTAAACGGTTGGTGGGGCGGACTTCCCCACGATTAACCTTGCGTTTGGCGACAGTCTCTATGCTTTCACGAACTTATCGATAGAGAAAACGTTAGATGACAGGCATCTGGTGAGTCGTAGGCTGAGCGTATTGCTTAAGTGATGATTTCGAAACCCATGGTGGGAACGGAACTGGCAGCGGACGGTGGATCTTCGAGACATCACAATGGGTAATTCTAAACTATACGTCGGCAATCTGTCGTTCAAGACCACTGAGGACGAGCTCCGCTCGGCCTTTGGCCAGTTCGGCACCGTGACCGATCTTTACGTCGCCATGGACAAGATGACCGGTCGCCCCCGCGGCTTCGCGTTCATCACCATGGGCACCGAGGAAGAGGCGAAGGCCGCGACCGAGAAGATGAACGGCACCGATCTCGGTGGTCGTCAGCTCACGGTCAATGAGGCCCGTCCCAAGGAAGAGCGCCCGGGTGGCGGCTTCGGCGGCGGCGGCGGCGGCGAGCGCCGTGGCGGCTTCGGCGGCGGCGGCGGTGGCGGCGGTGGCCGCGATCGCGGCGAGCGCCGTTACTAATCGATTCGTTTTCACGAACTGATTTTCGAGGGACGGAGCTCCTTTGGGGCTCCGTCCTTTTTCTTTTCACCGTTTCATCCGCCGCCTGAGAGCGGCCCTGTTTTATGCCTTTCAAAGCTCTTAATCTTTCCGAACAGGTGCTCCGCGGCGTCCAAGCTGCGGGTTACACCGATCCCACGCCCATCCAGCTGCGCGCCATCCCGGCCGTGCTCGCCGGCGGCGACCTCATTGCCTCCGCCCAGACGGGCACCGGCAAGACCGCGGCGTTTGCGCTGCCCGTGCTCACCCGCCTCGGCCAACACGGCCGTACCCGCGTGCTGGTGCTCGAGCCCACGCGCGAGCTCGCCGCCCAGGTCGAAACCGCCTTCCGCGACTTCGCCCGCTTCACCGACATCCGCACCGTCGCCGTTTTTGGCGGCGTCGGCTACGGCAACCAGCGGACCGAGCTGAAACGCGGCGTCGATATCATCGTCGCCACGCCCGGCCGCCTGATGGACTATCTCAAGGAGCGCACCATCAGTCTCCAGGACATCAACATCCTCATCCTCGACGAGGTGGACCGCATGCTCGACATGGGCTTCTTGCCCGTCGTGAAGGACATCGTCGCCCGCTGCCCGCGCGAGCGGCAGACGCTGTTTTTCTCCGCCACCGTGCCGCCCGAGATCGCCGCGATCGCCTCCTTTGCGCTGCGCAACCCGACCAAGGTCGAGATCGGCGTCGCCCGCTCCGTCAACGAGTCCGTCAACCACGCGCTTTACCCCGTTGCCGCCGAACAGAAGTTCGAGCTCCTCGAGGCGCTCCTGGCCAAGACCGACTTTGACAGCGTCCTGGTCTTCTCCCGCACCAAGCACGGCGCCGACAAGATCGCCCGCCGGCTCAAGACCGCCAACCACTCCGTCGCCGTCCTGCACGCCAACCGCTCGCAGAACCAGCGCATGGAGGCCCTCGCCGGCTTCAAGTCGGGCAAGTACGAGGTGATGGTCGCGACCGACATCGCGGCGCGCGGCATCGACGTCGCGGGCGTCTCCCACGTCATCAATTACGACGTCCCGGAAAAGCCCGAGGACTACGTGCACCGCATCGGCCGCACCGGTCGGGCGCAGGCTGTGGGTGATGCGTTCACGCTCGTCACGCCGGAAAACGCCGGCGACATCCGCGACATCCAGCGCTTCATCGGCCAGAAGATCCCCGAGCTGAAGCTCGAGGGTTTCCCGTACCGGCCGTTCGTCGCGCGGGTTGTCCCCGTGGCGGCGCCGGGTGGCTCGCATTCCAAACCGAGCAAGCAGGGCGGCTGGAACCGGTTTGGCGGCGGAGCCGGCCGGAGCCGCCACCGTTACTAAAATTCTCCGGGGCTTGCGCGCCGGTGCGGGGGCCCTCCAGCATCGGCGCATGAGCGTCAAGGTTTCCGCCGTCGAAAGCCACCTCGCGGCATTGCGGGCGTGCGAACGCTGCCCGCGCATGCACCGGCCGGTCGTGGTCGGGCGGGCCGTGGCCAGCCGCATAGTGCTGGTGGGGCAGGCGCCGGGGGACAAGGAGCCCAAGCTCGGCCGGCCCTTCGCGTGGACGGCAGGCAAGACCCTCTTCAAGTGGTTTGCCGAGGCACCCGGCTGGACGGAGGACGAGGTGCGGGACCGCATGTATTTTGCCGCGGTCTGCCGCTGTTTCCCAGGCAAGCGGCCCGAGGGCGGCGACCGGGTGCCGGCGCCGGAGGAGATCACGAACTGCTCCGCGTGGCTGGAGCGTGAATTTGCGCTGTTGCGGCCCGCGCTGGTGCTGCCGGTGGGCAAGCTCGCCATCACGCAGTTCCTCGGGGAGCGGCCGCTGCTCGAAACGATCGGGCGCTCGTTCCGCATCGACTACCGCGGCCACGCGGTTGACTGCATCCCGCTGCCGCATCCGTCGGGGGCGTCGCCCTGGCACCGGATGGAGCCCGGCCGGACCCTGCTGCACCAGGCCCTGGCGCTGGTGGCGGCGCACGCCGCGATAAAAAACGCGTGCCATCCGCCGATTCTGCGCTAATGGAAACCACTGCCATGCCTGCCTTTTTTATCCGGATCTGCCTGTTGGTGCTGGTGACATTCGCCGGGCCGTCGCTGCTCGCCCAGCGCGAGAAACTCCCAGACGAAGATCTCGAGTTTGTGGAGAAGAACTTTCCCGATGCCCAGAAAACCGGCACCGGGATCCGTTACATCATCCAAGTCCCGGGCACGGGCGACTGCCCCCAGCCGGGGGACATCGTCGCGCTCATTTATGCGGGCCGCTTTCTGAACGGCACCGTGTTTGACCAGCACATTGACCGGGAGCACCCGTTCCAATTCCGGGTGGGCCGCAACCAGGTGATTGAAGGCTGGGATCAGTTTATGCAGCTGATGAAAAAGGGTGAGCGGTGCGTCGTGATCATCCCGCCCGAGTTGGCCTATGGCATGAGGGGTTCGCCGCCGCGCATTCCCCGCGATAAGACGCTCGTGTTTCTGATCGAGCTGCTCGACATCAAGCGCCAGTAATCCGCGGCGCAGTTACCCGGTGGCCGGGAGCGGGGTGCGCGCGCGCCGCTGGGCCCAGAGATTGTCGGCGGTATAGAGCGTGAGCCCGCACCAGATGAAGGCAAAGGCGGCGGCTCGTTCCGGGGAAAAGGGCTCGTGAAACACCCAGACGCCGAGGGCGAACTGCACGGTCGGCGCGATGTATTGCAGCAACCCGAGCGTGGAGAGGCGGATGCGGCGCGCGCCGTAGGCAAAGAGCAGCAGGGGCACGGCTGTGACCACCCCCGCACTAATCAGCAGCACGTGTTCCGTGGGACTCACGCGGCCCAAGGCCCCGGCGCCGGTGTGCTGCTGCCAGAGGACAAAGACGAGGGCGAAGGGGGCCAGCAGCAGGGTTTCCAGCCCCAGGCCGGTGAGCGGGCCCAGCGGGGATTTCTTCCGCAGCAGTCCATAGGCGCCGAATGTCGCGGCCAGGGTGAGTGCGATCCACGGCGGCCGGCCCACCCGCACGAGCATCAGGGCCACGCCCAGGGCCGCACAGGCGATGGCGGTCCATTGCAGGGGCCGCAGTTGCTCCTTCAGGACCAGGCGGCCCAGGGCGACGTTGACCAGCGGGACCAGGAAATAACCCAGGCTGGTCTCGAGGACATGGCCGTGGTTCACGCCCCAGACATATACGAGCCAGTTGACCGTCAGCAGGACCCCGCTCAAAGCATGCCACTGTCGGGCGGGTCGGGAGCGCAGGGCGGCGCGCAAGTCCCCCCAGCCCGCGCCCGCCGCCATCAGGCCGAGCACAAAGGCCAGCGACCAGATGTGCCGGTGCGCAATCAGCTCCGTGGCATCCACATCCTTGAGCTGCCGCCAGTAGAGGGGAAACAGCCCCCAGCAAAGATAACAGGCCGCGGCCGCGAGCGCCCCGCGGCCAGCCGCAGGGGTGGCGCGATCACTCATTTATTGTTGGCCGCGTGCGTGTAACCGAAGCGTTCGCGAAATTCGTCGATGGCCTGCTGGCGGGACAGGTCGGGGCGCAGGCCCAGGGCCATCAGGTCTGCGGCGCGCTTTTCCACCCACCGCTGCTTGAAGCCTTCCTCAATTTCGGAGGCGGCGGCAGGGTTTTCCTTGGGTTTCTTCGGGTTATGCTTGCAGGCGGCCAGCAAGGCCAGCGGCAGGAGCAGGAGAAAGATTAAAGAACGTTTCATAATAGGGGGCGGATTAATGATAAAAAGCATGACTCAATTTGACCGCGAGGGAATCTTTTTGGTTTCGCGCCGGGCGTAATATTCGTTTTCATTCCCGGAATATGAGCGACGAGACCCCTCCGCCACCGTTGCGTCTCCGACCCCGACAGCGCTCCGAATCCGAGACGCCGCCGGAGACTGCGGCCACTGGCGCGGAAGAGGGAAAGCTCCGGCTCAAATCCAAGTTGTCCGCGGAACCCGGGCTTGCGGCGCAAGTTGATCCGGAACCCATCCGGATTAAACCCAAGCTGACGCTGGATCCCGAGCCCGTGGCCGAGGAACCGGCGCCTGAGCCGGCTGACGAAGCCCCGGCGCCCATGCCTGAGGAAGGGAAAATCAAACTTAAGATCAAGCTACCCGGGGGGGCGGCACAGGAAGCCGCGGCTCCTGCCGGAGAAACAGAGGAAACCTCCGCGCTCCCGCCGTTTCCCGTGGTGGCTCCGCCGCCGCCCGAGGCGGATGAGATGGATCCGCCCCCGCTGTTGCCGGCGACAGCGTCGACCCGCCCACCGATCCCCATGCCGGGAGTGCCTCCTTCCGGTGGCTCGCGTCCGGCGGTCTTCAAGCGGCCGCGCATACCTGCGGCGCTGATGGCCGCGGAGCGGCGGAAGCGGTTGTGGAAATATGCCCTGATCGCAGTCATGGGCGTGGTGCTCGCTGCCCTGGTCATCGGTGGGGCTTACCTGAAATTTAACCCAGTGGCGCCGACGCCAGTCCCGCCCCCGCAGACCTATCTCGCGCCGATTGAGCCGGTGGTGAAGGCGCAAGTGCCTGATAAGGTACTGACCAAGACGGCGCCTTTGCCGGAGGAACCGGTCTCGGGTGAACGCGTGGCCAGCACCGCCACGGTCGAACTGGCCCCTGGGGTCACCGCCACCACCGAGATGATCCAGGCGGTGCCGAATGCCAGTGCGGGGTTCAAGGCGTTTGTGGCCGGTGTGAAAATCAGCGGCGTCTACCAGGGCAAGCCCCCGCGCGCCTTCATCAACGGCCGCCTGTTTCGCACGGGTGAGATGGTCGAGGACCTCCAGGAAATCTATTTTGACAGCATCGACGAGGCCACGCGGAGCCTTGTGTTCAAGGACGCCCGCGGGGCGACGGTGTCACGCCGCTATTAAGCCGGCGCGGCGTTCAGGCCGGGGCGGGGAGTGACACTTGCCAGCTTTTCCGGCCGGTCACCTTGAGCGGGGCCAGACCCGGCAGCCGGACGGAGGCGGTGACGCCGCGCGGCAGGGCCAGTTCGACGTCCACCTGGTCGCCGTGGCGCCGCCAGGCGCTCGTGATGGGCCCTGCCGGCGTCGGCACGGTACAGCCGCCCGAATGGCCGACAAACTCCGGGGCAAAATCCACCCGCTTCCATTGCGGCGCGGTCTGGCGCACACCCCCGATGATTTGCATGAGGTGAAACAGCGGGTGGGCGGACCACGCATGCGAATGGCTGATTTGGAACTCCGGGTGATCGCGGAAAAGTTCAAACGTGGAACCGTAGGCGATCATGGGCTCCCACCGCGGTCGCAGATGCGCCACGACCGCGGCGCCATGGCCGCGGGCGGCCAGCAGCGAGTACACGTAGGTAATCCAGTACGCGCTGGGCTTGGCGACATGCCCTGACTCGTCCGCCAGGTAATCGAGCAGGAAGCGCTCCATCGCCGCGTCGGAGTCAGGCGCCAGCCCGGCCATCAGCGCCAGGGTCTGGGCGTGGGGCGACGTGCTCCGGAGGACTTTCCCCTTCGCGCTGAGGCCGTCGCCCAGCAGCCCGTGCCGGTTGACTAGGCCGCGCAGGCGGAGGCGCAGCCGGCGGGCCCAGCGTGCGCAACGGGTGGCGGCGGCGGGATCACGGGTCAGCCGGTACATCGCGGCGAGCCGTTCCAGCGCGAGGACCAGCCAGAGGTTGTAGACGCTGGAGGCCCCGTCCTTCGGCAGATCCGTCCAGTCGAGGAACAGCCAGTAACGTGGGTCATAGTGAACAAACCCGTCCCGGCCCGTGTGGGCCTCGAAATAGGCGAGTGCGCGTTCCACGACCGCCCGGTGCTCGCGGAACGGCTCGAGGTCGCCGGTTTGCCAGTAGTAATCCCACTGCGTCATGATCCAGATCAGCGTGAAGTCCGGCAGCACACAGTTGTGCCCCATGGTGGGGGCGTGCCCATAGGTGATGCCATCCGCCGTCGTCTGGGCGCCGATCTGGTAAATGCCACGGCGGAAAAGGCGGGCATCGCCGCTCAGGTGAAACGTGTTCCAGGCCTGCACGCGGGCATCGCCCCACCACTGCGCCTGCTCGCGCCAAGGCGTGTCCACGTAGGCGTCGAGCATGCAGTTTTGCTGTGACCACGCGCAGGTCTCCCAGATTTTCTCCAGCATGGGATCGGAACTCTGGAAACTCCCGCGGCGGACGACCGGGTAGCCCGTCCGGCGCAGGCAGGGCGCGATGTGCAGCGGCACCGTGGAGTTGCGCACGACGATCATCACGTGGCGAAAGCCGAACGGATGGTAGAACATGTGCTCTGTGCGGCCGGCGCGGCAGGTGAGCCGGGCGGCGAACGCCACGCGGCTGCCGTCGGGAAACTTCAACTCGGGCTCCAGCCTCGTGGGCTCGATCACCTCAGTATAAACCAGGTCGATTACCTCGCCGCCGCGCGCCCCGCCGATTTGCAGAGAGAAGTTGCCCACGACGGGCTTGCCCACATCCAGCAGGTAGCTGCGGAAACGCCCGGGACCCGTCGGCGGGATCTCCAGCCCCGCGGCAAACAGGCCCACAGGCGCATCGGCCGCCGCCGGGGTGTCGAGGGCCGCGGACACGGGGACATGGGTGTGGTCCTCGTTCTGGCGGAGCAGATAAAGATTGCGGGCCTCCTCCCAGCCGGCGCCGCACGCGCCCTCGGCGGTGCCGATGACGGTGCCCGGCCGCCAGGCTTCCTCCAGCATCTGCGGAATGCCGCGGGCTTCCAGGTCCGACCATGGCAGCACGCCCGGCCGTTGGGTTTTCACCGTGGTCGTCCAGCCGCTGTCGTCGAACTCGGAGTTCATCCAGTCGAGCGGACCCGCGCGGGCGTCAAAATTCTCCTGCGCAAACAGCTGCAGGCTGGTCCGCGTCATGTCGTGCCGGATGCCCGGCTGGCGGATGCATTTCCAGGTCGCATCCGTGTGGAGGCGGCCGCCGCCCCACGGGGCGGCGACGAGCAGGCCGGCGTAGCCCTGGGTGAGGTATTGGAAATTGCTGTAGCCCGGATTGAAGGCGCGGATGGCGAGGACGTTGCGGCCGGGCACCAGCCAGCGCGCGAGGTCGATTTCGTCGTAAGGCCAGTGCGACTGGTAGCCGCGCGCCGGTCCGCGGCCGACAAACGCGCCGTTCATGAACAACTGGTACGACTGGTCCGCCGTGATGAACAGCGGCGCCCGGCGCAGCCCGTGGTCCAGGGTGAAGTCGCGGCGGAACAGGGCGAAGCCGTTGTGCAGGTCCCAGCGAAATTCGTCGGGCCAGATCCATTCGGCGCGGGCGAAGATCCGCGCCGCGGGGTTGTGCGCAGGGAGGAGGCTGGTCATGGGACGGTTCGCCCGCACTAGAGCATGCCGGGCGCGCCCGGGTCGAGCCCGGAGGTGCGGGCCGCGCTTAGTGCGAGAGGGCGGCGTCG
The DNA here is from genome assembly GCA_003402695.1 of Verrucomicrobiota bacterium. GTDB lineage: Bacteria > Verrucomicrobiota > Verrucomicrobiia > Opitutales > Opitutaceae > Opi-474. Next base: position 4,952 of record QQNC01000031.1, on the reverse strand, counting down.
CGGATGGCGCGGATCAACTCGGGATCCGTGGCCACGCCCAGCACGCCATTCACAACAAACTGGATGCCGACGCAGAGCAGCAGGAAGCCCATGATCTTGGTGAGCGCATGCATGCCGTTGACGCCGATGACGGTCACAATCTTGCCGGACAGGCGCAGGGTAACGTACGTGATGGTGGCGACGATGAGGATGCCCAGGATGATGGCGGCGTAATCGACCCAATGGTTGGCCAGCGAGATGAAGCCGAGCGTGACGGCGATGGAGCCGGGCCCGCTCAGCATGGGCATGGCGAGCGGGGAAAAGGAAATGTCCCGCTTGGCCCGGGCGGCCGCGCGGGCGCGCTCGTCTTCCGCGGTGCTGCGGGGATTGGCCACCAGCATGCCGGAGCCGATGCCGGCGACCAGCAACCCGCCCGCGATGCGGAGGCCGGGAATGGATATGCCGAAGAATCCCATGATGAACGTCCCGCCGATGAGGAAGCTCACAAGGATGACGACCATGTAGATGCACGCCATGCGGAGCTGCTGGAATCGCCGGGCCTCGGTGTCGCCCTCGGTGATGGCGAGAAACGTCGGCGCGGCCGCGAGCGGGTTGATCAGCGGCAGGAGGGCGATGACCGTGCCGAGAATGAGCTGCCAGAAATGCGAGACCGTGACCATGGGAGCGGACACTCAGGCGGAAAAAACGCCGCGATGCAAAGGCGGATGCGCAGGTTCACCACACCTCAACCGGGCCCTTGGGAACGGGGATGGCCTCGCGTTCGGTGGCGTCCGGTTCGCGCATGAACGAGGCGACCATCGGGCCGGGCTGGTACTTCGGCAGGAGTTCGCCGGCCTCGTCGCAGAACGGCGCGCGCCACGCGACATACTCGGCCAGGGCCGCCTCGAAATCGGCGCGGGAGGTGATGGTGATGATGCGACGCTTGAAATCCTTGGCGGGGCCGAAGCGCTTGGCGTACCACGGTGCGACCTTGCGGAAGAGCTTGGCGCCGTTCTCCTCACCGTAAAACGCCACATAGCGCTCGAAGTGCCGGCGCAGCACGCGCACGCGCTCCGCAAAGCCGGGCTCAGGCGTGAGTTCGCCGGTGCGCAGGTAGTGCTCGGTGCGGCGGAAAATCCACGGGTCGTAGAACGCCCCGCGCCCGATGCTCACGCCGGCGCAGCCCGTTACTTCGAACATGTGCTGGGCGGCCTCCGGCGTGGTGACGTCGCCGTTGCCGATGACCGGGATGGCCTTCACGGCCTGCACGACCGAGCGGATGCCGGCGAGGTTGACGGTGCCGCTGAAACCCTGGGCGCGGGTGCGGCCGTGGACGAAGATCGCGGCGACGCCGGTGTCCTCGAGCACGCGCGCGAGGTCGGGCGCGGTGAGGTTGTCGTCATCCCAGCCGAGCCGCATCTTGGCGGTGATGGGGATTTTGACCGCGTTGATCATGCCCTGGACCAGCGCGGCAGTCTTGGTGAGCTCGGTCATCATCGCGGAACCGCCGCCGATCTTGACGACCTTTTTCACGGGGCAGCCCATGCTGATGTCCACGGACTGCGCGCCGAGCTCCTCGCACATGACGGCAGCGTCGCGCATCTCCTCCGGCACGCTGCCGAAGAGCTGGATGGCGAGCGGCCGGTCGGCGGGCGACGTGGCGACCAGCTTGAGGGCGGTGGCGTTGCGCTCGAGGAGGGAGCGGGCGTTGACGAGGTCGGTGGTGGCCCAGCCCAGCCCGCCGAGCTCGCGCACGGTCTCGCGCATGGGCAGGTTGGTGTAACCCGCCAGCGGCGAGAGGAAGAGGTTGGACGAGAGCTCGTAGGGCCCGAGGCGCATGCTCCGCCATCCTGCCCGGCCTGCGGGCGAGCGCAACCCCTCCGGCGGTGTAACCTATTGGGTTACACTGTCAGAGGGATACGTCCCGACCGGAGCGCAGCTCGGTGAGCCAGTGCAGGAGTCGCAGGGTGAGCTCGGCATCAGGCAGACGACTGCGGCCCTTGAGGAAATCGTTGAGTCGCTGCCGGGGAATGCCGAGGTAGCGCGCCAGGCGGGCCTTGGCCCCGTAGGGCTGCAACGCCCGGCGAAACATCGTCGCGCAGACATTCCACATCGGCGATTCGGTGCCTGGGCGTCGGGTGCGATACGACTGGGTCCGACGGGGGCGCAACGCCAGGTGGACCCGGCGCGCGCCCGAGTACGCGGCCACCCTGAGGGCCTCGCTGAGGTCCAGCCACTGTTTGATGACGGGATGAGTGGGGATCATGGAGCCAGCGTAACCCAATAGGTTACGCTGGCTCCAGACGCGGACCGTACTTTTTCGGCAACGGTTACCAGCTAGCGCGCGGCAAGGGCGGACTTCATCCGCTTGAGGCCTTCGGTGAGGGTCGCGCGGGTGCAGCCGAAATTGAGCCGGACGTAGTGGGCCTTGGGCGCGCCGAAGAAGGCGCCGTCGCTCAGGCCGACGCCGTGTTTTTCGAAATGCGCGATCGGGTCTTTCAGGCCGAGGGCGGTGACGTTGAGCCACGCGAGGTACGTCGCCTCGATGGGCGCGTCGACCTTGATGCCCGGGAGCTCGCGGGCGACGAAATCGACGAGGTAGTCGCGGTTGCCGCGCAGGTAGGTGAGCAGCGCCTGGCGCCAGTCCTCGCTGTCGCGGTACGCGGCCTCGCAGGCGGTGTAGCCGAAGGTGTTCACCTCGGCGACGATGCCGGCGGTGGCGCGGACGAACTGCGCGCGCAGCGCCGGGTCCGGGATGATGGCCAGCGAGGTGCCGAGGCCGGGGACGTTGTAGGTCTTGCTCGGCGCCATGAACGTGAAGGTGCGCGCGGCGATCTCCGGCGACAGCGTGGCGGTCGCAATGTGGGGCAGCGCCGGGTCGAGGATGAGGTCGCAGTGGATCTCATCGGAGCAAAGCAGCAGGTTGTGCCGCACGCAGAAGTCCGCGAGCTGCAGAAGTTCCTCGCGGCGCCAGACGCGGGCGAGGGGATTGTGTGGATTGCAGAGGTAGAACAGCTTCGTGCGCGGAGTGACGGCGCGCTCGAGGGCGGCCCAGTCGATTTCCCAGCGCGACGCGGCCGCATTGAGGGTGAACGGCACCTGGACCGGGACCCGGCCGGAGTTTTTCGGCGCGGTCATGAACGGCGGGTAGACGGGCGTGAGCGTCAGCACCTCGTCGCCCACGGCGGCGAAGGCCTGCGCGGCCACGTTCAAGCCGACGACGAGGCCCGGGAGCCACACCAGCCAGGAGGGATCGATTTTCCACCCATAGCGCGCCGCGAGCGCGTTCACCACGGCGTCCGTCGAGGATTTTACGGGCCGGGCATAACCGTAGACGCCGTCGGCCACGCGGGTCTGGATGGCCGCGATGACGGCGGGCGGGGACTTGAAGTCCATGTCGGCGACCCACATCGGCAGCACGTCGCGTCCGGCGTATTTCTGCCATTTCTGGGAATCGGTGCCGGCGCGCTGGAGGGGCGTGTCAAAGTCAAAGGTCATGCGGGAAGGACGGGAAGTGAACCACGCCCGACCCGGTTGGGCACGGAATTTCTCCGGCATATTTTAGGCACCGGCGGGTGGGAAATTCCTTCCCGCATGAGACGGCGCAACCCGGCCAATGCGTCACAGGGGATGTCGTCCGTGAATTCATATCACCATCATTATTAATTGTATGATTTATGATCGGGCCCGGCATCCCACCTGCAACGGGTGATCATCCGAGGGCCTTTGCCCAACCATCCTCATTCCACAAAAATCACCATGAACATCGTTCGCTATACCTATCCTTCCTACCGCAGCCTGGCCACCCTGCCGGGCCGCTTTGCCCGCTCTCCTTGGGCGGGCCTCGACACCGAAATCGGCCGCATGTTTGCTTCCGCGCTCCCGACCTTTGCGGAGATTGAGGCCGGCACCGGCTTCCCGGTCGATCTCTACGAAGACCAGAATCACGCCTATGTCCGCGCCGAGCTTCCGGGCGTGAACCGTGATGACATCCAGGTCGAGATGACCGATGGCACGTTGACCATCGCCGCGGTGCGCAAACTCCCTTCGACAGGCTCGGGGCAAGCGCCCGCAGCCGAAGGCCAGACCGAGCAATCGTCCTTGTTCAGCCGCTCGCTGACCATCCCCGCCGAAATCTCGGCCGACCAGGTCAGCGCCGCCTACGAGAACGGCATCCTCACCGTCACGCTCCCGAAGCGCGTAGAGGCCAAGCCGAAGAAGATCACGGTCACGGTCAAATCACCCGCCACGACTTAAACCTTAACCCGCAATCACCATGTCACTCTTCAACAATATCCTCCCCAGCCTCACCCGTGAGCCAGCCACCGCCTGCGCCGCCGCCGTCGCCTGCTCCCCCTCCGCCACCCTCAAGCCCGCCTATGCCGTGCAGGAGACCCCCGAGGCCTACCGCCTCACGGTCCAACTGCCCGGCGTGGCGAAGGACGGCCTTGAGCTGACCGCCGAAAGCAACGAGCTGCGCATCACCGGCCGCCGCGGCTGGACGCAGCCCGCCGGCTGGACCGCGCTCCATCGCGAGTCGCCTACCGCGAATTACGAGCTGGTGCTCACCCATGACAATGCGATCGATGGCGACAAGATCGTGGCCGAGCTGCGCGATGGCGTGCTGGCGGTCACGCTCCCGAAACACGAGGCCGTGAAGCCCCGCAAGATCGCAGTGGCGTAACGCCGGCGCGCGAACCGCGCGGAGCAATCAAAGTTTGATCCCGGCCGGGCCGCGCAATGGGCCCGGTCTTTTTCGTGTTCCGGCAGCATCTTTTGCTTTTGCGGTGGAGCGCGGGGCCGGTGACGCTCCCGGCATGAGCCCGGCGCTGTTTCCCCTCCTGATGATCGGTTTGATGGTCGTCGTCTTTGCGCTCATCGCCCGGACTGCTGCCCGGCAGAGCCGGCGGACCGCGGAAAATGTCCGCCAGCTGGCGGAAACCCTCGGGCTGCAGTTTGACGAAAAGCCCCCG
>QQNC01000030.1 GCA_003402695.1 Verrucomicrobiota bacterium | reverse complement strand
CTTCAGGGCGAGGGCGAAGATGATGTTGAACCGGATGATGCCGAGCGTGCGCCGGCCGAGCCGGACGGTTTCCGCGATTTTGCCGAGATCATCCGTCATCAGGGTGATGTCCGCGGTTTCGATCGCGGCGTCCGTGCCGGCGCCACCCATGGCGATGCCGATGGTCGCGGTGGCCATTGCCGGGGCGTCATTCACCCCGTCGCCGACCATGCCGACGGAACCGTGGGTGGCGCGGAGGGCCTTGATGGCCGCGACCTTGTCCTCGGGCAGCAAGTCGCCGCACGCCTCGTCGATGCCGACTTGCTGCGCGATGGAATCCGCTGTGCGCTGGTTGTCGCCGCTCAACATCACGACCGTAGTGATGCCGGCGGCGTGCAGCGCGCGGATCGCGGCGGGGGCGTCCGGGCGTACGGTGTCGCCGACGGCGATGATCCCGAGCACCTCGCCCCGGCAGTTATCGTGCGGGCGGTGGCCGACCACGATCACCGACTGACCCCGGCTTTCGATGGCGGCCAGGCGCCGCTCGATCTCAGGGGAACACACGCCCAGCTCATGGGTGAAACGGTGGTTGCCGACAAAGTAGGCGTGGCCCTCGACGACCCCCTCGGCCCCGCGGCCGCTGCGAGCCTGGTAGTTTTCCGCGCGCGGAAAGGCGACGCCTTGTTTTTTCGCGTGCGCGACCACGGCCGCGGCGAGCGGGTGGGGCGAGTGGTCGTCGATGGCGGCGGCGATTCGCAAGATTTCATGCTCGGTTTTCCCGTTGAGCGATTCGACGCCCTGCACCTGAGGTTTCCCCTCGGTGATGGTGCCGGTCTTGTCCACGGCGAGGGCCCGGAGCTTGGCGATGGCTTCGAGGTGCGCCCCGCCTTTCACGAGCACGCCGCGCCGGGCGAGGGCTGTCAGGCCGGCGACAATGCTCACCGGGGTGGAGATCACGAGGGCGCACGGACAGGCGATGATGAGCAGCACGCAGGCGCGGTAGAGCCACTGCGACCATTCGCCGTGGAACAGGAGCGGGGGCACCAGAAAAATGAGCAGCGCCACCACGGTCACCGTGGGGGTGTAATAGCGGGCGAACCCATCCACGAAGCGCTGGGTGGGCGCCTTCTGCTCCTGCGCCTCCTTCACCAGGCGGATGATGCGGGCGAGGGTGGTGTCGCCGGCCGCCTTGGTGACGCGGATTTCCAGGGAACCCTCGCCGTTGACGGTACCGGCAAAGACGGTGTCCCCGGGCTTTTTGTCCACGGGCACGGACTCGCCGGTGATGGGCGCCTGGTTGACCGCGGATTCACCCGCGAGCACGACGCCGTCCAGCGGGATATTCATGGCGGATTTGACGGCGATGGTTTCGTCCACGCGCACCTCCTCCGCGGGTACCTCGGAAAACTGGCCTTCGCGTTTAACGGTCGCGGTCTTGGGGGCGATTTCAAGGAGGGCCTCGACGGCGCGCTGGGCGCGCCGGTCGGCCCAGCCCTCGAGCCATTCGGCCACGCCAAAGAGGAACACGACGGTGGCGGCCTCGGCCCATTCGCCGATGACGGATGCGCCCACGACGGCGATGACCATGAGCGAGCTGATGTTGGGCCGCAGGCTGCGTACGGCGGCCCACGCGCCCGGCAGCAGCATCCATCCGCCCGCCACGATGGCGGCGACGAAGACCGCGATGGTGAGCCAAGGCTGGCCGATGGGGAGCCACTGGAGCAAGAGCCCTCCGCCGACCAGCAGCCCCGAAACGACCAGACTCAGGGTGCCCGCACGGCTGTCACCGTGCTCGTGATCGCAGCCGTCAGGGTGCGCGTGCCCGTGACCGGTGTGATCGCAGTGTTCGTGGTCATGCGCGCAGACCTGGCCCTCGTGCCCGGGTTCGCCGTGAGTAGCGTTGGCAGAATCTTGGGCCATGCGCCGGATCCTCAGGTTTCGAAAAAGATGACGAACAGCCCGAGCGCACAGAGCAGGCCGCCGAGGACGCCGCTTTCGTAGCGTTCGATCCACTTGGCTTTCAATTTGTCGAGGCCGAGCAAGGTCAGCCACGTGAACACCACCATGCCGAGCACGGTGCCGACGGAGAGGATCGCGGTCAGGATGGCAAACACGCCCCAACCGTACTTTACGCCCGAGACGTAGACGGGGATGAAGCCTTCGCAGGGGGAAAACGTGAGCAGGACGAACAGGCTGACCATCGCCGCCCAGTCGGATTTGGCGGGCGCGGGCGGCTTGATTTCCTCCGTGGTCTCATCGTGCGCGTGGTCACCGTGAGCGTGCTCCTCAAACTGAACCTTGTGCTGGTGGGCGTGGCTGCCGTGGCGGAGCTCCACGAAGGCGGTGAACGCGTGCGGCTCGGGGATTTCCTCGACGGACTCCAGATAACCCGGGCCCGGCGTGAACGTGAAGGCCTGCCGCGTGGCGTCGGGACGCAGCGTCTCGAGGCCAACGTTGGCGGGCGAGGGCGGGGCCGATTCGCGATCTTTCGCATCGGAGAAATACAGCCGGAAGCGCGCGGGAACCCCGGACTCGAATACGCTCAACTCGAACTTGCCATGGCCGGTATCGACGAGCGGTCCGCCGTGCGGACCGGACCCATGCTCCTCATTCCCGGCCGCCGGATGATGATGGCCGCCGAACATGTGGCTGTGGCCGTGGCCGGCAAACTGGCGGTAAACGTAGAACAGGCCGAAGGCCAGCAAGGCGCCGCCGGCGATGCGCGGGAACCACGCCCCGACGCGTTCGCTGAGCGCGAAACCGAGCCAGGCCACGAGGAAGCCGAGTACCGCGGTGAAGAGCACATGGCCCGAGCCACAGATGGCCGTGACCAGCAGGGTCTTGCCCCGGCTCCAGTGCTGTACGCGGCCGGTGAGCACGAACGGCAGCCAGTGCGTCGGGATCGCCGCGTGCAGGAACGCGATGGTGAAGCCGGTGATGGAGATCGTGACGAGGACAGGTTGGTTCATGGAGAGCGGGCGTAATGCAGTGCCCCCGTCCATGCTGCAAGCAGGTCCGGATGCGGGTGATTAGCCCAACACTAGGGAGCAGAATGGCGCGATGACAAGCGGCAGGGTTGTGTGGTCACAGACGACTGCGCCAGCCGACGGTGAGCAGCCACTGCGGCTCCAGCTGCAGCCCGTTGACCCGCTGGTAGACGGGCAGCTGCACAAAAACGAAGGCGCTGCTGCGCGTGGTGACTTCCACCGTGATCCCGGGGCTGAGGTAGGCGAGGGTTCCGCCGCTGTTGGCCACGTCGGCCTCGGGACCGTGTTCACGGCCCTCGGCTTTGAGGTTCAGCTGGAGCTGCGGGGTGAGGCGGGATGAGTTCAACCAGCGGACGCCACTGCTGAGGGTGACGCTGGCCGACGGCAGAAACCCGGCGCGGGCAGAGAGCGGCTGGTCAAACATGACGGAAGCGAAGCAGCCGAGATTATCCGCCGGGCGGCTGAACCAGGCGACACCCGCCAGCAGGTCGGTGGTGCCGGTGCCGAGCTGAAGTCCCCGATCCAGTTTTTCGCCGGCCTGGGGTCCGTCGGCAAAGGTCTGGTCGAAGCGGCCCGTGGGCAGCTTGAAACCGAATTGGACAGTGAAGCTCCGGCGGGAATGCGGCCGCTGATAGCGCGCCAGCAGCCGGACGTCCCCGAACCCGCTGGTCCGCGACGACGAAATGTCCGTGTCGCCCCCGGCCATCGTGGTGTGAAAACGGTCGTGGAAGGGGAAGGACGCGGCGATGGCCCACGAGGAGTTGAGCCCGTAGTTCAGGTCGAGCCAGGTGTTGCGGTTGAGCGTGCGCTGCTGGATTTCCTCGGCCGCGGGAAATATCAGTCCCGACCGGTTCACACTGTTCGTCCCGGAGCGGAGTTCGGTCTGGTCGAAGTACTCAAAGCGGAGTCCGGCCTCGAGGCCATACATCATGGTGAAGCCCTGGGCGGCCCAGTCGGAACTGAGGGAACAGCCGCACGTGGAGCAGGCTGAGGCAGCGGGCGCAGCCAGCAGGAAGGCGGTGAACGAGAGCAGGAGAAAAGGACGGAAGGGCGAAGCGGTTTGCATGAAAAAATAGGTTGGGATGAAAACGTGAAACGACCGGGTACAACGGGGCCGGGCCCCGACAGGGTGGAACCGCCACGAGACCGTGGCGTCAGTGCGTCCCGCCCACGCGGGCGGTAACACGGCGCGCGAAAGGGCGCGGAGAAAACTCAGGCCAGCGTCCGCGGGGGCGGGAGCGGCGGGGCGGTGCGATCGGCGCTGCGGAGCGCCGACCCCACGGGGACCAGGCCGGCGCACAGCGGCGCGGGCGAGGCGTAGACGAGCACGCCGGGCGTACTCACAAAAACGATTTTTTCCGGCGCCTTGGTGCCGGGGGCTTTGGCGCCGGCGGCGTCCTGCTGTTGTTTCGCATCTTGGACGACCACGCACACGCCGCAGAGGGTGTCGCCGGCGAGGGTTTTCTCCACGGCGCGCACCAGCGGCATGGACTGCGTGTAGGTCACGATCATGCGGCCCCAACCGAAGGTCTGCACCAGGTCCCAGTGGCTGCCCGTGGCGAAGAGCCACGCGATCAGCGTCAGGAGGAGCGAGAGTTGGCGGCGCATGTTGCGGGCGAACAAGCGTACTCCCGGACCCGCTTCAAGCCATTTGCGCGGCATCAGCCAGCCGGCGCTCATCGCGGTCCTTCGCGGCAAAATTCGCGGAAAACCTCCAGCATGTACTCATAGTGGGCGAGCGGCATGCCGGGGAAAATCGTGTTGGAGGTGGAGAAGATATAGCCGCCACCCGGGCTGCCGTGCTCGAGGCAATACCGGGCTGACCGGCGGATTGCCTCCTGTGGGCCATCCTGCAGCAGGTTGCACTGCACGTTGCCCATCAGCGCCATTTTGCCGTAGGTGCGTCGCTTGACCTCGGCCAGGTCCATGCCGGCCATCGGGTCGAGCGACTGGAGCGCGTGCGGCGCGCAGTCCAGGATCTGGTCGAGCACGGCCATGAGGTTGCCGTCGCTGTGAAAGAACGCGAGGGCGCCGCCCTGCTTCACGCGCGCGACGAGCCGGGCGAGGTACGGGGTGACGATCTCCCGGAAATCCTCCGGGGAGCAGAACGTGCCGCCGTTGAAGGCCACGTCGTGCGGCAGATAGATGAAGTCCGCCCCGGCCTCCGCCAGCCGGTCAATCCGACCGCACGCGTCCTGGCAGCGGCGCTCGGCCTCGGCGTGGATCAGGTCGCGGCGTTCCGCCAGGTCGGTGGCGAACTGTTCCCAGTCATCAATCTGGTCAATGCACCACAACCCTCCGCCCACGATGCCACCGATGGCGATTTGCCCGCCGAACGCGCGCTGGGCGGCGCGCACGCCGGCGGGATCGCCCCACGGCCAGTACACGGCCAGGGCGTCCCACTGGTAGCGCTCCACGATGCGCTGGTAGATCTCGACACAGGTCCCAATCTTGCGGTCCCGGTCGGTGGCCCAGTCGTTCCGGTCGGGGAACTGCAACCCAAACGCCTCCCGTTCCAGCTCAAACATGGCCTCGAAATGTGGCGGCCGGTCCGGCGTCTCAAACCGCAGGGTCGTCAGGAATCTTTCCTTCCCGGTCATGCTGGTGATTGTCGTGAAATTTGCGCGCCGGGTTCTCAGGTCACGGTCCGCAGCTGCACGCTGTCCACCAAGCGGTCGAGCGAGAGGATGTCGGACGCGAGGATGAGCTTGTCGCCCGGCGCGATGCGGCCGGCGCGGCGGAGCATGGCGAGGGCGTTTTCGATCGTGGCGTCGGGCTCGCTGGCGAACGGCATCAGGTAAGGTTCGACGGCCCGCAGCAGGCGCAGCTGGCGGAGCAGGCCGAGGGCGGGCGTGAGGGCGAGGATCGGCGCGTGCACGGGGCGCAAGGCGGCGAGGCCGTTGGCCATGAAGCCGTGGCGGGTGAAGGTGATGATCTTGGAGTGCGGGATCTCGTTCGCCAGCACCACGGCGGAATGCAGCACCTTCATGCGGTCACCGGTGAAGTTCGCGGGTCCGCGGTCGTCGAGGTCGTCCTCGGCTTCAATCCGGCGGGCGATCTTGTCCAGCATCTGCACGCATTCGACCGGGTATTTGCCAACGGTCGTCTCGCCGGAAAGCATGACGCAGTCGGCGAATTCGTAGACGGCGTTGGCGACGTCCGTGATCTCCGCGCGGGTGGGCACGGGCTGGGTGATCATGGACTCGAGCATGTGGGTGGCGACGATGACCGGCCGGCCCTGCGCGAGACACGCCCGGACGGCGCGACGCTGGATGACGGGCAGCTCCTCGAACGGGCACTCGATGCCGAGGTCGCCGCGGGCGACCATGAGGGCGTCGCAGGCGGCGACGATCTCGTCGAGGTGGGTGATCGCGGACTGGTCCTCGATCTTGGCGATGATGCGGACGGTGGATTTCTGTGCGGTGAGAAATTCGCGCAGCTGCAGCACATCCTTGGCCTCGCGCACGAAGGAGAGCGCGATAAAATCAATGCCCTCGGCGAGGCCGACGAGGGTGTCGGCGCGGTCCTTGTCGGTGAAGGCAGGCAGGTTGACCTTCACGCCAGGGAGATTGATGTGGCGGCGCGAGCTGAGCTGGCCGGCGATGAGCACGCGGCAGCGGATGTGGGCGTCACTCTTCGCCAGGACCTCCAGACGGAGCAGGCCGTTGTCGACGAGGACGATGCTGCCGACGGAGATGTCGTTGACGAGGTTCTGGTAGTTGACGTCGACCGAGCGGATTTCCTCGGCCGAGTCGCGGGTGCCGGGTCGCACGGTGAAGTCGAAGATTTCGCCGGCCTTGAGCTCGAGGGGCGTGGCGAGGTCGCCGGTGCGGATCTCGGGGCCCTTGATGTCCATCATGATGGCGACCTCGCGGCCGAGGCGGGCGCTGACGCTGCGGACGCGACGGATGACCTCGCGGGTCCAGTCGTGGTGGGCGTGGGCCATGTTGAGGCGGACCACGTCGGCACCGGCGCGGATCATTTTTTCGAGCATTTCCTCGCTCTCGGTGGCGGGACCGAGGGTGAAGATGATCTTCGTGCGACGGAACGGAACGACGGCGCTCATGCCCGGGAACGCTGCGGGAAGCGTGCCAGCCGCGCAAGCGTGCCGGCGGGGTGTCGCGGGAAAGTCACGGGGGTGGGCGCGGCCCGGGTTGCAAACCCGGGTCACGCAGAGGGCCCCGTCGGAATTTCAGTGCATTCGCCGGGGTTCGGCTGGACGTTGGGCGCGGGCTCGCCTTTGCTCCGCCCGCTTCCCTCACCGCACCCGCCATGTCGTCCCTCGGAATTGTTGCCCTCTGTCTCGTCACCGTCATCGGGATTTATTTCTACAACAACCCCCTCAAGCACGGGCCGTGGTTCCTGAGCCGGCGCTTCATCAACTGGTTCCCGCTGGGGATGACGTACTCGTTCCTCTACATGGGGCGGTACAACCTGACGGTGGCGAAAAACGCCTTCGGCACGCTGATGTCGAATGAGGATTTCGGGCTGATCTTCGCGGCGGGCACGGGCGTTTATGCGTTTTCCTTCCTCGTAAACGGGCCGCTGGTGGACCGGATCGGCGGCAAGAAAGGCATCATCATCGCGGCGCTCGGCGCGTCGCTGGCCAACATCGCGCTCGGCGTCATCACCTGGCTGGTGCTGTCGGGACGCACGTCGATCCCGCTGTTCTGGCCGTTTGTGGTGATCTACTCGCTGAACATGTATTTCCAGAGTTACGGCGCGGTCTCGATCATCAAGGTGAAGGCGAACTGGTTCCACGTGCGGGAGCGCGGGGTGTTTGGCGCCATCTTTGGCACGCTGATCTCGTTCGGCGTGTATTTCGCGTTCGAGTGGGGCCAGTCGATTGTGAATCTGACCAAGGTGGCGGTGGGCGCGGACAACCCGGTGTCCACGCTGCTACGGTGGATTTTCGTGCCGGCGGGCGCGACGCATGACGCGACGTGGGCGGTGTTTTTTGTCCCCGCGGCCATCCTCCTGGTCTGGCTGGTGCTGGACCTGTGGCTGATCAAGGAGACGCCGGAGGACGCGGGCTTTCCCCACCTCGACACACACGACGCGTCGTCGGGCCACATGCATGAGACCTACACCACGATGGATTTGCTGAAGAAGGTCTTCCTCAGCCCGCTCATGCTGCTGCTCGGGGGCGTGGAGCTGACCGCCGGCGTGCTGCGCAACGGCATCATGCAGTGGTACACGATCTTTGCGAAGCAGGTGCCCCAGCTAGGGGCGGAGGGCATCATTGCCCACTGGGGCCTGCTGCTGTGCCTGTTCGGCATCGTCGGCGGCTTCGCGGGCGGGCTGATCTCAGACAAGTTTTTCCAGTCCCGGCGCGGGCCGCCGGCGGCCATCTTCTCGATGTTCATGCTCATGATGGCGGCGGTCATGGCGATGAACCTATTCAAGTTTCCGTACCTAGTCGGCATCGCCGCGCTCCTGATCGTCGCCGCGGTGACGGGCGTGCACTCGCTGATGTCGGGCACGGCGGCGGCGGATTTTGGCGGGCGCAAGGCGACGGCGACCTGCTCCGGCCTGATCGACGGCTGCGTCTATCTCGGCAGCAGCGTGCAGTCCGTGTGCGTCGGTTTTCTCACGGGCACCAGCTGGCAGGGTCACAACTGGCAGTGGTGGCCGATCTTCCTGATGCCTTTCGCCCTGGCGGGCGGCATCATTGCCTACCGGATTTGGAACGAGCTCCCGGCGGCGACCCGGAAATATATCAACGACCACGAGACGAAGCAGGCTCCGGCCGGTCACACGAAGTCGTAGGGCGCAACCTTTCAGAGGTTAAGCGCGGAAACGCAGAAGGGCGGAGGCGCAGAACAGATCGGCTTCCAATTCGCGTTTCCGCCCTGCCGCGTTTCCGCGATCCCTCCGGGGTCCGGACTGAAATGGTTCACTCGAAGTCGTAAAACGGCGTGCCCTCGCCGGCGCCGACGACGGCAAACTCGCACGCCGACAGCGCGGCGCGGACTTCCGCGAGGGCGAGATGGACGGCGGCGGGGGAATTGCAGTCGCGCGAGAGGTGCGTGAGGTAGACGCGCCGCCAGCGCGGGCTGGCGACGGCGGCAAGGAGCTCGCGGACGCCCTCGTTGGAAAGATGCCCGTGCCGGCCGCTGATGCGCTGCTTGGTGGACCACGGGCGCTTCAGGTCGGCCTTGAGCAACTCGGGGCAGTGGTTGGCCTCGACCACGATGACCTCGCAGTCGCGGATGTGTTCGCGGATGTGCTGCGGGGCATGGCCGAGGTCGGTCAGGAAGGCGAGGGAGCGGCGTGGGGCGAACAGGTCGCCCTCGGCGCCGCTGCTGAAGCGGTAGCCGACCGGTTCCTGCGCGTCGTGCGGCACGGTAAAGCTCTCGACGTCCAGGTCGCGGAAGCGGAAGCGGGCGCCGGTCTCGAAAATCTGCCAGTCCGGTTTATGGGAGAGGCCGGCCTGGACGGCCCGCGCGGTGGCGGCGTTGGCGAAGACGCGGATCTGGGGAAATTTCTTCAGGCCCTCGAGGCCCGCGGCGTGGTCGCCGTGCTCGTGCGTGAGGAAGATGGCGTCGATCCGCGCGAGCTCCTCGCCCGCCGTGGCGAGCAGCGCGGCCAGTTTACGCGCCGAAAAACCGGCGTCGACCAGCACGCGCGCGCCCTCGGTGTGGAGCAGGGCGCTGTTGCCCGAACTGCCGCTGCCGAGGATGCAAAACCGCATGGCCATGATGGTTGCCAGCAAGCGCCCCCCGGCGCGGTCCTCAATGTAATTCCGCCGTGGCGGAGAAAACTGGCGGAGGCCCCGATGGATTGCCGCGCCGTCCCGCCAAGCGGGACTCCTCGCGATGTCAAAACCGTAGGGCGGGCAAACGCCGTGGCGCATTGACCCGTGGCAATTTATGCGTACCTCTGTCCGGCCATGCCTGCCTCTTCCCGTCGCCGCCAGACGCCCGTTAACCGCGCCCCGCGCGTCCTCACCGGCACCGTGTCCATCACCCGGCAGGTGCATTTCAACTCCGCGCACCGGCTGCACAATCCGGCGAAGAGCCAGAAGTGGAACGAAGAGAAATACGGGCTCTGCACGAACCCGCACTGGCATGGCCACAATTACGTGCTGGAGGTCACCCTCCGCGGCCAGCCCGACCCGGACACCGGCTACGTCATGGACCTCGGCGAGCTGAAGCGCATCTTGCACCGCGCGGTGGTGGACAAGTGCGACCATCGCAACCTCAACGAGGAGGTGGACTTCCTCCGCGGCATCAATCCCTCGACCGAGAACCTCGTGATTGCATTCTGGAACGAGATTGAGCCGTTCATCACCGCGGGCCGGCTGCATTGCGTGCGCCTCTACGAAACGCCGCGCAATTTCGCCGAGTATTTTGGCCCGGACGCCCCGTAACCTTCCCTGGGCCAGCTAATCCCGCCCTGGCGGGACTACGGTTATCGTCACAACCGCCTAGCCGTTTGAAACGTATAAAAACGACATGAAGCACAAGCCGATGTATCTCCACCGCTCCGCGGATGGCACGCCCGCCCGGATCAAGCACGTCTACGACGCGGCGTTCCGCGCCACGCCCGCCTATGTGGCGACGTTGCCCGACATGATGGAGGCCTCGCCCACGGCGCTGCAGGGCGCGCGTGTGCCGATCCAGCAGGTCGGCATTCATAATTTCCGCCTGCCCCTGAAATACCGCACCAAGGCGGGCAAGACCCTCACGCTCGAGAGCAGCGTGACCGGCACCGTGTCGCTCGAGGCCGAGCTGAAGGGCATCAACATGAGCCGGATCATGCGCTCGTTTTACGACCACAAGCACGGCGTGATCACCGGCGAGTGGATGGGCAAGATCCTGAAGGCCTACTTGCGCAAGGTGGACAGCAAGGCGGCCCGGCTGAAAGTGGCGTTTTCCTACCCGATGCTGCAATCGAGCCTGCGGAGCGGCCTGGAAGGCTGGCAGTATTACGAGGTGGCCTTCGAGGGCGTGATGACGCGGACCGGGCGTTACCGCCGGTTCATGCATTTTGACTTCGTCTATTCCTCGGCGTGCCCGTGCTCCGCAGAGCTGAACGAACACGCGCGGGACCAGCGCGGCACGTACGGCGTACCGCATTCGCAGCGCAGCAAGGCGCGGGTGACCATCGAGGCGGCCGAGGGCAAAAAGATCTGGATCGAGGACGTGCGCGCCCACTGCCTCAACGCGCTCCAGACGGAGACGCAGGTGATGGTGAAGCGCGAGGACGAGCAGGCGTTCGCCGAGCTGAACGGGGCGAACCTGAAGTTCGTGGAGGACGCCGCCCGGTTGCTTTACCGCGAGTTCAACGGCGACCGCCGGATCAAGGATTTCCAGATCGCGTGCTCGCACCTGGAGTCGCTGCACTCGCACGACGCCGTGAGCGTGATTTGCAAGGGCGTGAAGGACGGCTTCAGCGCCGACTTCATGGATTTCAGTTCCCTGCGGTGCTGAAGCGCGGAGTTTTTTATCGCGGAGGCGCGGAGGTGCGGAGACGCTGAAAAGTCATTTCTTGCTCCAGATTTTCCCGCTCCTCCGCGCTTCCGCGCTAAAATCATGAAACCTGTCGTTGTTACCGGCTCCTCCCAAGGCATTGGCGAGGCCATTGCCAAGGTCTTTGCCCGGCAAATCAAGGGCGTGCGGCTCGCGCTCGTCGCGCGCAATGCCCGGAATCTGGGCACCGTGGCCCGCGCCTGCGCGAAGCTCGGTGCCACCGTGGAGATCTTCCCCTGTGACGTGGCCGACGAGGCCTCGGTCGCGGCGATGGCGAAGGCCGTGGCCAAGCGTTTCGGCACCGTGGACGTACTCATCAACAACGCCGGCAAGTTTGCCAGCGCGCCGCTGATCGCGATGAGCGTGGCGGAGTTTGACCAGCAGATCGCGGCCAACCTGCGCAGCGTGTTCCTCGTCTCCCGGGCGTTCCTGCCCGCGATGATCAAGCGCGGCCGCGGCGATGTGTTCAACATGGGCTCGATCGCCGGACTGAGCGCCTACCCGGGCGGCACGGGGTACAGTTCCGCCAAATTCGGCCTCACCGGGCTGTCGAAGGTCATGCGCGCTGAGCTGAAGGACAAGGGCGTGCGGGTCTGCTGCGTTTATCCCGGGGCGACGGCGTCGCCGTCGTGGATAGGCAGCGGCGTGTCCGAGACGCGGATGATGCCGGCCGAGGACGTGGCGCAGGCATTTCTGGACATCTACCGGCTGTCGCGCCGCACGGTGGTGGAGGAAATCATCCTCCGGCCGCAGCTGGGTGACCTGTAGTTGGCGGTTCAAGCCGGGTCTGAGGGACTAGCGGGGCGTTTCTGATCGTGCCCCCGGCCGGTTTGGGATTGTCGCGGACGCCGCGGTCGGGCTCGCTTGGCCCGCTTAAATTATGAAATCCCGTAAATTTCGCGTTGGTCTCATCGGCGGCGGCGGCATTGCCCAGGCCGTCCATATCCCCGGCTGGAAGAATCTTCCGGACGTCGAAATCGTCGGCATCGCCGACGTTTCGGAGACCACGGCGGCCAAGGCCGCGGCGGCCGCGGGCGGGGTGAAGACCTTCTCCGACTACCGCGACCTGCTGAAGCTTGATCTCGATGCGGTGGATATCTGCACGCCGAACAAGGTGCACACGCCCGCCGCCCTCGCCGCGCTGGGCGCCGGGGTGAACGTCATTTGCGAAAAACCCCTGGCGGTCTCGACCGCGGAGGTGCGCGAGATGGGCCAGCTGGCGGACCAGAACAAGCTCAAGCTCATGACCGCGCAGCATCAGCGCTTCACCTCGAGCGCGGTGGCGGCAAAGGCCTGGGTCGACGGCGGCAACTTGGGCGAGGCCTACCACGCCCGCGTCCGCGCGATGCGCCGCGCCTGGCTGCCGCCCGCCCCGGGTTTCATCGACGCGAAGCTCGCCGGCGGCGGCCCGTGCATGGATATCGGCGTGCACGCGCTCGACCTCTGCCTGTGGCTGATGGATTTCCCGAAACCCGTGCGCGTGTCCGGCACCGCGAAGACCGTCTTCGCCAAGGGCCACGACATGCCCAACCAGTGGGGCGAGTGGGACCGCGAGCGTTACACCGTGGAGGATTTCGCCACGGGCATCGTGCACTTTGACAACGGCGCCACGCTCCTCCTCGAGGCCGCGTGGATGTGCCACCAGGTCGAGGATGAGGAGCTGCTCGCCCAGATTTTCGGCAAAAAAGGCGGCCTGAAATGGCCGAGCGCGGACTTCGCGACGGTGACGAACGGCGCGTTCGCGCAGGGCACGCTGAAGAGCCCGGTGTCCGTGCCGCACCCGCATTGGAACGAGATCGCGGCGTTTGTGGACTGCGTGCAGAACGGCAAGCCCTCGCCGGTGCCATGGACCGAGACGATCAAGGTCATCGGCATCCTCGAGGCGATCTACGCCTCGTCGGCGCAGGGCAAGGAAATCACGCTCAAGCTCTGACCTACAGGAGCGACCCTTGGTCGCCGCCGAGGGGCTTGAGGCCGACGGCGGCGTACCCCTTGGCGGTGAGGAGGCGGCCCTGGGGAGTGCGCTGAAGGTAGCCTTCCTGAATCAGGAAGGGCTCATGGACTTCCTCGAGCGTCTCGGCTTCCTCGCCGACGGCGACGGCGATCGTGCTCATGCCGACGGGTTTGCCGCCGTAGTTCTCGGCCATCACGCGCAACATGCGCTTGTCCATCTCGTCGAGCCCGGCGGCGTCAATCTCGAGCAGTTCGAGCGCGGCGGCGGCGACGGGCTGGGTGATGATCCCCTTCGCGCGCTCCTGCGCGAAGTCGCGGACGAAGTTGATGAGATTGTTGGCCACGCGCGGCGTGCCGCGGGCGCGGGTGGCGATTTCCTTCGCCCCGTCGTCGTCGATCTTGACCTTGAGCAGGCCGCAGCTGCGGCGGACGATGCCCTCGAGCGTCGGATGATCGTAGTAATCGAGGCGGGTCTGCAGGGTGAAACGCGAGCGGAGCGGCGCGGTGAGCAGGCCGCTGCGGGTGGTGGCGCCGATGAGCGTAAAACGCGGGATTGAGAGGCGGACGCTGCGGGCGTTGGGGCCCTGGTCGATCATGATGTCCAGCCGGAAGTCCTCCATCGCGGAGTAGAGATACTCCTCGACGGTCTTCGGGATGCGGTGGATCTCGTCAATGAACAGAATGTCGCCCTCCTCGAGGCTGGTGAGCAGGCCGGCGAGGTCGCCGGCTTTCTCGATGACGGGGCCGGAAGTGACGCGGACGCTCTTGCCCAGCTCGTGGCCGAGGATGAAGGCGAGGGTGGTCTTGCCGAGCCCAGGCGGGCCGGAGAAGAGGATGTGGTTGAGCGCCTCGCCGCGCTTCTTTGCGGCGCCCACCATGACCTGCAGGCGCTCGACGGTCTTCAGCTGGCCGGTGAAATCGGAGAAGGAGAGCGGCCGCAGCGCGGCCTCGGCCGGCGAGAGCGGCGCGGAGAGCGCGGTACTGATGAAGCCCAGGCCGGTGGCCGGCGCGGCCGGCGACGGCTTCGATTTTTGATGCTCGATTTTCAATTGGCTCATGACGACGACGGGGGCTCAGCTGCGCGGGTTAACAATCGAAAATCGAGATTCGAAGATCGAAATCCACTCACTTCCACTCCACCTCGGCGCCGAGGCTGCGGAGGTTTTCGACGAAATTCGGGTGGGCGCGCTTGATGGTGTCGGCGTTCTTCACGACGGAACGGCCCGGGATGCTGGCGGCGACCATGTAGAGGGCGACGGCGGCGCGGATGATGTAGGGGGCGTCCACGGTGGCGGGACGCAGGGGGCGGTCACCGAAGACAATGATCCGGTGCGGGTCGCTCACGACGACATGCGCGCCGAACTTCGAGAGCTCGGGGATCCAGGTGAAGCCGCCCTCGTACACCTTGTTCCAGAACTGGATGGCGCCCTTCGCGCGGACCGACAGCGCGATCATGCACGGCAGCAGGTCCACCGGGAAATAAGGCCACGGCGCGGCCTCGATCTTCGGGAGGAGGTTGCTCGTGTAGGGCGACTCGATGACGAGTTTCTGGCCGCGGCGGACGATGGCGGTGTCGCCCTGGTGCTCGATGACGACGCCGAGCTTTTCGAACGAGCGCGTGATGAGGTCGAAGTGGTGCGGCAGCGAGTGGCGCACCCGGACCTCGCCGCCGGTGATGGCGCCGAGGGCGAGAAAGGTCACGACCTCGTGGTAGTCGGTGTTGATGGTGAACGTGCCGCCCTTGAGGCGCTTGACGCCTTCGACGGTGAGCTGGCTGGTGCCGAGGCCGGAGATTTTCGCGCCCATGCCGACGAGGACGGCGCAGAGGTCCTGCACGTGCGGCTCGCTGGCGGCGTTGATGATGACGGAGGTACCCTCGGCGAGGGCGGCGGCCATGACGAAATTTTCCGTCGCGGTGACGGACATGTAGTCCGGCCAGTGGCGGGCGCCCTGGAAGCGATCCTTGAGCGTCATCGTCAGCGACTTGCGGTGGGAAATCCGGGCGCCGAGCTTTTCGAGGATCTCGAGGTGCGGGTCGAGTTCCCGGATGCCGAGGGAGCAGCCCTTCGCGTTGGTCGGGATGGCGATCTTCTTGAGGCGCTGGAGCAGCGGGGCGAACAGCAGTACGGACGAGCGCATGCCGGACGGCAGTTCGCCCTGCAGGCGGTCGCCGTCGAAGGACGAGTGGTCGAGCGTCATTGTGCCCGTGGCCTTGTCCCAGGTGATGCGCGAGCCCTGCTCGGAGAAAAACGAGACGAGCTTGTCGACGTCGGTGATCGCCGGGACGTTCAGCAGCCGCACGGGCGCGTCGGTCAGGAGCGTGGCGCAGAGGATGGGCAGCGCGGAGTTCTTGTTCCCCGACGGCGTGATGGTGCCGGAGAGGGCTTTGCCGCCGTTGACGATGAGATCGGGCATGAAAAGGAGGTTGAAGACGGAAAGGTGAAAGTGGAAAGCCTGAATCCGAAAATCCTGAACCACCGTGAGGCGGGGGTGAGAGCGGCAGCAATTCTTTTCCCGAGCGCGGGAGGAGATAGGACGTATCGGACTTATGATCTGAATTCCGAACGGACGCAAAAAAGGCGCCCGCGGTGAGCGGGCGCCTTGGAATGAGGAGAACGGGTGGGGCGCTTAGATCGCGCCGCCGCCCTGCTGGCCCTCGGGACGGGGACCGCCGCGATCATCGCGGTTGCGGCCGCGGCCGCCGCGGCGACCGCCGCCACCCTCGTGACGGTGTTCGCCCTGATGTTCACCGCCCTGGGACGACGGTTCATCCCGGGGATCACGCGGCTGTTCGCGCGGGCCACGGTTGTCACCACCCCGGCCGCGTCCGCCGCGGTGGCGGCGGCGGTTGTGCCGGGGCTGGCCGTCGCGGCCAAGTTCGGTGCGCTCACCGCGTCCGTCGGTCCGGGTCTCGGTCGCGGCGGGTTTCTCGGCGAAGAGGCTTTTGAGCCAGCCGAAGAAGCCGCCGGACTTTTTTGCGGGGGCGGCAGCGGCGGGGCGCTCGGAGCGCGAAAAATCGCGCTGGCCGTTACGCTGACCGTCGCGAGGGAAGGAGCTGCGCTCGGGGCGTGCGCCGCCCGCGGCGGGTTCGCGGCGCGGTTCACGCGGCTCGACCGGACGGGGCTCGCGGCCTTCGCGGCGGCCGGGACTGAACGTCGGGCGCTCGTCACGGCGGTCGCCATTGTGGCTGGAGGCGTTTTCACCCCAGCTGACGGCCGGACGCTTCACTTCCTCGGTGGGGAGGATGTTGAGCTCGACCTTCGCGGCGGGTGCGGCGGGTTTCCGCTCTGGCGCCGAAGTCGGCGAGAACGGGAACAGTTCGGACTCGGAGGTCGAGGCCGCAGCGGTAGCCGGGGCCGAGGCCACGACCGGCTGAATCACGGGGGTCGGGGCGGTGACGGGCGCGCGCTCGATCACGACGACCGGGGCCGGAGCACTCTCCTTCGCGGAAGCTACGGAGGGCAAGGGAGCGGCCTGGGGCGCAGGCTCGTTGGTGACTGGCGTGGGCACGGACGTCTCGCCCGTGAACGGGTTCTTATACTCACTCGCAGGCCGGAGGACCTCGATGGTGCTGGGTTGATAGCCGCTGGCAGCGGCGGACGGGGCGGCGGAAGCCGCGGCGGGTGTGGGTCGTTTGCCGCGCAGGAGGCCGGAGCCCTTGGCGGTGCCGAACGAACCGATCGGCGCGGTTGTGCCGGCGGCCGGGAAGGCCGAAGCGGCGGTCGCGGCGGAAGCCCCGAGGGGGTCGCCGGACGATACTGGATCTGACATGTGTTTTTTCTTTCCTGAACGCTCATGCCGCAAAGCGGCAGAACGGATGTGTTGATGAGAGCCTACGGAGCGCAGAAACTGCGGCTCGACGCGGGCGTGAAGGGCTCAAAGTCGCCCAACCGCCCACCGGGGGCAACTTCAAATTAAGGCTGGGCACGCAACTTACGCACCAAGGCGGGCTTGCCAGAGCCGGGCCGGCTTCGCAGCCTCGCCCATCATGGACAAACTCGAGGAAATCTTCCGCATGCAGGACGCCTTAAATGCCCGGATTGGCGTGAGCCTGCCGCCCCCGACCGACGAGGAAAAGGCCAAGTGGATCCTCAATTACACCCGCGCCATGCAGCAGGAGACGGCCGAGCTCATCGACAGCGTGCCCTGGAAATGGTGGGCGAAGTACCAGAAGTTCGATGAGCAAAACGCGAAGGTCGAGGTCGTGGACCTGTTTCACTTTCTGGTCTCACTGGCACAGACGCTCGGCATGACGGCCGACGATGTCTACCAGGCCTACCTCAAGAAGAACGCGGTGAACCACCAGCGGCAGGAGTCCGGCTACGTCAAGAAGGACGAGGCGGATTCGAAGCATATCTGACCGCCGCGCAGCGGCGGTCGGGTGATGGGTGATGGG
>QQNC01000029.1 GCA_003402695.1 Verrucomicrobiota bacterium | reverse complement strand
TTTTTCGTGCCCTCTTTCGCCCGGCGCAGGCCGGGTTAAAAGCCACGTTGCCCGGTAGCTCAGTGGCAGAGCAGGTGACTGTTAATCACTTGGTCGTAGGTTCGATCCCTACCCGGGCAGCCAGGTTTCAGCCCTTCCCAGACGGGGGGGCAGGCAAAAAACGTAACATTGGGAGCGTTGCGGGAGCCTTGGCGGCGGGCCAGGATGGGGTTAACACTAAACCCTCCTCTGCCATGACGATGAACCACTCCCACCCCGCTGCGGCCGCCAACAAAAAACTCCACACCCGGATCGCCGCGGCCCAGAAGCTGGCCGACGCCGCCAAGAAGGAGGCCAAGCTGGCCAAGCTCGATTTTCGCAACGCCAAGCAGCTCTACAAGGACGCCCGCCGCGCCGCGCGTAATCTCCGCAAGGAGGTCAAGGCCCTGAAGGCCAAGCTGGCCGCGCTCGCCGTGAAAAAAACCCGGCTCAAACCCAAGGCCGCCAAACCCAAGGCCACGAAGCCCGCCGCGCCGAAACCGGCGGCCAAGCGCGTCCGCCTGATCGTGGCGCCCGCGGCCAGCACGACCCAGCTCGAGGCCTCCCCTTTGCCGGTTGAAAACGTGGCCATCCCGGTGGTGATCCCGCCGGCCGAGCCGACGGCCTGAACCGGGGCCGGGCCGTAATTTTCGAACGCGCGGGCTCGCGGGACGATTCCGCCCCGCCCCTCCTCAGTAAATCTCCGGCACGATCATGTCCTGGCGGACCGGCTCGCGGTGATAGTCTGGGTGGTGCACCCGCGGCGGCAGCGCGATGGGTTCGTGGGCCACCTCGGAATATTTCACCTGCGAGAGCAGGTGGTGGATGCAATTGAGCCGGCCCTTTTTCTTGTCCGCCCCCTGCACCACCCACCACGGCGCCTCGGGGATGTGCGTGCGCTCGAACATCACTTCCTTGGCCTTGGTGTAGAGCTCCCAGTGCTTGCGCGACTCGAGGTCCATCGGGCTGAGCTTCCATTGCTTGAGCGGATCGTTGATCCGGCAGCGGAACCGGAACTCCTGCTCCTCGTCCGGAATGGAGAACCAGTACTTGATCACTTGGATGCCGGAGTGCACGAGCATCTTCTCGAACTCGGGCACCGAGCGGAAAAACTCCTCGTACTCGGCGTCCGTGCAAAAGCCCATCACGCGCTCGACGCCGGCCCGGTTGTACCAGCTGCGGTCAAAGAGCACCATCTCGCCGGCCGCCGGCAGGTGGGCGATGTAGCGTTGGAAATACCACTGGGTCTTCTCGCGGCTGGAGGGGGCGGGCAGCGCCGCCACGCGGGCCACGCGCGGGTTGAGCCGCTGCGTGATGCGCTTGATCGCTCCGCCCTTGCCGGCCGCATCGCGGCCCTCGAACACGATCACCAGCCGGTGGCCGCTGGATACGATCCAATCGTGCATCTTGACCAGTTCGCCCTGCAGCCGGAAGAGCTCGCGGAAATATTTGTTGCGGGCCGCCGACGTGGCATCCGCCTCGACCGGTCGCGCGGGCGAGTTGGGATCCACGTGCTCCCAGTCCTCGCGCTCCATCTCCAACTCCTCGTCGTAATCGTCGATGATTTCGCGGTGGACGCGCTTGATGAGCTGGTTGTCGTGGGCAAGAGGGTCTTTGGCCATGGAATCCGGGATGGAGGGAGGGAGGATGGAAGTCGAGCAGCCGTGGGGCAAGCCGGCAGCAGGCGGCGGGCCACGGGTCGGCGGGATTTAACCTGACCGTGACATGGGTGGACCGGTTCCGCAGCCCGGACGGGTCTTTACCCGGCCGGCCCCTTGGCGGCAAAGTTTTCTCCGGCCGCGCTCCCGTTTCCCGCACCTCCGGCTCGACATCCGCAGGTCCGGCACCAACTTCGAAGCGCATGGCGAAAGCACGGCAGCGGTTGACGAAGAAGGCCTATCAGAACCAGGCGCGAATCCTCCGGGAGCAGCTGGTTCAGCTACAGGTGGAGCTGAAGACGATGCCGTTCAAGGTGCTGCTCATCCTCACCGGACCCGAGGGCGCCGGCCGCGGCAGCCTCCTTAACACCCTTGCCGAGTGGCTCGACCCGCGCGGCGTGGAGACGTTCTCCTACCACGCGCCGACCGACAACGAACTCGCCCACCCGCACCAGTGGCGGTTCTGGCGGAGCCTGCCGGGAATCGGCCGCATCGGGCTCTATGCCGGCTCATGGTACACCGAGACCCTCCGCGAGGAAGCCCGCACCGAGCGCGCCCACCGCCACGTCGTCGAAGATGCCGAGCGCATCCGCGACTTCGAAAAACTCCTCGCCGACGGCGGCACGCTCATCGTGAAGGTCTGGCTGGACCTCCCGAAGGAGGCCCAGGGCCGGCGCCTGCGCACGCTCCGGGCCGATCCCGCCACCGCCTGGCGCGTGACGGAGGAGGACTGGCATCACCACCGCATCTACGACCGCCTCGCCGAGACGGCGCGGCTCATCCGCACCAAGACCGACCGGCCCGGCGCGCGCTGGCACCTGATTGACGCCGGGGACGAGCGCGCCCGCGACCTCGCGGTCGGCCGGCTGCTGCTCGCCCAGGTCCGGTCGCAGCAAAAGCGGCTGGCGCGCCTGATGCGGCCGGCCCGACACCACGCGGTCCAGCCGTTGCGGCCGTCCGGCCTGCGCCGGCTGCGCGCGCTGCCGTTGGACCAGGATCTTTCGGAACTGGACTACGACGCGCTGCGCGAGAAATGGCTCGGCCGGCTGAACCGCGCCGTGCGTGCCGCCCTCGGGGCGGGCCGGTCCATCGTGTTCGCCTTCGAGGGCTGGGATGCCGCGGGCAAGGGCGGCGCGATCCGCCGGCTGACCAGTGCGATCGACCCGCGCGATTACAGCGTGATTCCGGTGGCCAAGCCGACCCCGGAGGAAAAGCACGCGCATTACCTGTGGCGCTTCTGGCGGGACATCCCGCGCAACGGCCGCATGGCGGTGTTCGACCGCTCGTGGTACGGGCGGGTGCTCGTCGAGCGGCTCGAGGGCTTCTGCCGTGAGGACGAATGGCGGCGCGCGTACGGTGAGATCAACGCCTTCGAGCGCGAACTCACGGACCACGGCACCATCGTCCTGAAATACTGGCTGCACGTGTCACACGCCGAGCAACTGCGCCGTTTCCGCGAGCGCGAGGCCACGCCGCACAAGCAGCACAAGATGAACGCCGAGGATTGGCGCAACCGCCGGAAGCGCGCCGCCTACGAGACCGCCGTCGGGGACATGCTCGCGCTCACCGAGCGGGAAAACGCCCCCTGGCACCTGATACCGGCCAACAACAAACGCTTTGCCCGCCTCGAGGTGCTCCGCTCCGCCAGCCGCCAGATCGAGGCGGTGCTGGCGCAATAATGGGCTGAACGTTGAGGCCGGGGCGGATGGAAGAGGAAGCGTCCTGAGGCGCCGCCCGAGCCGGCCACCTGCTAAAAATCCCGGAGAAAACCGCCGGCCGTCCAGCCGCCGTCCACGCTTAAAATCTGTCCGGTGACGTAGCCGGTTTCCGGCGCGGCAAAAAAGAGCACGGCCTGCGCGACCTCGTCCACCTGCCCCGGCCGGCCGGCCGGGACGTGGCTGAGCAGGCGCTGGGCCTGCGCCTGCTTGGCCGCATCCTCCCCGCCATAAAACAGCTGCGCGGTGGCGGCCGTCAGCGTCGAGCCCGGGGCCACGCAATTCACCGCGATGCCCGACGGGGCCAGCTCGATCGCCATCGTGCGCGTGAGGTGCGCCACGCCCGCCTTGGCCGCCGTGTACGCGCACTGCAGTCGCGCCGGCACGAGGCCGAGCACCGACCCGATGTTCACGATGCGGCCCGACTTCTGCGCCACCATGAGGGCGGACACCGCGCGGCTGACCAAAAACACCCCGCGCAAATCCACGGCCATGATCCGGTCCCATTCCGCGATGGGAAACTGGTCGATGGTCACCCGGTGGCTCGTCGTGTTGATGCCGGCGTTGTTCACCAAAAGATCGATGCGGCCAAACTGGGCCTGGATTTTCCGCACGCCCGCGTCCACCTCGTCCGCCGAGGATACGTCCATCCGCAGCGCCGTGGCCCCGGGCAGGCCCGCCGCGGCGGTCGTCGCCCCGGCCTCGTCAATGTCGGCGAGGATAAGCCGCGCCCCGTTCGCCGCCAGCAACCGGGCCGTGGCGAAACCGATGCCGCGCGCCGCGCCGGTCACAAGGGCCACCTGGTGGGAGAGATCCGTTTTCATGGACCGGCATCATCGCCGGGGATCGGGCGAAGTTCACGAGAAAAAGAAAGTCGCCCGCCGGGCCCGGATCCCAATGCTCGCGGCTGCCGTGGCGAAACCCCTCCCTCAACCGCAGCCCGCGCGCGTGCGCGCTGCGACCCCAAAGACCGCGACGACCCTGCCCGACCGCGCCGAATTGCTGCGGCTCTACGAGCAAATGGTCCTGCTGCGCCAGTTCGAGCTGGCCGCGCAGGCCCGCTACAAGGCGGGCGAGATGCCGGGTTTCATCCATCTCTACATCGGCGAGGAAGCCGTCGCCGTCGGGGTGTGCGCGCACCTGGATGACGCCGACTGGATCACCAGCACCCACCGCGGCCACGGCCATGCGCTCGCCAAGGGCCTGCCGCCCGCCGCACTCATGGCGGAGCTCTACGCGAAGGCCACCGGCTGCTGCGGGGGACGCGGCGGCAGCATGCATCTGTACGATCCGCAACACGGCGTGCTCGGCACCAACGGCATCGTGGGCGGCGGCATTCCCCATGCCGTCGGCGCCGCCCTCAGTGCGCGGACCCGGGGCACACACGGTATCGCCGCCGCATTCTTCGGTGACGGGGCCGTCAACCACGGGGCGTTTCACGAGAGCCTGAATTTCGCCGGCGCCCAGCAGGCCGGCGTGCTGTTCGTCTGCGAAAACAACCTTTACGCCACTGCGACCCCCCTGAACCAAGTCACCCGCAACGCCGAGATTGCCACGCGGGCCGCGGCCTACGGCGTGCCGGGCGTGGCCGTGGACGGCAATGACGTGCTCGCGGTCTGGTCCGCCGCCCGCACCGCCGTGGCGCGCGCCCGGACCGGCGGCGGCCCCACCCTCATCGAGGCCAAGACCTACCGCGTCGTCGGCCACCACGAGGGCGACCCCCTCACCGGCGTCTATCGCTCGCAGGACGAACTCGACGCCTGGAAACTCCGCGACCCGATCCAGACCTTCCGCCGGCGCCTCACCGGTGAGCTCAAGGCCGCCCGGCCCGCCGAACTTGATGCGATCGACGCCCGTGTGCTCGCCGTCGTCGCCGACGCCGTGGAGTTCGCGCGGCAATCGCCGGAACCGGACCCGGCCACGGTCCATGCCCACTGCTGGTCGGAGGCCCTCAACCCGCCCCGGCCCGCCGCCAAGCCGAATCCGCGGACCGAGACCCAGGGCTGGCTCGACGCCGTGCGCGACGGCATCGCGGAGGAGATGCGGCGCGACCCGCACCTGCTGTATTTTGGCGAGGGCATCGGCCAGCGCGGCGGAAGTTTTGCCCACACCAAGGGCCTGTGGCAGGAATTCGGCGCGGGCCGGGTGATCGACACGCCGATCTGCGAACTCGGCTTCACCGGCGCGGCCATCGGCGCCTCGGCAACGGGTTGCCGCTCGGTGGCCGACCTGATGTTCGTGGACTTCCTCTTTGAGACCGGCGGGCAGATTCCGCTGCAGGCCGCCAAGCTGCGCTACATGAGCAACGGCGCGATGGCCGTGCCGGTCGTGGTGCGCGCGCCCTGCGGTGCGGTCAAAAGCGCCGGGCCTCAGCACAGCGGCACGTATCATGCGATGTGGGCGCATCTCCCCGGGCTGATCGTCGCCCTGCCCTCGAATCCCGCCGACGCAAAGGGTCTCATGAAGTCCGCGCTGCGCGGGGCCAACCCGGTGCTCTTCCTCGAGCCCAAGGCGCTTTTCTCGTCGAAGGGCGAGGTGCCGGTGGGCGAACATCTCGTCCCGTTTGGCGTGGCCCGGATCGCCCGCGCCGGCGCTGACCTCACCGTGGTCGCCGCCGGCCGGATGGTTTCGCTGGCCCTTGAGGCCGCCGAAATCCTGGCCCGCGACGGCGTGGACTGTGAGGTCATTGACCTGCGCACCATCATCCCGCTCGACGTCGAGGCCATCACCACCAGCCTGGAAAAAACCCACCGGCTGCTGGTCGTGGACGAGGGTTATGCCGCGTTTGGCCTCGGCGCGGAAATCGCGGCCACCGTCGGCGAACTCGCGTTTGATGCCCTGGATGCGCCGGTCGGCCGGCTGCACTTGGAGCCGGTTCCCCATCCTTTCAATCCGCAGCTCGAGGCCGCCGTGCTGCCCAGCGCCGCGAAGATCGTCGCCGCGGCGCAAGGCGTGGTCGCGGGCGTGGTTTCTGCGCCCCGCCGCCCGCGCGCCCAGGCCGCCGCCGCCGATCGTCTCGCCCCGGCTCCGGAGGGCAAACCCGCGGCCCCGCGCCCGGCCCCGGGAATTTCCCCGGTCGCCCACGATAATAACCCGGCGGACGGCGAGGCGATCAGACTACCGCACGGGGACCTCACCGTCAGCGAGGCCAAGGTCCTGAACTGGCGCAAACAACCGGGGGATGGATTCAGCGCGGGCGAAGTCATCGCCGAGGTCGAGACCGACAAGGCCGTCATGGAGGTGGAAGCTCCCGCCGCCGGCCGCCTGGTGCGGATTGCCGCGCCCGCGGGCGCGATGGTGCCGATGGGCGGATTGCTCGCGGTGTTTACCCGGGGGTGAGGCCCGGGGCCTTGGACCCTTACGGTTGCCGGTAGCCGTGCCGCTGGAGCACCCAGGCGGCCTGGCCCTCGTTGATCTCCGCGACCGTCTGGTTGCTGGCGAGCGCGTGCTGGCGCAGTGCGCGCGCGGGGTCCGGCGCCTGCAGCCGGTTGAGCGCGTTCATCGCGGCGATTTCCGTGTCCACCGCGCGGATCGCCTCGAGATCGGTGCGGATTTGTACGCGGGCGTCCTCCGTGACCTGCTTCCGCATGCCGTTCTCCAGCGCCTCGACGAATTTGTCCACGCTGCCCTGCGGTCCGACCAGCAGGTTGAGATGCTGCCAGAACGCCATCGTGGAATAGGGCCCCACGCCCATGTACTGGGGGCCGGCGCTGTGGCCGTCCATGGACCCGCGGTAGATTTCCATCTCCGGCGGGACCTTGACGCCGCGCACCGAGGACAGCCAGCCGCTGTGATCCATGAAGAGCTGGCCACCTTCCACGCTGGTCAGGAAGCGCAGGAAATCGAGTGCCTCCGCCTTGTGCGGACTGTGCTTGTTGAGGTATAGCTCGAAGCTCGTGCCGAGATAGCCGTCCTTGTACGGCCCCACCACGTAGGGTCCGACCACCGGATCGTCCTTCGTGGGCTGCGGCAGGCGCATCGCCTGCACCGGGAAGGGGGCAAGCCGCTTCAGGCTGGTCGCATCATAGGTCCCTGAATAGATGAACAGCGCCGCACCCCGGACAAATTCCTGGAGCGCATCATCCCGCGAGAGCTGGCTGAAACCCGGCCGCATCTGCTGCGTGAACTCCCGCAACATCGCGAACCCTGCCTTCACCTCCGGCCGCCGGTAATTCCAACGGCCCAGCAGGTAATCGGACTGGGCCTGCCAGGGCCAGCGGGCGAGATAACCCTCGCGGTCGAGTTCCAGACTCATGCCCGTGAGGGTCCCGAACATCACGAAATCGGCCAGCCATTGCGCATTGCTGTAGGAGCCCGCGAGCGGGCGCAGCACCACACCGGTGCGCCGGGCGTAGTCATCCACCTGCGCACACAGGGTGCGGAAGTCCGCCAGCGTCACCGGCGGCGCGGCGGAGCCGGTGATTTTCTTCAGCAGCTCGCGGTTGCAGAACAGGCGGCTGCTGCCTTGCGACAACGTCGCCCCGTAAACCTGCCCGATCTCCGGGCTCTGGCTGATCATCTCGTAAAGCCCGTCGGCAAAGGTCTGCCGCCACGGCACTTTTTCCATCGGTGTGCCGCGGTTGTAGGGGTTCGTCTCGCTCATCGCCGCCGTCAACGGCTCAAAGTACCGCACCGGCACGTCATTCATGCCCTGCAGCCAGTACGCAAACTCCATGAGGTCGGTCGCGGTGCCCCCCGTCAGGTTCGTCCGCACCCACTGCCGGTAAACCGGCCCGGGCACCTCCACCTGCTCGACCTTCACCCGCGGGTTCAGCTCCTCGTAGCGGCGGATCACCGCGCGAATGCCGTCCGGCGGGCCCTTTTCAATCTGCCAGTGCGCAAACCGGATCGTCACGGGCCGCGCACTTACCAGCGGCGCGGAGCGCGTGAACACCCACCAGAGGGCCACGAGGTAGCCTGCCGCAAACACCGCCAGCATCAGCCGGAATTTACCCCGCCTCATGACGATGGCCCCTCCGCCCGTTGCGCGGCGGCGATCTCCGCCAGCTTCGCCTTCACCGTGGCCATCCGCCCGTCCACCTCGTTCTCGGCAAGGTAGCGCTCGAAATAAACCCGCGCCTGTTCCCAAAGTTTTTCCCGCCGCGACAGCTCCGCGATCTGCAGCTGCAGTTCCACGCGCCGGAGCCCCGTCAACCCGCCGATCCGGTCGGCCGCCAGCAGGTCGGCCAGCACGCCGGCCACCGGCTGCCCGTGAAAGAGCCGCCCCCGGCCGAGCACAATCAGCGCGTCGCGCTGCAGTTCCGGCTGCGTCACGCGCGGAAGCAAAGCCCCGGCCGCCGCGACGCGCGCCGCGGGGTCACCCGCCTCCGGCAACACGTAGAGGCGGAGCAGCATCAGCTTCACGAGTCCAAGCTGCGCCCAGAAACTCGCCGGACTCTTGTCCGCGAGTTGCGCGTAGATCTGCGCCGCCCGCACCGGGTCCGGCGTGAAAAAATGCACCTGGTACAGCCGGCCGGTCAGGTAGGCCGCCGCGGCGGCAATCTCATCCCGACCCCGCGCCAACTCGGACAACTGCGCCTCCACCTTCCGGAGTCCCGCGTCGGTGACCGGCTGCAGGTCAATCCGCACCACCGCCTCGGCCAACGCCGCCTCGCGGCTATCCGGCGCGCCGGATTTCTGCAGCGCCCCCAGCGCATCGTTGGCCAGGTGCCGTCCGAGGTACTCCCACGCGACCGCCACGTCCGCGTCGGTCGCCCGCACCGCCGGCGGCACGCACACCACGCCCAGCAGCAAGGACATCCAAAACGCAGTTGGGGTAACGCGGGGCACGCCCCCACGGTGAAAGGTTGCCCGGAGACGACAAGCCTCGGTTTGGAAATTAGGTCGGGCGTGGCCGCGGGGCGCGCCGGTTTAGCCAACAGGGCGAATCCTCCGGTTGAGCCCTCAGCGGTGGGGCGAGTCTCTGACCCGCCCTGGGAGCCGCCATGCCTTCGTCGCGTTCTGAACGCATACGCGGTGAGGGCGCGGCGTCCCCATGCAAAATCAACCCTCGAGCCAGGGCGGGTCAGAGACCCGCCCTACCCCGGAATCACACCGACTGCAGGCAGTCCCGCGCGGCGAGGAAACCGCGCTTCTCGCCGGCGACCGTGCCGTTGTAGTCCACATCCTCGAGCTCGATGGACACGAAGCCCCCGAAGTTCGCGGACTTCAGCACGGTGAAGATCTTCGTCCACGGCGCCGCGCCCGCGCCCGGGATCGTGTAGCGCCAGAACGGGCCGCCCCACGGCAGGCCCTCGGCGAACACCGGCGCCTGCTCGGTGCCAAGGTGGTAGAGCCGTTCCGCGTCAATGAAGGTGTCCTTGCCGTGCACATGCACGACGTGCGGCGCGAACTCCGACACGAAGCGCAGCGGATCAATGCCCATGCGGAGCAGGTGCGAGGGGTCGTAGTTGATGCCGTACGCCGGCGAATTCATTTCCTTGAGGAACGCGCGGTATGATTCCGGCGTGCAGCATTGCGCATTGCAGCCCGGCCAGCCTTCGATCGAGAGCTTCGTCTTCGTCTCCTTGAGCACATCGCGCAGCGCGCCGTACGTCTCGACCATGTAGCCAAACGTCTCCTTGCGGGGAAGCTTCTCATCCTCCGCGAGCATGACGATGAAGAACAGTTTCACCCCCGCCGCCGCGCTGTCGCGGATCATTTTCTGGGCGAGCGCGACCGTGGCTTTTCGTTTACCCGCGTCGGCCGACATCATGCCGAACCATTCCGGGCCGAACAGGTCGATCGTGCCGATGGGCAGCCCGCCCGCTTGGAAAGCCGGCACCTGGGCCAGCCGGTTGGCGCCCACGTCGATGCAGTTGAAGCCGTTCGCCGTGGCCCACGTCGCGACGTCGCCGGCGGCCAGCTTGTCGAATTCACCAGTCATGCGGATGCCGATGGGAAATCCACCGGTCTTGGTTTTGGCGGGAGTGCTCATGGGAGTTTCGAAAAGACGGTTTGCATCGCCGCGAACATTTTCTGGCACGCGGCCGCGGGCGACAGCGCCCAGAGCTCGTCGTTGAACATCTCGATCGCGTAATTGCCCTTGTAGCCGAGCCGCTCAAAGCGGCCGAACAGGTCGACGAGGTCGTACGCGCTCGCCGGATCGCCGGGCAGGAGGCGCGCCGTGTTGCAGTCGGTCGTTTCCGCCGGCGTCATCGGCATGTTGTCCACGTGCACGTGCTTGATCCACTTCGCGGTCTCCGCGGTGATGTGCTCCGTCTTGCTCGGCGTACAGTGAAAGTGCGCCGGGTCGAACAGCACGCCGATGTTGGCGGCGCCCGAGCGTTTCGCGATCTCCACCACGGAAAGGAAGGTCTTCACCATGCCCCAGTTGAACTCGATCGCCATGGTCACATTGAGCGGCTTGATGCGGTCGGCGACGCCCTTGGCGGCCTCGGCCATGCGCTCGATCACGTTGGGCACTTCCTTCGCCGCCGGCCAGTTGATGTAGTCGGTGCCGACCACCATCATTGAGCCGCCCAGCTGGGCGATCAGCTCGGCATTGGCGACGTGTTCGTCCTGGTTCTGCTTGATCTCAGCCGGGGTCCCCAGGCCGACAAGGTTCTGGTTGAAGCCGCCGGAAACGGTCAGCTGGTGCCCGTTGATGATCGCCCGGGCCTGCGCGGGGGTCATCCCCTTCGCGAGTTCCCGCCGGATCTGGTCGAGTGGGCACTCAATCGTGCGAAAGCCCGCGCCGGCGGCGGCGGCGGCCATTTCCTCGAGGTTGGAAAACTTGATAGAGACGGTGTTAAGACCGAGTCGATTGATATTCATGGGGGTAAAAATGAGGCCGGGTTGTTAACCGCGAATGGACGCGAATGCAGAAAAGCGCGTGCGCTCTCCGTTTCGATTCGCGTCCATTCGCGGTTGAATAAAATCCAGCTCAGAAGCTGAGCTTGATGCCCGCGCCGTTCTGCTGGAGGCGAAGGAAGTCGCGCGCGATCTCGAGGTCCTTGGTCGCCTCGGCCGCGGTGCAGAGCGGGGTTTTTTCCCCTTGGACGGCGCGAATGAAGTTTGCGGCCTGCGAGCGCATGGCGTGCCACGGCGCAAAGACCGGCTCGATGAGCTTCGGCGTCTCGCTGCCGCCGAGGTCCTCGAACACCTGCAGCTTGCCCGGCCGGTCGATCACCATCGGCGCCGGCAGGTCGAGCTTGAGGTAACCCTTGTCGAAGCCGACGAGCGCCGACTCCTGCCAGTCCTGGGTCGTGTGATAGGGCGCCATCTCCAGGATGCCCGACACGCCGCTCTTCGAGCGGATGCCCATGTACTGGCCGTTCTCGTCGGCCACGGTGACCTTGAAATCCTCGTCGAGCAGGTAGCGCAGCAGGTTGATCTGGTGGATGTAGAAATTCGTCAGCTCGAAATTCCGCTTGGCGCCTTCCGCATCAAAACCCGCCGGCGGGGCGTCCGCCTTCATGTCCGGGTATTTCTCGTCCGTGACGATGCGGGTGGAGAAGCCCTCGGCGTCCCACTTGCCGGGCGGCATCGTGACGCGGACGTAGCGCATCTGGCCAAATTTGCCCGAGGCCTTCCATTCGCGGATTTTTTCGGCCGCGGCGACGGAGGCCAGGTCGCTGCGCTTGTGATAGGCCACGTAAACCGGCGCGGAGTGCTGCCGGGAGAGGGCCGTGAGGCTTTCCGCGATCTCGACGCTGTGCGCGAGGGGCTTCTCGATCATGATCGGCTTGCCCGTTGCGATCACCGCCGGCAGCAGGCCGCCGTGAAACCAGAAGCACTGGATCGCGACGTACGCGTCCACCTTCGCCTTGGCGATCAACTCGGCATCAGTGGCGTACACCTCCGGAATGTTCCAGTGCTTCGCGACCTGCGCCGCGAGCTGCGGTCGCAGTTCCGCCATGGCGACGACTTCGCAGTTGGGGAGGGTCGCGTAATTGCGCAGGTGCGCCATCTGACCCATGTTGCCGGTGCCGATAAAACCTAGTCGGATTTTTTTCATGAACGTAAGTTGAGAGAGCCGCAAAACCTGAGCCGTCCTGTGACGAGGGGTAAGCGCAGCACTCCGTCGGACACCGGCGATGGCGTAAAGCGGAATCCGATGAAAAATGGCCGGGATGAAACAGCCCCACTTGGGTTGGGAGAGGGACTGAACCAAGAAGACCGCCACCGCCCTCGCGCGAAATCTTCCGCCCAAAAAAACCTCGAAACATTGCCGGACGGGATGTCCCGGCGAACTCGCCGGCCAGGTGTGTCCTCCCACCCATATCAGTAACCAACGCACGGAATGATATTTAGTAGATGAGATGAACACCGCATATATGCTTGGGGTGTATCGCAGTTACCTTGCCCCTCGGGTTGGCGAAATTAATCCCCGCCACGGCTCCCCCGCCAAACCATGAAGGCAAAGATTAGATCGCCGGCCGTGTTCGTCGTTCTGACAATCGCGGCGCGGGCGCAGACCGCCGTCGACTGGGACTTCCGCGGAGGCTCGGGTGCGCCCCTGTCGCTTTCCGCCAACGTCTCGGTGCCGGAGAATCTTTTCGGCCAAAATGAGCAGTCCGGCAACCCTCCCCGGTTCAACGGGGTGAACGGCTCATTCGGTTATTCGGGCGTCAACGGCCCGGCCTCCGGCCGCCACA
Source organism: Verrucomicrobiota bacterium (assembly GCA_003402695.1). GTDB lineage: Bacteria > Verrucomicrobiota > Verrucomicrobiia > Opitutales > Opitutaceae > Opi-474. The sequence continues at coordinate 4,812 of QQNC01000029.1, read as the reverse complement.
ACGCCTCGATCGGCGTCGTGGCGGCCCGCTCGATTCGGCCACCTCCACGGACTTCGAATTCGCCGTCGGAACGATGGCGGCACTTTAGTTTTTGCCTGAAACGACGCCCGGCCCCAGTGTCATGCCCATGTCCACGTTTCTCTCCGACCGGCGCGCGCGGATCGCCGCGGCCCTCACTCTCGGCGATGCGGTCCTGCTCGTCGGCGCCGGTGAACCCGTGCCGCTGCCCGAGGGCAGCGACCAGACCTACCCGTTTCGCTCGCACGCCGAGTACTACTACCTCGCCGCGCAGGAATGCCCGGGCGGGGTCGTCGCCTTCGATCCGCGCGACGGGACCGGCGGTTGGGTCTCGTTCGTGCCCGATGTCACCGAGGGCGAACGCGTCTGGGAGGGCCGCGCGCAACTCCCCGGCGCTTCCGTCGCCACGCTTGAGCCCTGGCTCACCACGCGCCGCGGCCGGCCGATCGTGATGCTCGGCGCACCGCTCCGCGGCGTGCACGCCGACGGGACCCGCACGCTCCAAGCCCGGGAACAGCTGATGCACGCCCGCCGGTTGAAGGACGCCACCGAAACCGCCCTGTTGCGCCGCACCGCCATCGCCACCGCCGCGGGTTATGAACAGATGCGGGCCAGCCTGCGCCCCGGTGTCACCGAGCGCGCCCTGCAGATCGAACTTGAGACCGGCTTTTTCCGCGCCGGTGGCGACCGGCCCGGCTACGGCAGTATCATCGGCCTCGGCGCCAACGCCGCCATTCTGCACTCCACGCCCAGTTCGCGCGCCGCGGCCGCGGGGGATTTTCTCCTCGTGGATGCCGGTGCCGAGATCGGGCGCTACATGAGCGACGTCACCCGCACCTACCTCGTGGGGACACCCTCGGCCTTCCAGCGCGACCTCTACCAGATCGTCCTCGCCGTCGAGGAGCACGCCCTTGCGCGCTGCGTGCCGGGCGCGGAATGGCGCGAAGTCCACCTCGCCGCCGCCGTCGAGCTGACCGCCGGCCTCGTCAGCCTGGGCGTGATGCGCGGCGCGGCCGAATCCCTCGTCGAACAGGAGGCGCACACCTTGTTTTTTCCGCACGGCCTCGGCCACATGGTCGGTCTCGGCGTGCGCGATGGCAGCGGGATGGAACCGGGGCGCACCCAGTCCCCCCGCGCCAGCCTTTCGACCCTGCGCATGGACCTCCCGCTCCGGCCGGGCTACGTCGTTACGGTTGAACCCGGCCTCTATTTCATTCCCGCCCTGCTCAACGACCCCCAGCGCCGCGCGCGTTTTCGCGAGGCCGTCAACTGGCCCCTCGTCGAGTCGCACCTCTCGCTCGGCGGCGTGCGGATCGAGGACAACGTGCTGGTGACCGCCGGCGCCCCGGAGAACCTCACCGCCGCCATCCCAAAGACGTTATAGGACCGGTTATTGCCCACGGAACACACGGAAAAAACGGAAGGCATCCGACTGATCAATTCCCGCTTTCGGAGGTGGTTGGCCCAGGGTTTTTATTCCGGGTGTTCCGGGTGTTCCGTGGGCAAAAATTTTCCGTGGACAAGCCCCGGGTTCCGGCTCTCCCTTGGACCCTCATGGAGCAGCCCACCGAGAAATTCACCACGCCCCTCAGCCTCGTCGTCGACGTTGTGCTGCTGGTCCTGTTTTTCGCCTATCTTTTCAGCGTGCTGAAGTCGCACGTGCCGTCGAACAACCCGAAGCTGATCACCCTCTGGGCCGCCCTCGCCGCCTCCTGCCTGACGGGCGTGTTCTGGCTCGCCCTGCAGATGTTCCGGGTGGTGTTCCGCGCCTACCGCGCCGCGAACAAGTAACTCGGGCTTGGCCGGGTACCGGGCGGGGCCTTTGACCCCGCCTTTTTCATGCCCGGAGCCGGGCGGCTTATGACACACGGCGCGGGCGCGGCTCCCGCCCGACATTTCTGGCTGCGCGGTTGACAGCCCCCGCCGCCAAGCTATGCCGTTTCCCTCTGTGCGGCCCGCTCCGGGCCGATGATTTTTAACCACGAAATCCACCATTCCATGGCCGCTAAAACCAAAGCAAAGAAAGTCCCTGCGAAGAAAAAATCCGCCGCCCAGGCGCTCAAATACGTCTATTCGTGGGGCGCCGGCAAGGCCGACGGCCACGGGGGCATGAAGCCCCTCCTCGGCGGCAAGGGCGCCAACCTCGCCGAGATGACCCGCATCGGCCTTCCCGTGCCCCCCGGCTTCACGGTCACCACCGAGGTTTGCACCTATTTCTACGCCAACAAGCGCACCTACCCGAAGTCCCTCCAGGCCCAGATGGAGGCCGGCGTCGCCAACATGGAGAAGATCATGGGCACGAAATTCGGTGCCACCAGCGGCACCCCGCTCCTCGTCGCCGTCCGCTCCGGCGCCCGCGACTCCATGCCGGGCATGATGGACACCATCCTCAACCTCGGCCTCAACGACCAAACCGTCCTCGCCCTCGCCGCCGCCACCCGGAACGAGCGCTTCGCCTGGGACTGCTACCGCCGTTTCATCCAGATGTACGGTGACGTCGTTCTCGGCGTGCAGAAAAAGGAAGGCGAGGACCACGAGCCGTTCGAGACCGTCATCGAGGGCTTCAAGCACGAGACCTACCACAAGGACATCGTGGACAGCGAACTCACCGCCGCCGACCAGCAGGAGCTCGTCAAGCGCTTCAAGGCCCTCGTCAAGGATCGCACCGGCCACGTGTTCCCCAACAACCCGTGGGACCAGCTCCGCGGCGCCGCCGGCGCCGTCTTCGGCTCGTGGATGAACGACCGCGCCATCGTCTACCGCCGCAAGTACAACATCCCCGCCGAGTGGGGCACCGCCGTCAACATCCAGGCCATGGTGTTCGGCAACACCGGTGACACCTCCGGCTCCGGCGTCGCCTTCACCCGCAACCCCGCCAACGGCACCAACGAGTTCTACGGCGAGTTCCTCATCAACGCCCAGGGCGAGGACGTCGTCGCCGGCGTCCGCACCCCCGAGCCCGTGCTCAAGCTCAAGGACCAGATGCCCAAGTCCTACGCCGAGCTCCTCAAGGTCCGCGCGACGCTCGAGAAGCACTTCAAGGACGTCCAGGACATCGAGTTCACCATTCAGGAGGGCAAGCTGTTCATGCTGCAGACGCGCAACGGCAAGCGCACCGCCATGGCCGCGCTCAAGTTCTCCATCGATATGGTGAAGGCCAAGCTCATCGACTGGCGCACCGCCATCCTCCGCAACCCCGCCGACCAGCTCGAGCAGCTCCTCGCGCCAGTGTTCGACCTCGCCGAGGTCAAGAAGGCCAAGGTCATCGCCACCGGCCTCCCCGCCGGCCCCGGCGCCGCCACCGGCAAGATCTACTTCAACGCCGACCGCGCCGTGCTGGCCGCCGAGAAGGGCGAGAAGGTCCTCTTGGTCCGCATCGAGACCTCCCCCGAGGATCTGCGCGGCATGATCGCGGCCGAGGGCATCCTCACCGCCCGCGGCGGGGTCTCCTCGCACGCCGCGCTCGTCGCCCGCCAGATGGGCAAGGTCTGCGTCTGCGGCGCCGCCGCGCTGTCGGTGAACTACAACGCGAAGACCGTGACCGTGGACGGCCAGACCTTCACCGAGGGGGACTTCCTCTCGATCGACGGCACCCTCGGCGTCGTCTACGCCGGCCAGATCCCGACGGCCCCATCCGAGATCGTCGCCGGCCTCATCAACGGCGACAAGGCCGCGCAGGCCACCGAGAAGTTCAAGAACTACGTCCAGCTCATGAAGTGGTGCGCGCAGGCCACCAAGCTGAGCGTCCGCACCAACGCCGACACCCCTGAGCAAACCGCGCAGGCGATCGCGTTCGGCGCCGTCGGCATCGGCCTCACCCGCACCGAGCACATGTTCTTCGAGGGCGACCGCATCGACGCGATGCGCGAGATGATCCTCGCCGGCAACCTCGCCGACCGCGAGGCCGCCCTGGCCAAGCTCCTCCCCTACCAGCGCGCCGACTTCTTCGGCATCTTCAAGGCGCTGAAGGGCTTTCCCGCGACCATCCGCTTCCTCGACCCGCCGCTCCACGAGTTCCTCCCGAACTCCAAGGAGTCGCAGGTGGACCTCGCGAAGAAGCTCGGCATCGCCGTCGAGAAGATCGAGCACCGCGTGCACGAGCTCCACGAGTTCAACCCGATGCTCGGCTTCCGCGGCTGCCGCCTCGGCATCAAGTATCCCGAGATCACCGCCATGCAGGCGCGCGCCGTGTTCGAGGCCGCCGCTGATGCGAACAAGGCTGGCTTCAAGGCCAAGCCCGAGATCATGATCCCGCTCGTCGGCTTCAAGAAGGAGCTCGATCTGCAGGTGAAGGTGGTCCACTCCGTCGCGAAGGCCGTCATGGCCGAGAAGAAGACGAAGATCGCCTACTCCGTCGGCACGATGATCGAGATCCCGCGCGGCGCCCTCACCGCCGACGAAATCGCCTCGACCGCCGAGTTCTTCAGCTTCGGCACCAATGACCTCACGCAGACCTGCCTCGGCATGTCGCGCGACGACTCGGGTTCCTTCCTCGGCGCCTACCAGGAGTCCGAGATCATGAAGAAGAACCCGTTCGCCTCGATCGACCAGACCGGCGTCGGCCAGCTGATGGAGATCGCGATCAAGAAGGGCCGCCAGACCCGCCCCGGCATCAAGCTCGGCATCTGCGGCGAGCACGGCGGCGACCCGGATTCCGTCAAGTTCTGTCACCAGCTCGGCCTCAACTACGTCTCCTGCTCGCCCTACCGCGTCCCGGTCGCCCGCCTCGCGGCCGCCCAGGCGGCGGTGAACGATGCGAAAAAGTAAAGCGCGCTCAGCCGTATACCCTAAGCC
>QQNC01000028.1 GCA_003402695.1 Verrucomicrobiota bacterium | reverse complement strand
GCCCGCGGGGATATTATCGTGTAATTATTTCATGATACGCGAGCCCGCGTCCGGGATTTTGTCGCGGATCACCGGTTCCGGCGGCGTCACCTCCGGCCGTCGATCCGCCGCGGGCTTCATTTTCAGAGGGGAAAATTGCACTTCGACTGGTGTGGGGAGAATTTCTCCCTCGAGTGCCCACCCGCGAGACTCGTGCAAGCCAAAAACGCGAAAAATTTCGCGGACTTTTTTCTACAAACCTATTGACGGGCAAAACCGCGGAACCAATAGGTTGTGGTCGCAGCGCGCTGGGACCACATCCTGTTGTGGTTAGCAACGCGTCAGTAACTTCCAGCATCTTTAGTTCGCTTCAGCCATTTTTGCCGTAAAAACACCGTTCTTCCCTTCAATTTTCGCCCCGTCCCATGCAGAAAACCTTCCAAATCGGCAGCAAGACTTTCGTCCTCGACCAGACGAAGGCGGAGGCGGCGTTTGCGGCCAAGAAGGTCATCAACGGTCGCCTGACGATGTGCTTCAACCTGCTCCCGCTGAAATACCAGTGGGCGTACGACCTGTACCGCACGATGAAGGCCAACCATTGGGAGCCGGAGGACGTCCCGATGGGCAAGGACATCGAGCAGTGGCGCGATGAGAAGGCCGTGTCCGAGACCGAGCGCTGGATCATCCGCATGGGCATCGGCTATTTTTCCGCCGCCGAGGGCATTGTCGGCGACAACATCCAGCACGTTGTCCGCGAACTCGTCACCGCGCCCGAGCTGAAGCTCGTCCTGGGCCGTCACGCGCACGAGGAGAACATCCACGCCGACTCGCTGCTTTACATGATTTCCTCGCTCGGCATCAACCCGCACGAGTGCGAGGCGATGTTCGAGGACATCCCGACGATTCTCCGCAAGAATGAGTTCGTCACCAGAGTCTCCCGCGAGCTCCGCCGGGACATCGACCTTACCCAGGCGGCGAACAAGCAGCTTCTGGCCCGCAATATCTTCGTGTTCGGCCAGTGCATGGAGGGCACCCAGTTCTACGGTCTGTTCGGCATGATCCTGTCGCTCTACCGCCAGAACAAGTTTCCCGGCATCGGCCAGATGTTCCGCTACACGTTGCGCGACGAGTCGAACCACATCGAGGTCTTCCGCAATCTGTTCATGGATCTCATCGAGGAGAACCGCGAGATCTGGACCGCCGAATTCAAGGAAGAGCTGCGCGGCCTCATGGCCGAGGCCGTGGCGCTCGAAAAGGAGTTTATCCGTGACTGCCTGCCCGTGAACTCCGTCGGCCTCAGCGCCGAGGACTTCACCCAATATATCGACTACATCGCGGACCGTCGCCTTGAGGGCGTCGGCCTCGCCCCGCTGGCCAGTGGGGTCAAGAACCCGCTGCCCTGGCTCGCCGAGATGATGGACATCAAGAAGGAGCAAAACTTCTTCGAGGGCCGCGTCACCGAATATCAAAAAGCCTCTTCCCTAAACGTCGCCGCCGACGACGAACTCTGAGCATTATCCGCCTGTCGCGTCGGCTTACCTACCCCCCCCAGCCTCATCTCTTTTCCCGTCCGGTGTGATGCCAAGCCTTCTTGGCTGCGCGCCGGCTTCGTCCTTTTTCCGCTTCGTCTCCTCCTTCTTTTGTTTCAATTCAGCTACATTTCTCCATGAGCAATCCTTCTCTGGCGCACGATCTGGCCCTCAAGCGCACCGTCCACACGCCCGTCGATCAGAAACCCCACTACGCTTGGCGCGACGTCATTGCCACTGAAGTCATTGAACTCCCGCATGTTATCCTGCTGTGCCCTCATGGCGAGGAGCGCTTCGACATCGCGGAGGTCGCCGACACCCTCGGCAAGGCCCTGACGAATGTCTGCCTCGCTCGCGGCGAGAAGGATATTTTCAACGACACCAACCGTACCTGGCTCACGCGCATCTGCCGCGAGGTCGCCGGAAATCTCTCCGAGCTCGCCGGCACCACGTCGCCGCTGCGCCTCTCGCTCAACGGCCTCTACGAGCTCATCGAGAAGACCCTCGTCGACAACAACGCCTACTTCGTCGCAAAGAGTCTCCTCCTCAATCGCGCCCGCAAGATCTCCATCGACCGCGAGGCCGCCGCGCAGTCCACCCTCCGCGTCATCCGTCGCAACAACCAGGTCGTCCCGTGGAGCGACCAGAAGGTCGAGATCGCCGTCCGCAAGACGTTCCTCTCCCTGCAGCGCGACTCCGCCCCCGCCGTCGCCCTCACCAAGGCCGTCTCCGAGCGTGTCCACTCCTCCAAGCAGTCCTTTGTCCATATCGAGGAGATCCAGGACATGGTACAGGAAGAGCTCATGAAGTCCGGCCACTTCAAGGTCGCCGAGGCCTACATCCTCTTCCGCGCCCAGCGTGGCGCCGTCCGCGAGGCCGGCGAGCCCACCGCCTCCGAGTCCCCGTTCGGCGCCACGGCAACCCCCGACGCCCTGCAGCAGTCCGCGATGATCGTCGTCAAGAAGGCCTCCGGCGAAAACGTCTTCTGGGACGGCGCCGACCTCCGCCGCCGCATCGAGTTTGCCCAGATCGGCTTGGACCTGTGCCTCTCCACCGACGAGATCGAGGCCGAGCTCCGCCGCTCCGTCTACGACCAGATTTCACAGAAGGACCTGGATTCCACCATCATCCTCAACTCGAAGACCCTGATCGAGAAGGACGCCGACTTCGCCAAGTTCGCCGGCCGCATCCAGCTCACCTACATCTACGAGGAGATCCTCGGCTGGGATATCATGGCCGAAGGCATCGGCGCCCTGAAGGCCGCCCACCAGCGCGCCTTCCGCAAGTACCTCGAGCGCGGCGTCGCCATCAAGCGTCTCAACCCCCGCCTGCTCGACTACGACCTTTCCAAGCTGTCTGCCGTCCTCGATCCGTCCGCCGACATGGAGTTCGACTTCCTCGGCATCCAGACGCTGTACGACCGGTACCTCATCGTGGACAAGACCGACAAGGTCTCCAAGCGCCTCGAGACGCCCCAGTTCTTCTGGATGCGCGTGTCCATGGGCCTGTTCCTCGACGAGCCGGGCGACCGCGAGGGCCGCATCACCGCGCTCTACGACCTCTACAAGTCCCGCCGTTTCTGCTCCAGCACGCCGACGCTGTTCAACTCCGGCACGCTGCACTCGCAGCTGAGCTCCTGCTACCTCTACTACGTGGATGACTCGATCGAGGGCATCATGCTCCGCGGCATCGCGGAAAACGCCTTCCTCTCCAAGTGGGCGGGCGGCCTCGGCGGCTCGTGGACCGCGGTCCGCGGCACCGGCGCCTACATCGGCGGCACCAACGGCGAGTCCCAAGGCGTCATCCCGTTCCTGAAGCTCCACAACGACCAGCTCGTCGCCGTCAATCAGGGCGGCAAGCGCAAGGGCTCCGGCTGCGCCTACCTCGAGACCTGGCACAACGACATCACCGAGTTCCTCGAGCTGCGCAAGAACACCGGCGACGACCGCCGCCGCACGCACGACATGAACACGGCGAACTGGATTCCCGACCTGTTCATGAAGCGCATGGAGGCCCGCCAGCACTGGACCCTCTTCCGCGCCAACCAAGTCAAGGACCTGCACGAGCTCTACGGCATGAAGTTCGAGGAGGCCTACCTCCGCTACGAGAAGCTCGCCGAGTCGGGCAAGATCTACGGCCAGAAAATCGACGCCCTCGAGTTGTGGAAGAAGATGTTGTCGATGCTCTTCGAGACGGGTCACCCCTGGATCACCTTCAAGGACGCCTGCAACATCCGCTCCCCGCAGGACCATGTCGGCGTCATCCACTCGTCCAATCTCTGCACCGAGATCACGCTCAACACGTCCAACGACGAGACTGCCGTCTGCAATCTCGGCTCCATCCTCCTCGACTCGCACCTGCTGCCCACCGGCGAGCTCGACCACGAGAAGCTCCGCGCGACCATCCGCATGGCCGTCCGCGCCCTGGACAACGTCATCGACATCAATTTCTACCCGACCGAGGCCGCCAAGCGCTCAAATATGCGCCACCGCCCGATCGGTCTGGGCGTGATGGGCCTGGCCCACGCGCTCTACCTGCGCGGCCACGCGTTTGCGTCGCCCGAGGCCGTCGAGTTCAACGACGAGGCCATGGAGGCCATCGCCTACTACGCCTACGAGGCCTCCAGCGACCTCGCGGCCGAGCGCGGCACCTACTCGAGCTACAAGGGCTCCAAGTGGGACCGCGGCCTGCTCCCGCAGGACACGATTGACCTCCTCGAGCAGGAACGCGGCGTGCCCGTCGAGGTGCCCCGCGGCGGCAAGATGGACTGGACCCCCGTCCGCGCCAAGATCGCCGCGCACGGCATGCGTAACAGCAATGTCCTCGCCATCGCGCCCACTGCGACGATCTCGAACATCACGGCGACGTCGCCCTGCATCGAGCCCACCTACAAGAACCTCTTCGTCAAATCCAACCTCTCCGGCGAGTTCATCGTGCTGAACCCCTTCCTCGTGAAGGACCTGAAGTCCCGCGGCCTGTGGAATCAGGAGATGATCGACAACCTCAAGTACTTCGACGGCGAGCTGAAGGACATCGGGTCCATCCCGGCCGACCTGAAGGCGAAGTACCTCACGGCGTTCGACATCGACCACAAGTGGATCATCGAGGCGGCCTCGCGCCGCCAGAAGTGGATCGACCAGTCGCAGTCGGTGAACCTCTGGATCAAGACCCCCGACCTGAAGACCCTCTCGCACATGTACCGCGCCGCGTGGCACGGCGGCCTCAAGACGACGTACTACCTCCGCAGTCTCGGCGCCTCGAACATCGAGAAGGCCACGGTCGGCGTGAAAAAGGAAATGCGCGGTGCGGTCGGTGAAGGCGCCTCCGGTGGCCAGAACTCCGGCGACGCCGGTGGCAGCCACAGTGTCGAGCAGGTGAAAGCCGACGCCGCGACCGCGGTACGCTTCGACACCACCCCGGCATTTCCCGGCATCGGTGGCAGCGACGTCCCCGCCTCCCCGCTGCGCGCCCCAAAGAAGGAATTCACCGCCGCCGAAAAGAACGCCTGCTCAATCGAAGCCATGAGAAATGGCGGAGAATGCGAAGCCTGCCAGTAAGTCAGTCCAAACTCTGACCCCCAAAGGCCCGACTCCTGTCGGGCCTTTTTGCTGCCCAAATCACAACAAGAGTAAGGGACTGACTCCGTCTTTGGCTCCGCTTGCAACGCTTACGGTGGGCGGGGGTTGCATGCCGGCTGGGTGGTCCTCAGGTTGCGGCATGACGTCGCCCCTGCGCCTACCCCGCGTGCTGTTGGTCTCGATGCTGCTGGGAACCCTGGCTGCGCCAGTGGTCGCGGCCGACCCGAAGCCGATCCTGATTGCACTGACCGAGGCGAATGACGCCTTGATCCAGCAGACCCTCCTGCAACGTGCCCCGGAAAGAGGTGCGCGGGGCGTGGGCGAAAAGATCATGGTCCTAGCCGCCGCGTTTACCAACGAGCATTCGCCGTTCTTCCACGATCCCCGGCTGGTTCCAGCCCTCGCCACCCGGATTGACTCGCTGGGACAAATGCAGCGGCGCGACGGCCTGTTTGACATGGGGAATCTCGACTCGCCGCCCGACTCGGCCTTTGTGCTCAAAACGCTGGCGCGGGGGCAATTTTTTCTCACCCGGGACGCCGCCGTGGCGACGCAGGCGCTCCGCGAAAAACTCCAGGCTCTGATCCTCACGACCGCGGAAGGTGTGAGGCAAGGGGGTATCCACACCCCCAATCACCGCTGGGCCGTCTGCTCCGCCCTTGCGCAGGTAAATCAGCTCTATCCCAACCCTGCCTACGTGCAGCGGATTGACGAATGGCTGGCGGAGGGCCTCGACATCGATGCCGAGGGCCAGTGGAGCGAGCGGAGTCCCAACTACAATGCGCACGTTAACAACCCGAGTATCCTGGAAGTCAGCTTGCTGCTCAAGCGGCCGGCGTTGCTGGACGCGGTGCGGCGCAACCTGGAAATGAGCTGGTATTATGCCGAGGCCAACGGGGAGGTCGAAACCGTCGCGTCCCGCCGGCAGGATCAGGATCCCGGCGCGCGGAAATACCTGTGGGAATATTATGTCCCCTATCGGTATCTGGCGGTGCGGGACCAGAACCCGCGCTTCGCGGCCGTGACCCGGCGGCTCGAACGCGATGGCCTGGCTGAAATCGGCGCCGATGCGACGAACATGAGTTCGGCCTTGGTCTTGATGCGGGAATTTCCCGAGATGGCGGGATCGATGCCCCCGGATGCCGCCTTGTCGGTGGACTTCGCAAAGGTCTTCAAGCTCTCCGGCGTGGCCCGTATCCGGCGCGGGGAGATGACGGCCACCGTCTTCGGCGGCAACGACTGGCACCTCGGGTTGGGTGCGGGCTCGGGGCTCTCGACCAATCCCGCTTTTTTCAAATTCCGGAAGGGAGCAGCGGTGCTGGAATCGGTTCGGCTCACGCCCATGTTCTTCACCACCGGGTTCTTCTATCCGGAGGGACTGAAGGTCACGGGGGAGAACGAGTATGAGCTGACCCAGACGGTCTCGGTCCCCTATCATTTGCCCCTGCCGGTGCAGCACCTGAAGCCAGACGGCGTTTACCCGCTCACCCCCGACGGGCGCATTTTCTTCAGGTTGGACTACGCATCGCGGCAGCAGGACCTGAAGACGTTAACGACCAAGGTCGTGGTGCGCGAAGTCGCTGGCGCGTTTGTGCTGGATTTCGATGTCCAAGGCCTGGCAGGCGTGCCGGTGGCGCTGGAACTTTGCTTTCGCAAAGGCGGTACGTTCACCGGCGTGATGCCGTCCACCTCCGGCGAAATCTCCGGTGAGCGTTCCCCCGACGCCGCGGCCGGGGATGACGCGAAGGACAATTTTTTCCTCAAGGAAGGCGTGGGCCGCTACACCGTGGGGGCAGACACGATCACCTTTGGCCCCGGGAGCTATCGTCCGCTGCACATCCGGATGGAGGGTTTGGAGTATGCCAACTACAAGGGCCAGAACCGCGCGGACGGCTACCGCGTCTACCTTTCCGGAGTAACTCCCTTCAAGCGCTCGCTGACGATCAAGTAAACGGCCGCTAGGGCAATCCGACAGGCCGAGCCGAAGGAGTCATGTCTTGATTTTTGACCGGGCATAGCTGGGCCATGCGCAAACGGACTCGTCAAGATTCAAGACATGTCCCGTTCGGCTCGCCCGGTAAGTCAGTCCAGCCACTGACCCTAAAAGGCCCTACCCCCGTCGGGCCTTTTTACTGCTCAAATCACCAGAAGAGTTAGGGGCTGACTCCGTCTTTGGCCTTGTTCGTCTGAGCTGCTGACCGGATCTGCCGGTTTATTTGTCTAATTTTTTGAATGCTTGCAGGGCCAAGTAAAACGCGATGCCAAACAGGACCATGATGAGTGCGGTAAAGAATGGGATTATATCATCCATTCTTTGAATTCCCGATGAGCTTTAAATAAATGCCGAAACAGAGAATCGATGGGACCCAGATTCCGATAAAGATCGCGGCCACTTTCTGACCTTGGAAATAAATGGCCTCCGAGAAGAAAAGGGACAGGAACGCGGCAACGAACAGCAGTTTGTCGGTTGTTGTGAATTTTTTGAGCATGTTGTTTTTTAGAACAGGGAATCGCTGGACTTTGGTGACGGTAACGGAACGGGGTTTTGAGATATCTTAAGTTGGAAATATCTAAGGGACGCCAATCTCGCCGTCCGTCAAATTTTAGATCGGAAACAGTCGGCGGCATTTAATTTCCGAGGGCCGGGAATAAGCCGGGTTCAAGCCGACGGGGTCGGCCCCTAACTCTTGTAGCGAGGCGTTGGGACGTAGCTGACAACGTCCTTCGTATCGATCGCCAGAACGTTCTTTTCCTGCAGCTCACGAAGAGTCTCGGCGACCTTGGCATCGGTGCTTTCCTTGCCCAGCGCGGTCTTGATATGGGCGAGCAGCGCCTTGCGGGTCGAGGGTCGGGCGGGGTTTTCGGGGTGCTGGAGCCGGGCAATCAGTTTAGTGCGCTTATCTGGTGCGGGTTTGCCGACCGGGGTGGCGGGTTTCTTGCTCCGAGCTAGAAAAGGCAGGGCATCGAAGCTGGCCACGCGGGTGACCATCACCTCCTGGATGTAGAGGTGGCTGATCAGCGGGTCGAAATCCTTGTCCTTAGAGACAATGTAATAATGGGCCGCCGGGTGGCGGAGCGCACTTTGGCCGAGATAAAACGCCAGGGTGAAATCGAGGGCGTTGCGGCCGGACGCCCCCATCTCGATCAACGCCACCTTGTCCTTGCCCAACTGCAACATGCGTCCGACGAGAGCAGTATCGAGTTTCCTCTGGGTTTTCCCGACCAGCAGCGTCACGTGCACCGACTGGGTGGCCACAAGGGAAAGATCCACGCTCGGGACATTCTCGAAATCCACGAACACGAAATGCTCAACGGCTTCGGGCGGCATGTCTCCAGCATGCAAAAAAGGCCCCCCGAGCCAAGCCGAAGGGGCAGGCCGAAGTGCTCAGGCTTTGGGGTTTGTGGTTCTTCGGGCAATTCGACCTACTGTGCTTCACCTCTAGGCCTTGGTCGTGCTTTGGGGTGTCTGATGACCATTCCCTACCTCCAGCTCGTCGTCATGGGCGTTTTCGCGTTGGTCTTCTTTCGCGCCGGCCAGATCGAACGAAGCTGGGCCGTGTTGTGGGCCACGTTGTCCATCGCCGCCTCGTTGCTCGCGCTGCGGTTTCTCAGCTGGGGTTTGGGCGGCGTCTTTCTATCGCAGGTGGTGCTCTATGTGGGCATCACGTTTTACCGGATGTGGAAGTCGGAGTAACGCGCGGTGGTGCCTTGGCGGAGCCCATCCCGTTTTAGTTCGGTTTTAGGGTCAGTCTTACTTCGACGCGCAGGAGGCCGGTGGTGCCGGGCTGGCGGAAGGTGAGGCGAGGCTGGGTGGGGGCGTGCAGCCACCCGTAAATGCTGCCGTTTTCGCGGCCGTCCTCGATCGATTCCACGCAACGGTTGCTCGCGCCATGGTACACCATTTCGTTTTTGGTCCGCCGCGGGTCCTGCAGCGGCAGGTGTTCGATTTCGGCGGTGACCCCGGCCGGGATGATGATTTCGGCGCGGGCGCGCCGGCCTTCGATCACGATGCAGTCGCCCTCCCGGCGCATGGGGAGACGGGTCGTCCAGTGAAAGACTACGCCGCGGCCTTTCTCGACCGCCCATTCGTCCGTGATGACAATCAGATCCGGCCGCGGGGAATCCCAGGTGCGCTGCCAGCGCTTGAACCAGCCGGCCCAACCCGTGGTGACGTCGATGGTCGCGTGGAAGCGCACGGCATCCCCGGATCCGACCGGCTTGAGGTCCGCGTGAATCGGGTTGGCGGGTTTCGGCCGCTCCCCGTCACTCCACGGCGTCAGCATGTTGTGCCGCTGGGCCTGCTTGAGTTGCTCCGTGACGGGATTGGCGTAGTCGATGACCCCAAAATCAAAGGCGAAGCTGTCGCCGGCGCACTCGAGCACGAAGTGTCCCTTGTCTTCATGCTGGTGGTCACCGCCCGAGCGGTTGCCCATGATGAAAAGCTTCACGGTTTCGCTCTGCAGCGGGCGGACCGAGCACATCATTCCCGTGTCGGGCATCGAGCAGAACGGCGCCAGCGGCGGCCCCTCGGCGGGGATGTCCCGGTCGAGGCGGAGCGCGAGCAGCATGGGCGCCGCGCCGGAGCGTTGGAGGGATTTTCGGTAAACCGTGACCCAGTGGGATTGCGGCATCAGCCAGGCGAGAAACGCGAGGCCCTCGCTAATCGCGAAGTTGGCGTCGGCGACCAGGATTAGTTCCTGGCGGTCATCGGTGGAAAAAAGCATTTCGGCCAGCCGCTCCGTGCGCAGCAGGGCGGGCGCGATCAGCGACCGCGGATCCACCCCGCGGGCCCGGGCGTAAAGGTGCGCGCACAGGAAGGCCTGGCGGGCGGTGTAGGCGAAATAGGACACGCCTTCGACGTAGCCGCCGTCGGTCAGGAGCGCCTTGGCGAGATTGTCCTGCAGGTTGTCCCATGCGAGGTCGGTATGGGGCCGCACCCGCGTCGGCGGCCGCGGGTAATTTTCGCACCGCGCGGGCATGACCTGCTCCAGCACGAGGAGGCCGTAGATGCGCGCCGGGGAAATCCACGCGAGCTGGTTCCCGTAGTACATGTATTCCCACCACCACGAGGCGTGGCACATCGCGCCGTGGGCGTCGGAGGCGATCCGCCGCAGGACCACATCGCGCCCCAGCGGAGTGAACCATTCCCCGCACAGGTCCAGGATCAGCGCGCAATCCCACGTTGCCGTGGCCTGGGGAAACCCGCGCTGGTCCCACGCGCTGCCGCGGCAGTGCGCGAAAAAGACATCCTCCCAGTGATCGCAATGCACCATGCTGAGCGCAAACCGCGCTGCGAGGCGGCAGAGCCCGGCATCCCGCCAGAGCATCCCGGCCTGCGCGGCGAACGGCCCGTGGAGCGAGAGCATCTTGTTGATGTCGCGCTCGCGCCGAAGAACGTTGGTGCTCCAATATTTCAGGTCTTCGCCGATCAGGCTCTCGGGTTGCACCCGGCGCGCGATCTCGGCCAAGGCGCGCAACTCCGCGGTGACGGGGTTGTCTGCGAACTCCCGCCGGATCTCTTCCAGTTCCTGCGCGTTGACGAGCAGGCCGTAGGTGGGAGTGAAGCTGGGGGTGAACCCGGGCGGTTGCAGGTACTTCTCCCAGCGCTCGTCGTAGCCGGCCCATTGCGCCAGATGGAAGGGCAGGCGCTCGGAGTGCTGGAAACCCAGCCACAGCAGCCACGCGGACGCCGCCGCCGTGCCCGGGTGCCGGACCTCAATGGTCAGCGACGTGAGGAACTTCGCGCCCTCGAGCGGCAGCCACTCCTCGTGCCGGGTGGGCCCGGCGGCCCGGCCGATGCGCCGGCGCGGGCCGGCGTCGGTTTCCGCCGACATGCTGATGACGCTGTCTTCCGGGAGATTCAGACAAACCAAGAGCCGGTCATAGGCGGAGCAATCGAGACGCACGTAGTCGCGCTGCAGGCGAAAAACGAGGCCGTCGGGGGCGGCGCGTTCCCAGTTAACGATGACGAACGCCCAGCTCTGGGTGACCCGCAGGCCCTGTGCGCCCGGCGCGTCGACGGTCCAATCGGCGAGCTCGGCGAGTGCCGGGTCGAAAAAAGGAGCAAAGACCGCCTCAGCGCTGTTGAGCAGGATGGTACGCATGCACCCACGAAAGCCAAACCGGTTGAAGATTGCCCGCGAATTATGCGAGACGCCGCGGATTCCTGAAACGGAGATTATGGCCCACGGAACACACAGAATACCCGGAATAGGCGGGGATCTCGAAACTCACTCAGCTTGCGAAAATATGGGGGCAGTCAGTCCGTGTGAGCGGTGGGTTCCGTCGGCCGGAAAGGGAACGCCACGCCTCACCGCGTCACCCGGGCGTAGGCGTCGCGGACAGCGGTCAGGGCGGGCTTGGGGTGGAAGGGATAGGCGATGTACGCGGGGGAGATCTGCGGCCAGCAGTCGGAGAGGCTCCAGAGGAAGATGCCCCAGCAGTCGGGCTGCCCGGCGTAGAGTTCGATCCAGTACTGCGAGGCCTCCGAGTGGAGTTGCTGCATCTTGGTGATGAGGTCGGCCAGCGACGTGGGTTCCTCCCAGCCGCGCGCCTGGATGCTTTGGAACATCGAGTAGAGCAGGCCGCGCCGGTCCAGCCGCGTGCAATCCGAACCGTGGGTGAGGTATTCCTCGTTCCAAATCGGCCAGCGCTGGTCAGGACTGACGAAACGCTCGATCACTGCCAGATCGGGCATGCCCATGTGGCCGATCTCCGTCACCATCCGGGGACGCGCGCCGGCGAACAGCTCGGCCTTGTACGACTGGCCGTGCGCCCAGAGGTGGCAGTCGCCTTCGAGCGGTGAATTCTGGTCGTACACGCTCGGCGAATAGGGCGACGTCGGCACGTACGGAGTGAGCGGCGCGTGGGCCCGCACGACGTCGCGGAGGATCTCCTTGCTCAGCCGGTTGTACCGGTAGGCCGGGTAGTTGAAACTCATGTCGGCGAGGACGTCGTTCTCGTTGTCGCCAAACCACGCGGCGACGCACGCGAAATGCCGGAGTCGCCGCACCTGGAACTCCGCCTCGCGCCGCGCCTCGGCGAGAAACTCCGGATCCTGCGGGTAGCAGCCGCAGGCGAACATGAAATCGTGCGTGACGAGGATGCCGAGCTCGTCGCATCGGGCGTAAAACGAGTCATGCTCGTAGATGCCGCCGCCCCAGACGCGCAGCGCGTTGATGGCTGCGCCCTTGGTCGCGTCGAGCAGCTCGCGATAGCGGGCGTCGGTGATGCGCGCGTAGATCGCATCCACCGGCGTCCAATTCATGCCCTTGAGGAAGATTTTCCGACCGTTCACCGCCACGATGAACGAGGTCGTGCCGTCCGCGGCGGGTTCCTGGATGAGCGTGATCGTGCGAATGCCGAAGCGGCCGCTCCGGCGGTCGAGCTCCTGTTCGTCGCGACGCAGCGTCGCGGCCCAGTCGTAAAGCGGCTGGGCCCCGTGATTGTGCGGCCACCACAGCTTGGCCTGCGGCACCGTGAACCGCTCCACGTGGCGCCCGCCGGCGGGATCGCCCGCGAACTGCAGCGTGCGGGTCTGGCCGGCGACTGTGAGGTCCACCGTCAGCGGACCGGGCGCGCCGTGATTGGGTTTCAGTTCCACCAACGCCTCCAGTTCGGCCGAGCCGTCCGGGCGGAGGGCCACCGTGCTGACAAAGACATCCGCGATCTCGGCGGCGTCCACCAGGACCCATGAAACCGGCTTCCAGATGCCGATCGTTACCAGGCGCGGCGTGATATTCCAGCCGTAGCAGGACTGGGCCTTGCGCACCTGCAGACGGAGCGGGTTGCCGTATCCCCGGACTTCCGGCGACGGCAGACGCCCGGGCGGCGAGACGGGCGAGCCGAGGCAGACTTCGAGACGGTTGGCGCCGGGTAGCACGTGGTCGGTCACATCCACGCGCAGGGGCGTGAACATGTTCTGGCTTTTGCCGACCTGCTTCCCGTTGAGGTACACGGTGGCGAACACATCGAGGCCCTCGAACAGCAAGTGCAGGCGCTGACCCGGGCCGGGGGTGGGCGGAGTGAGGTCCGTGCGGTACCAGTAATCCCAGTCCTCCATCCAGCGGCAGTGGTCGTGATTCGTGCCGAAAAAAGGATCAGCGATCAGGCCGGCGCGCTCGTAGTCGAGGTGCACGTCGCCCGGCACCTGCGCCGGCACCCAGCGCTGGTCCAGCGGCAGGGCGGAACAGGCCACCGTGGGTCCCAGCCACGGCTCGGCATGCATCACTTTCCAATCACTTACCAGCGGCAGGGTCGTTTTCATTTGGCAGGCCAAGGCCGGGGCGGCGGCCCGCCGGCGTCAAATCCAAACTGGGGCGCAAGCCCACGGACGGGTTCACGCAGAGGTGCAAAGACGCCGAGTTCGATCCGGGCTCTGGGACTCGGCGCCTCGGCCTGAGGCCCAATCCGGCTCAGGGCTTGTGCTCCTCGGCCAGCTTGGCCCCGGCGCCGTTGGGGAGGCCGTCGCGGAAGCTGCCGAACCACTTGTCCAGCGGGATGGTGGCGTCGCCGTAGTTGCACTCGAAGTAGCGGTGGTGGAGGTAGTGAAAATAGGATCCCGTGGGCAATTTACCGTTCGCGATCGGGCCCTCGAAGCCGTGGTGCGAGCTCGACGGGCCCAGCGCGGCGTGCTGGATGTCGTAGAAGAAGTGAATCGGGTGCGACGGCACCACCCAGTGGATCAGGCCGACGCTGAGGTAGAGGATCGTCTCGACCGGATGCATTGCCATGCCCGACCAGGGGATCGGGTTGATGTTCTTGTGGTGCAGGTAGTGGACGTGCCGGTAGAGCGGCTTCCAATGGATCAACCGGTGGATCCAGTAGAAATGAAACTCGCGCCAGAAGGGGACGGCGATCAACAGGAGCACGAACCACACGGGATGCTGCGCCCAGTCGAGGTACGGGATGCGGTGGTTGGCGTACAGCCAGAGCGTCACGACCTCGTAGCCCGTCCACACCAGCAGCGCGACGCCGGAGGTCCAAAAGATATTGTCGTAAACCTGGTTGCCGAACAGGAACACCCGGCTCTTCGCCGCCGGCCAGTTGGGGTCGTACTTCTGCTTCGTGCCCTCACGCCGGAGCGTGTAAAGGTAGAGATGGTAGCCGCCGTAAAACAGCCACATCAGCGCGAGATTGCGTCCGTAGATCTGAGCGATCCAACCCGCCTCGAAGTGAACGCACCGCGCCAGGGCGGGTTGCGTGAGATACCAGGAGGCGGCCGAGACGACCAGCAGCAGGAGATTGCGCGGCCACATGAAGCCCGGATACCAGACGAGCCATTTCAGCGTCGCTCCGAGGCGCAGCGGCCACGCGAAGAGCGGCGCATAACGGATGGGGTAGGACGGACGCCACTCGCCCCGGGCGTTGCGGGACTCGGACGGGGACTCAGTTGCGGATGAACGACTCATGGCCAAGGGGTCAGTACCTAACGTTAGTAGTCGGAGAAACGCCTGGTGCGGGTAGCCCCGCAGGCCAGGTGAAGATGTTTAGCTCAGTTAAAGGCACCGGAGAACCACTTCTGGTATTGGGCTCCGAGAACCGGCGCGGGCTTCTGCTGGCCGGTCGCGGCCGCAATCAGGCCCATGAGCCACATGACGAAGAACAGGATCCAAGCCGCCAGAACGGCCAGCCAGCCGAGGATGGGCATGAGCATCAGGAGGACAGCGCACACACCCAAGGCGATGCCGGACACAATCAGGCCCAGGCCCTGCCGCAGATGAAACGATCCCAAGGCGGTCTTTTTGCTGCTGTGGATGACGATCGCGATGATGAAGCCGATGATCGTGAGGTACGTCAGGATGGCGACGGTGCGGTCTTCGGCGGGGACGCTGACGGGGGGAGGAGTCTCGGTGGACATAGGTATGAGGGAGGTTGAAGTTTGAAACGACTGACCTGCATTCCCATGCTGAGGGCCGCGTTCGGCGCCGTCAACGCCCGGGCAAGGCAAAGGAGTCGGATCAGCGGTTATGGGCTAGCGGTCAAAGGGCGGCGGCCCTTCGAGGTATCCCCGCACCTCGGCGTCGGTGAGGCGGAAGATGAGGATCGAATAACCCACCTCGTCATCGGGCGCGCGCGCCTGCAGCCCGGCACAGAGCCGGCCGAAGCGGAGGTGCTCGAGTTCGACAAGGAACTGCAGCGCGGTGTCGCGCGGCGTGTTGTCGTCGCCGGCCTTCCAGGCGTCCGCCCAGGCGTTCAACGCGACGTAGCGGCGCTCGTGCTCAGGCGTCCAGCCGTGCCGCACGAGGGTGTAGATCTGCTGAAACATCGTGGCGCTGATGCAGTACACGCCGCCCGTCATCGGCGGCCCCACCGGGCGCAGGTTTCGGTCAAAATTGCCGTCGGCCAGGCGCGTCGCGGTGATGCCCTCAGCCTTGGGCGAACCCGACCCGAAATACGACAGGAAGACGGCCTCACCGCGCGCATGGGTGTCGAGCCAGCGTTTCAACCCGGGCAGGTCCTGGCCCCAGTCGAGCGAGCTGTCCACGAACCGCGCGTAGGCGTGACGCGGCCCGCCGAGCAGCGGGTTGAAATACGCGAGGTAGTTCGGCCGGATCATGAGCGAGGCGCCGGCCTGCCACAGTAGCAGGGCGGCGGTCGCAATCGCCAGCCACCGGCGGTGAAAGCCCAGCGCTACGGCGCCGGCTCCGATGTACAGCACGGGATAAAGCGGCAGGAGATGGCGCAGGCCGATGTTGATGTGGCTGGTCAGCGCGAACCCGGCATACACCACTCCCACTACGGCGAGTGGCGTGAGCCGATAGAACAACCGGCCAGCGCGTCCGCTGGATTTCGACCGCAGGCGGGACAAGAGCAGCCCACCGGCCAGCGCCAGCAAAGCCAGAGCGGGTAGGGGCGTCTTGAGGAGAAAAACCGTGGGGAAAAACCCGACCCAGCCCGTGGAGGCGATTTGTCCGTCAAAGAAAGCCACCCGGAAGCGGGAGAAACGGTCCACGAAGGTGAGACCATAGAGCCACGGCTCGGGCAGCGCATGCCATTCGCGCAGCGGACGCACGACCGCCTGCACCGGGCCCGGATGCAGCAGCGCCGCGGCGGTCGGATCGGGATTCACCGTGGACATCAATGCCTCGTCCCAGGGCTGGTTGTACGAACCCGCGCCATGCACCCCGGCATAACGGAAGCCATATGCGCCCCAGATCAGCGCCGCGCCCAAGATCGTGGCCACGGAAAACGCCCCGACCAAAATCAACCCCGCGCGCCAGCCGCGCACCCGCTGACAAAACCCGCCGAGCCGAACCGGCAGCGTCGCTCCGCGGATCACTCGCGCCAGCGCCATCAGTCCCAGCATGGGCACCAGCAGCGGGGCGGAAAATTTGCTCAGCCCGAGCAGGGCGGCCGTCGCCCCGGCGGCGGCGATGCGTCCGGGCGTCACGCGGTGCAGCAGCCGCCAGCCGGCCAGCACGGCGGCGAGGAAACCGAGACTCACCGCCATGTCGCTGGTCGCGAGCCCGGCATGCGCGAGCAGGTTGGGGCAGAAGGCGAACAGCGTGGTGGAGACGAGCGCGCCCTTGAGTCCGTACAGCGACTGGGACCACGCGAACACCAGCGCGCCGCACGCCACGCCGAGCAGCGCGATCATGATCCGCGCGTCCTGAAGCATTCGCGCCGGGTCGTTGCCCGACGCGTAGAAAAACTGGTGTCCCAGTGCGCCCACATCCGCGTTGAACCACGCCGGCTGGTCCAGCGTCGGAAACTTCACGTCGCGGGCGAGCAGCGGCAGCGCGGCCCAGCGCTGCGGCAGATTGCCGGCGTCGGGGGACAGTCGGAAATCGCCCTGTTTCCAGTAGCTGTAACCGGACGTGATGTAGAAAATCTCGTCGGCGGTCGTGCTGTGTTCCCGCGACACGCTCGCGGCCATCCAGCCAAACAAGACGAGCAGCAGAACCGCCGCCAGGGTGGGTGTGCCGGCCTTTTTCATGGTTCGACCACGACCCGCTGGCCGACCCAGGCAAGATCGAGCATGGTGCGGGCATCCCAGTTCGCCAGGCGGAAGCAGCCGTGCGACTCGGTCCGGCCGACAAACTCCGGCAGCGGCGTCCCGTGGATGCCATAGCCGGTGCGGTCCAGGCCGATCCACGCCACGCCCACGGGATTGTTCGGGCCGGGCGGAAGGATGAGCTTCCGGCCGAGTTCGCGGCCTTCGGCGGATTCGGGAATCACTTCCGGGTCGAAGGTGTAGTTCGGGTCCGCAATGACCACGGTCACCTTCAATTCGCCCGCCGGACGCTTCTCCACCATGCGCGCGATGCTCACCGGAAAATGCACGACGAGCCGGCCCTCGGCGTCCCGGCCCTCGAGGGTGTGCTGGGACAGACTGATGTGAATCAGAACCACATTGCGCAGCGGGGCGTTCAGCGCGACGGAGGGCACGGTCAGGACGGTGCCGGCGTGCACCTGTTTCCAATCCACCTTGGGATTGAGCCGCTGGATGAGCCCGGGCGACGCGTGCATGCGCTCGGCGACAAGCTCGAGCACGGTTTCGTAGTCGAGCGCGATCTGTTGGGATTTGCCGAGCCACGTCGGGCTCAACGATTGCAGCCGGTCCAGTTCCTCCTGCGACAGAATCAGCCAGACGAGCGGCGGAGTCGTGAGCTGGAGCTGCTCCCGCGTCGCCACATCGAGGGCGCCGGACGAAGGCAGGCCCTCGCGCTCCTGCCACGCCTGCAGGGCGGCGACGGTTTGTGCGCCGGGCACGCCATCGATCGACCCGCTGGAGATACCCTCCCGCGCGAGGGCGATCTGGGCCTCGAGCCAGGACGTTACCGACCGTGGGAAATCACCCTCGCTCCCCGGTGGCGGGGGCGGCAGGCCGACCTTCAACACCGGTGCCGCGGCAGGGCCGGCCGGTTTGCTGGCAGCGCCGGCGGCGCGGACCGACGCGCCCAGTGTGAGGCCCAACAGCAAGCCCAAACCTGCCTGGGGGACGAGTTGCCGGAGATGCATCGGCCCCATCGTCAGCAAAACCCCCGCTGGGTGCCAGCCAATCGCGGGGAATTTTTAACCGTGAAGGAAAAGAAAATTTGGGCTTTGACCGCGGAAGCCCCGCCTTCGCCAAGGCTACAGAGGGCAGTGCGAAAAACAAAATTGGGAGGCGAATCTTCTGCGGCGGATCGAATTCCGCGCCTCCGCTCTTTCGCGTTTCCGCGATTAATTCTGAAGATCAGGCCTTGGGGGCCGGG
>QQNC01000027.1 GCA_003402695.1 Verrucomicrobiota bacterium | reverse complement strand
TGACAATCAGGGGCTTGCGCACCGCGTGGGCGGGCGGCATTGCTCGCGGGCTCCATGGCTCACCCACTCATCCTCGCTTCCGCCTCACCGCGCCGCCGCGAATTACTGGCCCAGCTGGGCGTGCCGTTTGAGGTCGTGGTGGCGGAGGTCACCGAGCACGAGGACCCGACCACCGAACCCCGAACAATGGTCACGCACAACGCCGCGCTGAAGGCCGACTGGGTGGCATCGCGTTACCCGGAGGCGTTCGTGCTCGGCGCGGATACGACGGTGTTCATTGACCAGACGGTGCTGAACAAACCCCACGACTTGGCCGAGGCGCGGGCCATGCTCAAGCGACTGGCCGGTCGGACGCATACGGTGTTCACCGGCGTGGCGCTGCGGCGTCAGCGGGATGGAATCAAGGTGGATGAGGGCGTCACGAGCGAGGTGACCTTCCGGCCGCTGGATGACGCCACCATTGACGCCTATTTCAAGGTCGTGAACCCCCTCGACAAGGCGGGCGCCTATGGGATTCAGGAGGGCCGGGAGCTGATTATCGCCGGCTGGGAGGGCTCGTTTACGAATATTATGGGTCTGCCCATGGAAGCGACGAAACAAATTTTGACGAGTTGGGGTCTGGTGGGCTGACTGAGCCCCTGTCCCGCGGGCGCATCCATGAGCCAAACCATCGTCACCCCTCCTCTTTCGCACACTGTGCGGCGCGCCCTCGCGCGCATGTGGGAGGAACCGGAGTCGCGCTCCATCCTGATTGGCATCGTGGGCACGATCCTGGTCCACCTGTTGTTGATGTTCATCGGGCCGGTCCTGCTGCGCAACGATCCGACGCCGGCGGTCGTCCGCCCGCACGCGCGGCCGCGGCAGTTCAGCATCCAACTCGCGCCGGAGATGTACAAGCCGCCGGCAAAGCCGAGGCTGCCCAAGCAATTTGTCGAGACCAACCCAGACAAGCCGGAGGACGTGCCGGACAAGACCAACAATTTCGCCTCCCGCAACCAGCAGGTCGCGCAGGAGAAACCCACGCCCAACGGCAAGAGCGACCGGCCTGCAATGGAAGGGGAGAAGGACCTCCATTCTACCCAGATCGTTTCGGGCCAGCTCCAAAAGCCGATGGAGCAGACCCCGGTCCCGCCGACCCACGTCTCGCCGACCGAGTCCAAGTTAACCGCCCCCCGTCAGGAACAAACCCCTTTGAGTGGCTTCGAAAAGAAAATCGGCCCCGCGGACGGCGGTTATGGCACCAACATCGCGAATCCGTCCGATGCGCCCAAGGACATCCCCAACAAGATCGACGGCCTGAAAAACGTGCCGCTCATCGAAGGGGCGACCGACAGCCAGCAGGCGATTGACCCGCATCATCCCCGCGCCCGGCCGCAGATCGTGAAATCGATCCAGACCCGCCCGGCGGTTCTTGTCGAAAACAAGGTCGGCACCCAGAACACCGGCCTCATCGGCGTGAGCGCGGAGTTCAGTAATTACGGTGCGTACCTCCAGAAGATGGTGGAGATTGTGCAGGTGCAGTTTGACCGGCTGAACGACGAAAGCCGGATCTATCCCCCTTCCGGCAGTATCGTCATCGTAAAGTTCATCCTCAACGACGAGGGCCAGATCGCCCGCATCATCAGCGTCGAAAACAAGGCCACCGACGCCGCGGCCCGCCTCTGCACGAGTGCCATCACCATCCCGTCGCCCTACGGCCCGTGGACGGATGACATGAAGGCGATGCTCGGCAAGGAGCAGGAGCTGACCTACGAGTTTTTCTACCGGTGAGTGCAGTACCGGAGAGCTTTTGGGCGGAACTGCCGCTCGGCCGCGGGGTGACACTGATCGCGCACGATGCGAACGGGCTGGTGGCGTTCGACAAGCCCGCGGGCTTGCTCTCGCATCCCAACGACGGCGGCGATGAGCCCCGCTCGCTCCTGACCGTGCGCTACATGCTGGAGGGGGAGTTTTTTCAATGGACGCCGGTGAAGGGCGGGAGCCTGGTGAAACTCTGGCTGCTCAACCGGCTCGACTCCGCCACCTCGGGGGTGGTGCTCGCCGCCGCGGACGAGAAACTGGCGCAGGAGATCCGGACGCAATTCAAGCGGAAGCAGGTGAAAAAAGTTTACCAAGCGCTGGTGTTCGGCGCGCCGCGCCCGCCGGTGGAATTGTGGAAGGACACCCTGGCCGTGGTGAAAAAGGGCGGGCAGGTCCGGGCCGCGCTGGGGACGGGTCGCGTGCCGGCCGAGTGCAAGATGAGCCTGGTCCGCACCGGCCGGGGCGAACCGCGGGTGTCGCTTCTGCGCCTCGAGCCGCATACCGGCCGGAGCCATCAGCTCCGCGCACAGTGCGCCAAGCGCGGCATGCCGATCGTCGGCGACCAGACGTATGGGAATTTTCCCCGCAACCGGGAGTTTGCGAAGGCCGTGAAGACGAAGCGGATGTTCCTCCATTCGCTCGAGACGGCGTTTGAGTATGAGTTCAACGGCAAGCCGTACCGCTTTGCCGCGACGGCTCCGCTGCCCGCGGACTTCACGGCGGTGCTGTAGGGAGGGCCGCGGGATTGACAAGGCCATGGCCCGCGGGCACTGCTTCGGCCGTGAACCGCTTCAGCGCCTATTATTTTAACTTCGCTTTCCGGGGGTATTTTACCCGGGAAATCCAAGGCGGCTGTCGCGAAAACTGAGTCCACCCCAATTTCGCAAACAAGCCGCCCCCTCCCGGGCGGCTTTTTTTGTTAACCTCGAAACACCACCGTCATGATCCTCCCCAAAACCAACCGTCTCACCGCTGAGCAACTGACCGAAATCACCGCGATCGTCGGCGAGTTCGGCTGCAAGATCCAACCCATCATCGGGGCCGTGCGGACGATCTACGCCATCGTGGGCGATGAGCGCGACGAACTGATGATCAACCGGCTCGAGGGTCTGGCCTACGTGGACCGGATCGACCGGATTCAGTCGCCGTTCAAGCTCATGGACAAGCGGTCCGACCTCGCGAGCCACCGCCTCCAGCTGGGCGGCGTGAAACTGGGCGAGGAACTGCTGGTGATCGCGGGCGCGTGCACCATCGACCCCAAGAATCCCAATTATTTCTACGAGACCGCCGCGGCGGTGAAGGAAGCCGGCGCCCAGGTGCTACGCGGCGGCGTGTGGAAGCCGCGGACGAATCCGTATGCGTTCCAGGGCGACGTGAAGTCGCTGGATATCCTGATGGAAGCCTCGCGCCGCACGGGCCTGCCGGTGGACACCGAGGTGATGGAGGACAGCCACATCAAGCTCGCACTCGAGGCCGGCGTGCACTCGCTGCAGGTCGGCGCGCGCAATGCACTCAATTACTCGCTGCTGCGGTCCATCGGCCGGGCGATCGCGGAAAAGGACACCTGCGTCCTGCTCAAGCGCAGCATCCACATGGGGTCGCTGGCCGAGTTCATCTCGGCCGCGGAATACATCGCGGCGTTCGGCAACCCGAACGTCATCCTCTGTCCGCGCGGCACCACGCCGACGCTCGACGGCTACCGCAACCATCCCGACGAAAGCATCACCCCGCTGCTCAAGGAAAAGACCTGGGCGCCCGTCGTGATCGATCCGTCCCACTCGGTGGGTAAGGCCGTCTACGTTCCCGCCTGCGCGCTCGCGGCCGTGGCATACGGCGCGGACGGGCTCTGCATCGAGTCACACGTCAGCCCGAGCCACGGCATCGGCGACGACCCGAAGCAGGCGGTGACGCCCGACGTGCTGGCCAAAATCATCAAGCAGGCCAAGCAGCTGTGGACACTGCGCCACGGCCCGGCGTCCGCGTAGTGGCGGCCGATTGTCGCGGGACGGGTAATGCCACGGCAGGACGGGCGCATGGCCGCCCTTACGCGCCCTGGCTGCTACGTCCGCAGCAGCTCGCGCATTTTGACGACGCCGGCGTCATGAGCGAGTAAAGCCACCGCCTGGACCAGCAGCGGATCCGCCCGCTGGATCCGCATCGCCTCCAGCGCAGAATTGATCATCGCGCGGCGCTGGATGCCCGGCAGGCGAAGGATATTCCGCAACTCGTCGCCGAAGGCAGGGTCGGCCTTGGCCGCCAGCAAAAGCATGTTTGCAGGATCGCTGTCAGCACCCGGCGACGGGAACAGGGAGGTCATGGCGGGGTGGCGAACTACAGGAAATTGAGCTGCGAATCATCCGCCGGCGCGACCGTGATTTTCTTTCTCGGCCGCGCCTGGGGCGAAGGGACGGACACACTGGTGTCGTCGCTCTCCAGCTTGCCGAGGATGGTCTTGGCGCGGTCGATCACACTGAGCGGCAGACCCGCGAGCCGGGCGACCTGGATGCCGTAGCTGCGGTCGGCGGCGCCGGGGATGACGCGGCGGACGAAGACGATGTCGTCGTTCCATTCCTTCGCGGCGACCGAGAAATTGCGCAGGCGCGGCAGATGTTTTTCCAACTGGGTGAGCTCCTGGTAATGCGTGGCGAAGAGCGTGCGCGGGCCGCCCTCGGCGTCGCGGTGCAGGTGCTCGACGACGGCCCAGGCGATGGAGAGGCCGTCGTAGGTGGACGTACCGCGGCCGATCTCATCGAGGATGATGAGTGAGCGGCTGGTGGCGTTGTTGAGGATGTTGGCGGTCTCGTTCATCTCGACCATGAACGTCGAGTTGCCCCGGGCGAGGTCGTCGCTGGCGCCGACGCGGGAGAAAATGCGGTCCACCAAGCCGACCTGGCAGGCCTTCGCCGGGACCCAGCAGCCGACCTGGGCGAGCAGGGTGATCAGCGCGACCTGGCGGATGTAGGTGGATTTTCCGGCCATGTTGGGACCGGTGATGAGGGCGATCTGGGCGTCGTTGCAGGCGAGCAGCGTGTCGTTGGGCACAAACGCCTGGCTGGTGCCGCGGGCGAGGGCGGCGTCGGGGGCCTTGAGCATCTGCTCAACCACGGGGTGACGGCCCTCGGTGATGGACAGGACATCGCTCTCGTCGAGGGCGGGCCGGCAGTAATTCCACTCGCGGGCGAGGACGGCCCAGCCGGCGAGCACGTCGAGTTCGGCCACGGCATCGGCGGTCTGGGCGAGAGCGATGGACTCGTCGAGGATGGCGGCGACGAGGGCGTTGAAGAGTTCCAGCTCGCGAGCGAGGGCGTTTTCCTCGGCGTGGAAGATCTCCTTCTCCTTGGCCTTGAGCGCCTCGGTGACGTAGCGCTCACCGCCGACCGTGGTTTGCCGGCGGATATAGTCGGCGGGGACGAGGTGCAGGTTGGCCTTGGTGACCTCGATGTAATACCCGAAATTATTCGTGAACCGGACCTTCAGGCTGCGGATGCCGGTGCGCTCCTGCTCGGCACGCTCGAGGTCGGAGAGCCAGGTTTTATTTCCGCTGGTGAGCGTGCGAAGCTCATCAAGCCGTGGGTCGTAGCCGCTGCGGATGTAATTGCCCTCGGCAAGGTCATTAGGGAGCTCCTCCGCCAGACCGCGCGTAAGCAGGTCGCGCAGGGCCGGCAGCTCGCTGAGCCGTGACTGGTAACCCGTCGCCAGGCCGCCACCAAAGCCGGCCAGCTCCGCCTGCAACGCAGGCATCTGCATGAGGGTGTCACGCACGCCGCCGAGCTCCCGCGGATTCCGGAGGCGGTTCTGCAGGCGGCCGAGGATCCGCGGGATGTCGCGGACGCTCGCGAGCAGTTCGCGCAGGGCGGCGAGGCGGGAAGGTTGGGCGAGAAGCTCGCCGACGAGGGACTGCCGGCGGTTGATCTCAGCGAGGTCGAGGGTCGGTGCGGCGAGCCAGCGCTCGAGCTGCCGCGCGCCGGGAGCGCTGGTGGTGCGGTTGATGGCGCCGAGCAGGGACGCCTCGCGGGTACCGCGAATGGAGGCAAAGATCTCGAGATTGCGCAGCGTGGCCGGGTCGAGGAGGAGGGTGCGGGCGCTGCGGTATTCCTGCAGCCCGTGGAGATTCTCCGGCTTGGCGCAGAGATTTTCCGTGGCGTAGAACACGAGCGCCCCGGCCGGGCCGAGTGCGGGATGGGAATGAACGAGGCCGAAACCCTGCAGGTTCAGCACGCCGAGGGCGTCCATCACGGTCTTGGCGCCGGTGGCGGTCTCGAAATGATAACCGGAAAGTTCCGTGACCAGCCGTGCAGTGCAGAAGGCGTGCAGGGCGTGAACCTCGACCTGCTCGTGCGGCGCGGCCGCCCAGCGGGCGAGGGCGCCGTCAATCAGCAGGAGCTCGGCGGGATCAAGCGCGGTGAGGACGGGCAGCAGGTTCACGATGTGGGTGTCGGTCGCGATGCGAAACTCGCCCGTGGAGAGGTCGAGCCACGAGGCGTGCAGGCCATGGGCATCCAGCGTGACGGCGCAGAGGTAGTGATTGCGGGCGGCGTCGAGCTGATTGGCGGCCAGGGTGGTGCCAGGGGAAAGGATACGTGTGAGCTGGCGCTTCACGAGCCGGCCGGGCTGGGCGGTTTCGGCCTGATCGCAGATGGCGACCTTCTTGCCGGCCGCGAGCAGCTTGGTGACATAATTGTCGCAGGAATGGGCCGGGATGCCTGCCATCGGGTGCTCCTGGCGCTTCGTGAGCGTCAGTCCGAGGAGGCGGGACGCGACCACGGCGTCGTCGAAGAACATCTCGAAGAAATCACCAAGGCGGAAGAGCAGGATCGTGTCCCGCGGCAGCCCGCGTTTGACCTCAAAATACTGCTGCATCATCGGGGTGAGTTTCTCGGCCGGCATGAAGAACAGAGAGGAAACCACGAATTACCCGAAGCACACGAAAAATTTTCAGAACCTTGCCTGTGCAACGTTTTCGTGTGTTTCGTCTCCTTTGTGGTGTCTCTCTTTCATCGTGACCTCGGTGGCGCCGGCCTGCCGCCGCTAGTGATCCTGCACGGGATGCTGGGATCTTCGCGCAACTGGCAGACCACCGGTCGGGACCTGGCCGGCAGGTACCACGTGCTGGCACTCGACCTGCGCAACCACGGCGAGTCACCCCAGGCCGCCGCGATGACCTATGCGGCGATGATGGAGGACGTCGTGGCTTGGATGGATGGGCAGGGCCACGCCCGGGTCACGCTGCTCGGCCACAGCATGGGGGGGAAAGTGGCCATGCTGCTCGCCTGCCGGCATCCGGCCCGGGTGGCGGGCCTGATCGTGGTGGATATTGCGCCCAAGGGTTACCACTGGGTCGCCCACCGGCAGGAATTTGCGGCGATGAACGAACTCGACCTGGCCCATTTAACCTCGCGGGCGGCGGCGGAGCAGGCGTTCGAGAGCAAGGTGAGCGAGTGGGCGATGCGGAAATTTCTGCTCACGAACCTGCAGCGCAGCGAGGCCGGCACCTGGAAGTGGGGCGTCAACCTGCCCGTGCTCACCGCCGCACTGCCAGTGCTGGAGGCCGACGCCCTGGGCACGGCGGAGCCGTACGCCGGGCCGACCCTCTTCATTGCCGGCGGCAAGTCCCGCTACATCGAGGCGGGTGACCAGGCGGCGATCCGGGCGCATTTTCCGGCGGCACGCCTCGAGGTGATCCCGGGGGCGGGGCACAATCCCCACATCGAAGCACGCGCGGCGTTCGTGGCTCTCGTTCTGTCCGCCACCCCCTAGATTTTACTTCCATGGAACTGCTCCAAACCGGCCCGCTCAAAACCTGGCAATCCCCCGAAACGCTGTCGCTGAACCGCCTGCCGGCGCGGGCGACGCTCTATCCGTATCCGACCGCCAGCGCGGCGCAGGCTTACGACCGCAGCCAGTCACCGTGGTGGCGCTCGCTCGACGGGACATGGGATTTCCGCTTGGTCGCCCGACCCGAGGAGGTGCCGGCGGAGTTTGTGCGCCCCGAATTTTCCCCGGGCGACGGCTGGTCCAAGCTGCCCGTGCCGAGCAATTGGACGATGCATGGCCACGACCGCCCGCATTACACGAACGTCATCATGCCTTTTTCCAACCCGCCACCGTTGGTGCCGGAGCAGAACCCCACGGGGCTCTACCGCACCACGCTGACGGTCCCCGCGGACTGGTCGGGCCGGCGGGTGATTCTGCATGTCGGCGGAGCGGAGAGCGTGCTGTACGTCTGGCTCGACGGCCAGCCAGTGGGTCTGGCCAAGGACACGCGGCTCCCGTCGGAGTTTGACCTCACGCCCTATGTGAAGGCGGGCGGCACGCATGTGCTCGCGGCGGTCGTCGTGAAGTGGTCCGACGCGAGTTTTGTCGAGGACCAGGACCAGTGGTGGATGGGCGGCATCCACCGCGAGGTGTATCTCTACACGCAGGCGGAGCATTATCTGGAAGACGTTTTTGTGCGCGGCGACCTGGAGGATAACCTCCGGGACGGGCGGCTTCGCGTCTCGGTGCGCCTCGGCGCACCGGATCTCGAGGCGAAGGGCTGCCAGGTGCGCGTGCAACTCTTTGATGCCAAGGGTAAGGCCGTGCTGCGCAAACCAGCGATCGGTCTGCCCGCCGACACGGATGCGTGGCGCAACCCGCGCAAGCTCGTGGAATTCAACCTCCCGGTGAGCCGGCCGAAACTCTGGTCGGCGGAAGAGCCGACGCTCTACACCGTCGTGACCACGCTGGTCGCACCCGACGGTCGGGAAGTGGAGCACACGTCGAACCGGGTGGGCTTCCGCCGCGTCGAAGTGCGCCACCGCCAGATGCTCGTCAACGGCGCCCCGGTGCGCATCACTGGTGTCAACCGCCACGAACACGACGACACCCACGGCAAGGCCGTTACCCGCGAGGGCATGCTGCGCGATGTGCGCACGATGAAGCGGTTCAACGTGAATGCCGTTCGCACGTCGCATTACCCGAATGACACCCACTGGTACGACCTGTGCGATGAGTACGGGCTGTACGTGTTCGACGAGGCGGACGTGGAGTCGCATGCGTTTTACCAGGAAGTCTGCCGCGACAACCGCTATGCGCCGTCGTTCCTCGACCGCGGGTTGCGAATGGTGGAGCGCGACAAGAACCACCCCTGCATTCTCGCGTGGTCGCTCGGCAACGAGAGCGGCTATGGCGCGCACCATGACGCGATGGCCGGCTGGATCCGCTTTCGCGACCCGAGCCGCCTGATCCATTACGAGGGCGCCATTACCTGGGACTGGCAGACCGGTCAGGCCGCGACCGACCTCGTCTGCCCGATGTATCCGCAGATCGACAAGATGGTGAAGTGGGCGAAGGACCGGAAGGCGCCGGATCAACGGCGTCCGCTCATCATGTGCGAATTCTCGCACGCGATGGGCAACAGCAACGGCAGCCTGGGCGATTACTTCGACGCGTTTGACCGCTACCCGGGGCTGCAGGGTGGTTTCATCTGGGAGTGGGTGGACCACGGCCTCAAGCGGCGCGATGCCGCGGGCCGCGAGCACTGGGCCTACGGCGGTGATTTCGGGGACGAGCCGAACGACAAAAATTTCGTCTGCGACGGCCTTGTCTGGCCCGACCGCACGCCCCATCCGGGGCTGTTCGAGTACAAGCACCTCGCCCAACCCGTGCGCGTCGAGGCAATCGATGCCCGTCGCGGCAAATTCCGGGTACACAACCGCCGCTGGTTCAAGTCCCTCGCCGACCTGGTCGGCACCTGGGAGCTGCACGTGAATGGTGCGCCCGTGAAGACCGGCCGCCTGCCGAAACTCACCGTCGCGGCCCAGTCCGCCCACGCCGTCGTGCTTACGTGGCCAAAGTTTGAGCTCGCGGCCAGCGACGAGGTGTTTGTCACGTTCCGCTTCCATGCTCGTGCGGCGAGCCCCTGGTGCGCCGCGGGACATGAAGTGGCTTGGACCCAACTGGGCGTGCCGACCACGGCGTTCGCCCGCGCAAAGCGAGCGGCCAAACCCGCGGGGGCCTTCGCCCCGGTGGCCATTGAAACCACCGCAGAGGGCTGGCGGGTGCGGGCGGCGGAAACGGAATTTACACTGAACCGGACGGGCGGGGTGCTGGAGCGGTTGAAGGTAAACGGCCGCGATCTGATCACCCGCGGGCCACAGCTGAACGTTTGGCGGGCACCCACGGATAACGACGGCTTGAAGCTGTTCGCCGTGGTGAACTGGGGCGGCGCCCGGATGCTCACCGACTGCCTCTCGGCGGGTTACGACCGCATGGAACTCGTCGAGACCAAGTGCGATCTACAGACGCCGCGGAATGGTCTCCCTCACTTCCGCATCCGCCAGCGCTGGCTGTGCCCGGGCGCCAAGCATTATATCCTCCATACCCACACCTACGACGTGCGGGCCGATGGCTCGGTCGGAGTGTGTAACCTGTTCGACGTGGACAAGCGGCTGCCCGAATTGCCGCGGATCGGCGTTTCCCTCGTGCTGCCGGCGGGGCTCGAGCAACTCGAGTGGTACGGCAATGGACCCCTGGAAAATTACTCGGACCGCAACCGCGGTTCCGTCCTCGCGCGTCATCGCAGCACGGTCACCGCGCAATATGTGCCGTACATCCTCCCCCAGGAACACGGGAATCACACCGGTACCCGCTGGCTGGGCTTGTCCGACGCTCAAGGCGCAGGCCTCCGCTTCACCGCGGCGAAACCCATGGAGGCGTCAGCCAGCCACTTCACGGCGACGGACCTCTACCAGGCGAAACATACCATCGACCTGACACCCCGGCCCGAAGTCCACGTGAACCTCGACTACGGTCAGCGCGGGCTGGGGACGGCGAGTTGCGGACCCGACACGCTGCCCCACTACCGCGTCCAGCCGGGACGCTACCGGCTCGACTTCACCGCTGCGTCCACAGACGGAGCGAGCTGAGCAAAAAGTCCTCGAGCGCGGCGGCCTCGTTCAGGTTCAACCTGAGCAGGCCGACGTTGTGCTCGAGTTTCTCGATGGCGGCAGCGTAGGCGCGGCGCGCGCGACCGTCGGCGATGGAGAGTCGCGGGAGGGCGAAATTTCGCGTGGCGGCCTCAATCTCGGCAAAGAGCCGGGCGCGGAGGCCGTTGGCGATGCCGGTCTCGATGGCCACCTGCTCGTCGTCCTCGAGATCGGGCGGGAGTTTTTCCTTCTGCAGTTTCCAGACCTCCCCCGTGGCGAAATCCAGCACCGCGCTGAAGCGTGCGACGAGGCCGTAAAGCGTGAAAACCTGGTCGGCGATGGCGGTCTTGCCGCTGACACCTACGCTGAGACGGGCGAGCCACGCCTGGTAGTCGGCCAGCCATGGCGCCCAGCCGTCCGCGGCAACCACGGTGGCGGGCGCGGGAAAGCGGAAATGCAGCACGCGGCTGCGGATCGTCGGCAACAGGGCGTAGGGCCGCGTCGTGAGGAGAAGGAGCGTCGTGTTCGCCGGCGGCTCCTCGAGGGTCTTCAGGAACACATTCGCCGCGGCGGTGTTCATGCGGTCCACCTCGTGGAGGATGGCAACCTTCCGCGGGGCGACCGCGGGCGAGACCTGGACCTTGGTGATCAGCTCGCGCGTGGCATCAGCGGAAATCTGCCGCATCTTGCCCGCCGGCCGCAGCATGAAGCAGTCGGGGTGCTGTTCCGGCGGAAACGCGGCGGACGCGCCCTTCACATTGAGCAGCCGGTCGACGATCGCGAGCGCCACGGCCACCAGCGTGTCGGGGTCGTCACCATGCAGCAGGAGGCTGTGGGACAGACGCTGCTTCGCAATGGCCTGCTCAATGACGGAGACCGCAGGAGAGCCGGCGAGGGCGGCGGGCCAGGGGGTCGCGGCGGTCATGGGGACAGTTGAAAGGTGAAGGCTAAAAGTTGAAAGGCCGGAAAACTTAGCGGGGAAGGCGTCGAGGTATCGGCGATTTAGTTTTCAAACGTCCGCTTGCCACTTTCAGCCGCGCGTACCGCGCCCATCAGCCCAGCCGTTCTTTCACGAGAGCCCAGATTTTTTTCTCGATGACGTCCTGGCTCAGGGTGCCGTCGATCACGACGACGCGGTCCGGCATGCCCGCGGCGAGCAGCAGGTAGCCCTCGCGGATTTTTTTGTAGAAATCGATGTTCTCGCGCTCCATGCGGTCAGGCAGGTCGGAGGCACGCTGCCGGATGCGTGCGAGGCCAACTTCCGTGGGCACATCAATCACGATGGTCAGATCGGGCATGACATTCCCCACGGCGAAGTGGTTGATGCGGGAAACGGGATCGGCCGCGAGGTTGCGGCCGATGCCCTGGTAGACCGTGGAGGAGTCGAGAAAGCGGTCGCTCAGGACGACGGCGCCGCGGACGAGGGCCGGGGCGATGACCTCGCGCACGACCTGCGCGCGGGCGGCGGTGAACAGCAGCAGCTCGGTTTCGGCGCACATCTCGTCGCCCTTGGAATTATGGACGATGATATTGCGGATCTGCTCACCGATCTCGGTGCCGCCGGGTTCGCGGGTCGAGATGACCTCGCGGCCGGTCTGCTGGAGGTGGGCGGCCAGGCGCGAAACCTGGGTAGACTTGCCACTGCCTTCGGAGCCTTCGAAGGAAATGAATTTGCCGGTGGGTTTGGATTGCAGGGGCATGGCGGGAGAATGACCGGGTTATTTCCAGTTCGCGAGGAAGGTTTCGAGATCCGCCAGCGACGGGCTCTTGGCCGTGCGAACGTAATGGCCGCTGGTGCAGACGCCGAGTCCGAGGGCCGCCTCGGACGACAGGCCCATGAGCTGGGCGGCGACGAAGCCGGCGTTGAAATGATCACCCGCGCCCGTGGTGATCAGCGGCTTGGCGGAGTAGGGGCCGGGCACCCACGACGTGCCCTCGCGGGTGGCGCAGGCGGCGGATTCCTTGGGGTGGACAACGACGGTGGTGAGGTCGAGGCGGTCCCGGATTTTCTGGGCCATGGCGCGCAGACCACTCTCGGTTTCCGTCTCAGAACCGAAGCCCAGCGCGGTGAACACCTGCTGCGCCTCCTTCAGGTTGAGCCCGAGGGTGACGCGGCCGAACTGCTCGAACTGGCCAATCGTCGTGAGTGCGTAGGCCAGGTCGGCGGACGAGCGCTTTTCCGGATCAGCGAGGTCGAAGAAGAAGATGCGGCCTGGCTTGGCCGGCACCCGCGGCAGGACACGCGTCACGAGATCGGTGAACACCGCCGTCAGGTTCGGGATCATTGTCCAGTTCACCAAGCCGACGAGGTCGGCGGCGCCGAGGGCGGCGCGGTAGGCGTCATCCCCCATGACTTCCGTGATCTTGGCCGGCGTGATCTCATCCAGAGTGCGCATCATGCCAAGCATGAGCTTGCCGTCGGTGAACTCGACCGCCGTGGTCGCGGCCGGATCGCACAGGGACACCACCTTGGCCCGCTGGGCGAAATCCGCGAAGGCCGGGTGGATCGTGGTCCGCCCGAGCGCGCCGATGTAGGTGACCTGGGCACCGTGGGCGAGGAGGGCGTTGGCCATGATCGGGCCGTTGCCCCCGAGCTTGTCCATGCGCGGGTAGAACTCGAGGTTCGTGCTCTTGCCGGCGGCCCCGATGATGCGCTGGCCAAACTCGGTGATCGTGGTGATGGGCGTGAAATTATCACCCTGGCCGGCGCGCAGGGCGACCGGGGTCACGATGGTGTCGACGAAGCCGTCGAAGCCGAGGAGCGCTTGCTTGGAGGCGAGGGTGCCGCGGCGGTCGCGCAGTTCCTGCAGGGTGCGGGTTTTGAAGTCCATAGTGGGCGGCAGGGGTCAGGAAAAAATCCCGCGCCGTGCGCGGCAAACAGAATCGCCTGCGCCGGGCGGATATTCGGGCCGGAATTACCGTTGAATGCGTCCCGCAAACCCTCCAACTCTTTGGCGCGATGTCCGCCCTCCACCTTTTTTCACCCGTCCTCGCGACGACCAATCTCATTGAAGTCTTCGCCCGGTGCGACGCCGTCGGCCAGGTCATCACCGGCGGACTGGGCGTCGTCAGCATCTTCGCCTGGTCGGTCATGATCGGAAAACACTTCGAGCTGAAGCGGCTTCGCGAGCTGAACCACGCGTTCGAGTCACACCTTCATGACCAGCGCGCCGTGCTCGACCTGCCGGAGTCGTTCCGCAACAAGCGCTCAATCCCGTACGCCGACCTGTTTTCCGACGCCGTGGAAAGCTACTGGCGTTCCGCCGCCATCGAGAAGGAGAAGGGCCAGACCGACACGCGCGCCCGCCTTGAACACACGGAGAATGCCCTGCAGCGCGCGCTCTCGCGCCAGACGCTGCGCTACGAATCGAGCATGATCTTCCTCGCCACCATCGTCACCGGCGCGCCGTTCCTCGGCATGCTCGGGACCGTGTGGGGCGTCATGGAGGCGTTCAGCGCCGTCGCCGTGCAGGAGTCCGCGAGCATCAAGACCCTCGCCCCTGGCGTCTCGGCCGCGCTGCTCACCACCATCGCCGGCCTGCTGGTCGCCATTCCGTCGGTGTTCGGCTACAACTTTCTCCTCGGCAAGTCCAAGCAGCTGATCACCGAGCTGGAGAATTTTGCCAGTGAACTCGCCGACCGCATCGAGCTGGAGAGCAAATAGGACCCGCCATGGCACGGACCTTTCGCCGGAGACAGACCGCGGCCCCGATCTCGGAGCTCAACGTCACCAACCTGATCGACCTCGGCTTCACGCTGCTGATCATCTTCATGATCGCGACGCCGCTGATCCAGCAGGAACAGACGATTCCGGTGAACCTGCCGCGCGAGTCCCGCAGCCCGCAGCAGAAGCCGGACAAGGACGCGCACTTTGTCGCCATCTCGATTGACTCGTATGGCAACTACTACCTCGACAACAGCACCACCGCCGTGCCGTACGCCGACCTCAAGATCCGCCTACGCGGCTACGCGGCCGAGTCGAAGCCACCGGTCATGCGCATCCGCGGCGACGCCAAGCTGCCCTATGAGAAGGTCATCCAGCTCATGGACGAGCTGAAGAAGAGCAATCTGTTGAAGTTCACCTTCGACACGCAGTCGCCGAACTAAGGTTCCGCCGCCCCGTCCGTCTTTCCGGTGCCGCCATGACCGCCCGCTCGCCCAGCGCCCTCTTTCTCTCCGCCAGCCTGCACGGTCTGATCGTGGCGCTCGTGGTTGCTCTCGCCTACCTGGCCGAGACCCACGTCAAGGAAACGCCCAAGATCCTGGAATTGGTGGCCGGGGCAGGCGATGACTACGGCGCCACGGCGGCCCCGGCACTGGGTACGCCCGGCGGCATCAAGATCGCGATCCCCGAGCCGCCGGCTCCCGCGCCCGAACCTGTCAAACTGGCCGCTCCCGTCCCCGTGGCCCCGGCCCCGGAACCCGAGCCCGTCGTGAGCAAGGCCCCGGTTGAGAAGGCCGTCACCCCGCCGAAGACCAAGGAGACCAAGACCCCGAATTTCTCCAATCAGATCAAGCGGAAGATCATCCGCGCGGAGTCGAAGGCGAAGGCGGAGATCAAGAAGGAGCGGGAGGCGGAGCATAAGCGGCTGACCAAGGCCGAGTTCGACCGGCAGAACCGAGCCAACAAGATCTCCGGCGCCGGCAATCCCAAGGTCAAGCACGTGGACTCCGAGGGCATTTCCGGCGGAGTAGTGGGCGGCTCAACCGCCAGCAAGGCCGGCGCCGGCGGGAAGGCGCTGACCCGGGAGGAAGGCGACCTGTTGGACGCATATTTCGCGATCGTGAAGCAACGGCTCCAGGATGGGCTCGAGAAACCGCCCGGGCTGGGTGACGCGGTGTTCGCCATCGCCGAGTTCCGGCTCAATACCGACGGCTCGATCTCCAGCGCGCGCATCACCCGCGGCTCCGGGAGTGACGAATTTGACCGGGCGGTGATGGACGATATCCGGCGCTACCGGCGCGTCAGCCCGCCCAGCGCCTGGAAAGGCGACACCGTCAGTCTGACCTTCCGGATGAAGGAAGAAGACGGCGGTTAAAAAATTCCTTGCGTTCGCCCGGGGAACTTTGATTTTCCTCACCCCTCGTAAGTGGGAAAGGGCTCTTAGCTCAGTTGGTAGAGCGCCTCAATGGCATTGAGGAGGTCAGCGGTTCGAACCCGCTAGGGTCCACCACTTTAGAATAGCGCCACGGCCCGGTCCGAAGGCGCTTTTTTGTGTTCGCGCCCGACGGTTACGGTCCCAGCAGGGGAGGCTCGTCCAGCGCCGGGGGCGTGGGGTACAGCCGGTTCGCCATGGCGCGCCAGTGCGCATCCTCGAGGTCACGGCGCTGCACCGCGCGATATTCGGCGGCACCGGCGGCGTAAATGAACGCGAACAGGAAGGCGGTGAGATAGTTGTGGAAATAAAACGCCGCGATCAAACCAGCGATCACGGCCAGCACTTTGCCCACCGTCGCGGCCCAAAACGTGGCGCGCAGGTAGGGCAACCGGGTGGCGAGCAAAGCCCGCAGGATGCGTCCGCCGTCCATCGGGAAAACCGGGAGCAGGTTGAAGCAGCCCATGAGCAGATTGGCATGGAGCAGCAGCTGGCCAAAGCCCACGGCGTTGGCGGGGTAGTCGTCGTCCGCCACCCCCACCACGACCCAGAGGAAGGCCGCGAGGGCGAAATTCACCGCCGGGCCGGCGAGGGTGATGAGCAGCTCGCGCGAGGGTTGCCGGGGAATGGCGTCAAATTCCGCCATGCCCCCGATGGGCATCAGCAGGATCCGCCGCACGCCAACCCCGAAGTGCATCGCCGTGAAGGAGTGCCCGAGTTCGTGCAGCACCACGCAGGCGAAAAATGCCAGCAAGATGCCCACGCTCCACTGGAGCTGCTCCCAGCCGCCGGCCTGCCAGCCCTCGTAGGCGGCATAGGCCAGCAGCAGGAAAAAGCTCGCGTGCACGGCGAGCTGGATACCTCGGATGCGGAACAAGTTGATTGACCAGCCAAACATGTGAAGTAATCAAAGCCGCCCGGACGAAAGCGCCAGCGCTCTTTTGCCGTCGGGCGGACTTTTCCCCTGCGCCATGCCTGAGACTACCGCCAAGCCCGCGTCCATCCTCATCATTGATGATGACACCGAGATTCGCTACTCGCTCACGCGGGTGTTCGCGTCGCGCGGCTACAAGGTCACCGAGGCGGCCAGCGGCGAGGCGGGTCTCGCGCTGGTGAAGAAAGGACCAACGCCCGACCTCGTGTTTCTCGATGTGCGCATGGGCGGCATGGGCGGCATCGAGACGCTCCGGCTGATCCGTTCCGCCAACCCGCGCCAGCTCGTGGTGCTGATGACCGCGTTCGGCACGGCGCAGACCGCCATCGAGGCGATGAAATACGGCGCGTTTGACTACGTCATGAAGCCCTTCGACCCGCCGAAGGTGCTCGCGCTGGCAGAAGCCGCGCTGAAGACCCACGCCGACCTGCAGGCGGCGGGAGTCTACCAGCCCGCCATCAACACCGAGGATTACAAGGAGGGCATCGTCGGCAGCTCCCCGGTCATGCAGGAGGTGTTCAAGATCATCGGCCAGGTGACCGCCAGCGACGTCACCGTGATGATCACGGGCGAAAGCGGCACGGGAAAAGAGCTCGTCGCCCGGTCCATCTGGAAACACAGCCACCGCGCGGCCAAGTCGTTCATCGCGGTCAATTGCGCGGCGATCCCGGACAATCTGATTGAGAGCGAGCTCTTCGGCCACGAGCGCGGCTCGTTCACCGGCGCCACCGGCCAGCGGCTCGGCAAGTTCGAGCTCTGCGACGGCGGGACCCTCTTTCTCGATGAAATCGGCGACATGGCGCCGGCGACGCAGACGAAGATCCTCCGCGTCCTGCAAGCCGGAGAAATCCAGCGCGTCGGCGGCACCGACACGATCAAGGTCGACGTGCGCGTCATCGCCGCCACCAACAAGGACCTCGAGGCCATGGTGAAGGCGAAGTCCTTCCGCGAGGACCTCTATTACCGGCTTAACGTCGTGCGGATCAAGATGCCGGCGCTGCGCGAGCGCGCCTTGGATATCCCGTCGATCATCGATTTTTTCCTGCAGAATCTCGGCAAGCAGCGCAAAACGCGCGTCACGAAAGTCTCCGCCGAGGCGCTCGCTGTGCTCGGGCGCTATCCCTGGCCCGGCAATGTGCGCGAACTGGAAAACGTGGTCTACCGCAGCGCGATCATCGCGCAGGGCGACGCCATCCTGAGCAATGACCTGCCGGTGGAGATCCGCACCCTCACGAGCACCGAGGCGACATTCATCACCCCAACGGATGCCAGCGATTCACCGTTTGACGCCATCCGGACGGCCAACGCCGAGAACGTCGCGCTCGCCAGCGCCAAGATCGCCGCGGAAAGCATCGCCGCCGGCGAGCCTGCGCTGACTCCCGAGCGCGCCCTCAATTTTCTCCACGCCAACCTGCGTCACGGCCAGCCGCCGCTGCTCGCGCGCCTGGAGTCGGAAATGATCCAGCGCACGCTGGCCGCGGTGGGGGGCGACCTCAAGGCCGCCGCCGCCGAGCTGGGGCTGACCCAGGCGGCGCTGAAAAAGAAGATCAAGGGGTAGGGCGGGTCTGCGACCCGCCCGTTTCGTAAGAGGCTTGGTCCT
>QQNC01000026.1 GCA_003402695.1 Verrucomicrobiota bacterium | reverse complement strand
GCGGTGATGCGGTGCTGGTCGCCGGCGGCGTCCCGCCACGCGGTGCTCATGCTCATCGAGTCCTTGCCGACGGGAATGGTGATGCCGAGGGCGGGGCAGAGTTCCATGCCCACGGCTTTGACGGCGGCATACAGGTCGGCGCCATCGCCGGGGATGGCGGGCGCAGCCATCCAGTTGGCGGAGAGGTTGACCTTGCCGATCTCGCCGATCTGAGCGGCGGCAAGATTCGTGAGCGCCTCGCCGACGGCGAGGCGGGCGGAGGCCGCGGCGGAGTTGACGGCGACGGGCGTGCGCTCGCCCATGGCCATGGCCTCGCCGGTGTAGACGTCGAAGGCGGCGGCGGTGACGGCGCAGTCAGCGACGGGCACCTGCCACGGGCCGACCATCTGGTCGCGGCAGATGAGCCCGCCGAGCGTGCGGTCGCCGATGGAGATGAGGAAGGTCTTGTCGGCGACGGTCGGGTGGGACAAGACGCGGCTGACCGCGTCTTTAAGGGATAGGCTGGTAAGGTTTAAGGGAGGGAGCGAACGGGCGAGCGTCGTGTCGGTGCGGTGCATCTTCGGCGGCTTGCCGAGGAGGACGTCGAGCGGGAGGTCGATGGGGGTGGTCTGGAAATGGGCGTCCTCGAGGACGAGCTGCTTTTTCTCGGTCGCCTCGCCGACGACGGCGAAGGGGCAGCGCTCGCGTTCGCAGAGCTGCTGGAACACGGCGAGACGCGCGGCGGGAACGGCGAGGACGTAGCGTTCCTGCGATTCGTTGCACCAGATCTCGAGCGGGCTCATGCCGGGCTCGTCGTTGGGGACGGCGCGAAGCTGGAAGCGTCCACCGCGGCCGGCGTCGTTGACGAGCTCGGGCAGGGCGTTGGAGATGCCGCCGGCGCCGACGTCGTGGATGAAGGAGATGGGGTTTTCGTCGCCGAGGGCCCAGCAGCGGTCGATGACCTCCTGGCAGCGGCGCTCCATCTCGGCGTTGTCGCGCTGCACGCTGGCAAAATCGAGGTCCTCGTGGCCCGAACCGCTGGCCATCGAGCTGGCCGCGCCGCCGCCGAGGCCGATGAGCATGGCGGGGCCGCCGAGGACGATCAGTTTGTCACCGGGATCGATGACGCCCTTCTCGACGTGGTCGGCGCGGATGTTGCCGAGCCCGCCCGCCAGCATGATGGGTTTGTGGTAGCCACGCCACTCGGTGGCGGGAGTAGCGCCTGGAATATTTTCACGCGGAGGCGCAGAGCGCGCAGAGTTTCCGGAAGCTGAGGGATTGGAGTTAGAGCCCTCTGCGTTCTTTGCGTCCTCTGCGTGAGACAATCTGGTTGCTGCGGCCGGCACCTCGGCCTCATAGGTTCTAAAATAGCCCGCAATATTCGGCCGGCCGAACTCGTTATTGAAGGCGGCGCCGCCGAGCGGGCCATCAATCATGATGTCGAGGGCGGAGACGATACGGCCGGGCTTGCCGAAGTCCTTTTCCCAGGGCTGGACGGCGCCGGGGAGACGGAGGTTTGAGACGGTGAAGCCGGTGAGGCCTGCCTTGGGCTTGGCCCCGCGGCCGGTGGCGCCCTCGTCACGGATTTCGCCGCCGGAGCCGGTGGCGGCGCCGGGGAACGGGGAGATCGCGGTGGGGTGATTGTGCGTCTCGACCTTGCAGAGGATATGGATGTCCTCGGGGTGGGCGGCGTATTCGTGGGTCTTCGGGTCGGTATAAAAGCGCCCGCCGGGCGTGCCGGCGAAGACGGCGGAGTTGTCCTTGTAGGCGGAGAGGATCCCGTCGCTGTGCAACTGGTAGGTGTTGCGGATCATCTGGAACAGCGACTTGGCCTGCGCCTGGCCGTCGATGTCCCAGCTGGCGTTGAAAATCTTGTGGCGGCAGTGCTCGGAGTTGGCTTGGGCGAACATCATCAGCTCGATGTCGTTGGGGTCGCGGCCAAGGGTCGTGAACGCCGTGACGAGGTAGTCGATCTCATCCTCGGCGAGTGCGAGGCCGAGGGATGCATTGGCGGCGGTGAGCGCGGCGCGGCCCTGCGCGAGCACCGGCACGCTGCTCATCGGGCGCGGAGCCTCGTGGCGGAAGAGAATTTCACAGGCAGCGAGGTCGCTGAAGACGACCTGCGTCATCCGGTCGTGGAGCTTGACGGCGAGGGTCGCCGTCAGTGAAGAGCGGCCCGTGACGAGTGACGAGGGGTCGGAGGCGGGCGCGGCCTTGCTGGTCTCTGGCGTGCCCGCCACAGTCTTGGCGACGGCGGGTCCCTCGTCCCGCGTCCCTTCGGTCGAGAGATCGACCGTGTAAACGATGACGCGCTCGATGCGCTTCACCTTGGCCAGCCCGCAGATGTGGGCGATGTCGGTGGCCTTGGAGGACCACGGGGAGATGGTCCCGGGGCGGGGGGCGACGACCTGGACGAGCCCGGTGACCGGTGCGGCGGCGCGGCTGGGGCCGTAGGTGAGTAA
The DNA here is from genome assembly GCA_003402695.1 of Verrucomicrobiota bacterium. Classification (GTDB taxonomy): domain Bacteria; phylum Verrucomicrobiota; class Verrucomicrobiia; order Opitutales; family Opitutaceae; genus Opi-474. The sequence goes on along the minus strand of QQNC01000026.1, from coordinate 15,996 downwards.
TTTTTCGAGGACGGTGCGCTCGGCAGCGGTCAGGTTGCCCGAAAGCTCAACCACATGGACGAATTCCGCGCTGAGGTCACGTGCGGGCAGGGCGGCAGCGGTGAGATCCAGGAGGAGCTTGGCGAGGCGGAAGGGGGAGAGGGCAGGTGAGCCGCGGAGGATCAGCATGGGCGAGGCGGGCCATGTTTCGCGACATCCCCGGCGCGGTCAAGAAGGCTGAAAGTGATTCGCCGGTGGGCGTCAAACGGGGCGGATGGAAAAACCGTTGACGATTCACCGGGGGTACATGGAATCCGGGGCTTGAGGACAAACGCCGACTCATCGCCCTCCACGAAAAAGCCGGGATACCGCCCAGACCTGCGGCCATGAGCGACAAGATCACCCATGAATGCGGCATCGCCCTCGTGCGGTTGCTCAAGCCGCTGTCCTACTACCAGGAGAAATACGGGTCGCCGCTGTGGGGCTTCACCAAGCTTTTCCTGCTGATGGAGAAGCAGCACAACCGCGGCCAGGACGGCGCGGGCGTGGCCTGCGTGAAACTCGACGTCCCCGCGGGCGAGGCGTTCATGTTCCGTGAGCGCAGCGTCAAAACCAACCCGCTCGACAAGATCTTCAAGCTGCTGCTCGCAGAATATAACGACAAGGTCGCGGCCGGCGTCATCCATCCGGAGTTTGCCGACACGGTGAAGCAGTCGTTCGATTTCGGCGGCGAGCTTTTCCTCGGCCACCTGCGCTACGGCACCAGCGGCGGTTACAACCTCTCGTCCTGCCACCCGTTTTTCCGCCGCAGCCCGTGGCCGACGCGCAATCTCGCCCTCTGCGGCAATTTCAACCTGACCAACACCAGCGAGCTCAACCACTCGCTGACCGACATGGGCCAGCACCCGATCTATGCGACGGACACGCAGGCGGTGCTGGAGAAGATTGGCTTCTTCCTTGATGAGGAGCACGAGGAAATCTACCGCGAATTGCGGTCGAAAGGCCTGCCCGGCGCCGAGATTTCACACCGGATCAGCGAGGACCTCGACCTGACCCGCGTCATCACGCGCGCCGCCCACAAATGGGACGGTGGCTACACGATCGCGGGGCTGATTGGCAACGGCGACGCCTTCGTGGCGCGCGACCCCTCGGGCATCCGCCCGTGCTTTTGGTACCAGGACGATGAGGTCATCGCCTTTGCGTCGGAGCGCGCCCCGCTCATGACGGTGTTCGACCTCGCGGTCGAGCAGGTCAAGGAGGTCGACCCGGGCCACGTCGTCGTGATCAAGAAGAGCGGCGCGGTCTCGTCGAAGGCGTTCACCCCGCCGCTGCCGCGCGCCTCGTGCTCGTTTGAGCGCATCTATTTTTCCCGTGGCAACGACCTCGACATCTACCGCGAGCGCCAGGCGCTGGGCGGCGGGCTCGCGGACCAGGTCATCAAGTCGATCGGTCACGACTGGGCGAACACGGTGTTTGGCTTCATCCCCAACACGGCCGAGGTCGCGTACTACGGCCTGATGTCCGCGCTGCGCACGAAGCGCCGCGACGAGGTGAAGGCGGCGATCATGGCGGCGCAGGCCAAGGGCCAGTTGAACGAGGCGCTGCTCGACGAGCTCATCCTGCGCAACTGGCCGCGCGGCGAGAAGGTCGTGAGCAAGGACATCAAGATCCGGACGTTCATCGGGCAGGAATCGATGCGCAACCAGCTCGCGAGCCACGTTTACGACATCACGTACGGCTCGGTGAATCCCGGGGACAACCTGGTGTGCGTGGACGACTCGATCGTGCGGGGCACGACACTGCGCAAGTCCATCCTGCGCATCCTCGCGCGGCTCAACCCGCGGAAGATCGTCATCGTCTCAACCGCCCCGCAGATCCGCTACCCCGACTGCTATGGCATCGACATGTCGGAGCTGGGCAAATTCATCGCGTTCGACGCCGCGATCGAGCTGCTGAAGGAGCGCGGCCAGGGGGCGGTCCTCGAGGAGACTTACGCGCTGTGCCGGGCGGAAATCGAGCGCGGCGGCACCGTGAACCACGTGCGGAAAATCTACGAGCCGTTCACGCCGGAGCAGATCTCCGCGAAGATCGTCGAGCGCGTGCGGCCGAAGGGCATCGAGTGGCAGGGCGAGATCGAGATCATCTTCCAGACGATCGAGAACCTGCATGCGGCGGTGCCCGCGCACACGGGCGACTGGTATTTCACCGGCAAGTATCCCACGCCCGGCGGCTACCGCGTGGTGAACCAAGCCTACGTGAACTATTACGAGAAGAGCGAAGGGAGAAGCTACTGATGATTTTCGATTTCTGGCCTGCCGACCGCGAGCCCGCCCGCCACGGGGTTTTGCCGCCGAGTCGAAATTCGGAATTCGCAATTCGAAAATTGCCATGAGTCTTTCCTACGAGTCCTCCGGCGTGAATTATGACCAGCTCGACGCGTTCAAGCGCGCGTGCCAGCAGGCCGCGAAGACGACCGCGGGGCTGCTGAAGGATCACGGTTACGCCGAGCCGGCGTCCACCCGCGGCGAGAGTGCCTACCTGATGGAGGCGGCCGGCCACTACCTCGCGCATGTCGAGGAGGGACTCGGCACCAAGAACCTCGTGGCTGACGCGGTCTACGCGGCCACCGGCAAGAATTTCTACCGGGAGATCGCGATCGATACCGTCGCCACGATCGTGAACGATCTCGCGACCAGCGGCGCGCTGCCCATCTCGGTGGCGATGCATGCGGCGGTGGGGGAGTCGGCGTGGTTTGCCGATGCGAAGCGGATGCAGTCGCTGGTGGACGGCTGGGCCGAGGGCTGCCGGCAGGCGGGCGCGGTCTGGGGCGGCGGCGAGACGCCGACGCTGCGCGGGATCGTCAACGCCGAGACCATCGTTCTGGCGGGGTCGGCCATCGGGAAGATTGAGCCGAAGAGCCTGCGCATCACCGGCGAGGTGCGCGACGGTGACAGCATTATTTTCCTCGCGAGCTCCGGCGTGCAGACGAATGGACTGAGCCTCTGCCGGATGATCGCGGAAAAGTTGCCGCAGGGTTACCAGACGCCGATCGGTTTCGGCGACGGCCGCAGCTACGGTGAGGCGCTGCTGGCGCCGTCGGTGATCTATGTGGCGTTTGTCCGCGAGTGCCAGCGCCGCGGCCTGAAGCTCAATTACGTCTCGCACGTCACCGGGCACGGCTGGCGCAAGCTCATGCGGCTCGAGGAGCCATTCGTCTACGAGATTACGTCGCCGCGCCCGGCGCCGGCGCTGTTCCAGTTTTTGGAAAAGTCCGGCCCGATCGACCGGCGCGAGATGTACGCGACGTTCAACATGGGCATCGGGTTTGCCGCATATGTGGATCCGAAGTCCGCGGATGCCGTCCTCGCGGCGGCCAAGGCGTCCGGTTACGAGGCCTGGCTGGCGGGCCGCGTGAATAAGGAAGGCGCGCGCAAGGCGGTGGTCGTGCCCTCGCTCGGGATCACCTTCGAAGGCGACACCCTGCAGGTGCGCTAGGAGCGGACCGCAGCGGGATTAGGGGGATAATCCTCGAGATATTTTAGCCCTGTCCCGGTGTTGAAGAGGACGATGGATTCATCGGCGCGGATCTGGCCGGCGGAGAGCAGCTGCTTCGGCGCGGTGTAGCAGGCAGCGCCCTCGGGGGCGGGGAAAACGCCCTCGGCAGCGCCGACTTTCTTCGGGCAGACGATCATCTCGGACCTGCGCCGCGACGAGACGGGCGCCGAGGGTTACGCGAAACGGCTGCGTCACGGCGCGATCGGGCCGGGGCTCAACGACTACGACGCGATCTTTGTCACGCTGCGCGGAGCAGGGTGGTTGACGGCTGGGTGAGCATGGAGGACGGCGTGGATGGCATGGGCCAGCTGGTGGAGAACGTGCGGTTTGTGCGGGGAAAATTGAGTCAGCATTGGCCGATGTAGGTCGGGCTTTACGTCCGACAGTAGGGCGCGCGCCCCGATGCGTGCCGGGCATGAGGCCCGACCTACGTCGGAGAGGTGCCAGATTATGCTCTGCTTTTGGGTAATTGGCGCACACCCTGTCCCATGGAAAAACGTCTCTTCTCTGAACTGGGCCTTTCGGCCGACATCCTCAAAGCCGTCGACAAGATGGGCTTCGAGGAGGCCTCGCCCATCCAGTCGGCGGTGATTCCCACGATCATGGAGGGCCGCGATGTTGTCGGCCAGTCCTCGACCGGCTCCGGCAAGACGGTGGCCTTCGCGATCCCGGCGATTGAGAAGACCGATCCGAAGATCCGGGCGGTGCAGGTGCTGATCCTCTGCCCGACGCGTGAGCTGGCGGTGCAAGTGGCGGAGGAGACGGGCAAGATCGCGCTCTTCAAGCGCGGCGTGATGGGCGTGCCGATCTACGGCGGCCAGAGTTACGAGCGGCAGTTCCGCGCATTGGCGGCCGGCGCGCAGGTCGTCATCGGCACCCCGGGCCGCGTGATGGACCACATGGAGCGCGGCACGCTGAAGCTGGACAAGCTGAAGCTGGTGATCCTCGACGAGACCGACCGGATGCTCGACATGGGTTTCCGCGATGACATCGAGAAGATCCTCAAGTCCGTGCCGGCCACGCGGCAGCTGTTGTTTTTTTCCGCGACGATACCGCGGTCGATCCAGGACCTGATCAGCCGTTACTCGAAGGACCCGGCGTGGATCAAGATCGACTCGGTCGCGCAGAACGCGCCGCAGGTCGAGCAGGTGTATTTTGAGGTGGATCGCCGCTCGAAGATCGAGGCGCTCACGCGGCTCATCGACGTGCATGACTTCCGCTACGGCATCATCTTTTGCAGCACGAAGATCATGGTGGACGATCTCGACGAGCACCTGCACTCGCGCGGCTACATGACGGACCGGCTGCACGGCGACATCACCCAGACGCAGCGCGACCGCGTGATGGACAAGTTCCGCCGGCGCGGTTTCGAGTTCCTCGTGGCGACCGACGTCGCGGCGCGCGGCCTCGACGTGGATGACCTCGAGGTCGTGATCAATTTCGACCTGCCGAACGACGCCGAGGATTACACCCACCGCATCGGCCGCACCGGCCGCGCGGGCCGGAAGGGCCAAGCGTTCACCTTCGTGTCGGGGCAGGAAATCTACAAGCTGCAGAGCATGGTGCGCTGGGCGAAGCTCAACATCCGCCGCGGCACCATCCCCTCGCTCGACGAGGTGGATGAGGCGCGGACCAACGTGTTCCTGGAGAAGATCCGCGCGACCCTCGAAGCGAAGCAGTACAAGCCGCACGACCGGATGATCGACCGCCTCCTCGACGAGGGCCACGCGAGCACGGACATCTGTTCGGTGCTGATCCACATGCTGCAGGCCGGTTCGTCCGCCACCCCGACCAAGGCGAAACCCGCCGGCACGCCGGTGAAACCGGCGTTCGGCAGCAACGCCGGCGCTCCTGCCGTCAAACCGTCCAAGCCCGCGCCCGCGTGGGCGAAGCCCGTGGCGGCCGCGCCAAAAGCCGCGTTCGCGCCCATGGCCGAAGGCCAAGATGATGACGTCGCGCCGAATGTGTCGGATGACGCCGCCGGCGACGATTCCACCCCGACCAAGTCAAAGTACGAGCGCCCCGCGCGCACTGGACGTGAGCCGGGCATGGCGACGCTTTTCCTCAATGTCGGCCGCAAGCAGCTGGTCACGCCGGGTGACATCGTCGGCAAGATCGCCGGCGTCACGCGGCTGCCGGCGACGGTGGTCGGGGCGATCGACATCCACCAGCGCCACACGCTGGCCGACGTGGCCGAGAAGGAAGCCGAGTTCATCGTGAAGAAACTCGCCGGCATCAAACTCAAGGGCATTGCCCTCGAGCCCTCGCTGGCCGCCCCGGACGAGCCCGCCCCGCAAGCCTGAGGCTGGCCGCTGCATGGCCGTGTAACCTATTGGGTTACATGGCGTGAGGCGGGGGCGATTTCTTGAACGGGTGAGGGGGGCCGGGCCGCGCGGCCGCTTGACACTCCGGCGGGCGGGGCCTTATCCCGTTGGCCCCGTATGGAGGCCGCGCTCGATCAACCGGTGCTGGTTTTGAACCGCCTGTGGCAGGCGGTGAACGTCATTGGCGCGCGCCGTGCCTTCGGGCTGCTGGCCCGGGGCCACGCGCATGTCGTCCATCACCACGACGAGGATTTCCGGACGTTCACGATGCTGGACTGGATCGATTTCTCGTCCAGCAACCCGCCGCTCGAGCACCTCGAGACGGTGCACACGCCGAGCCGCACGATCCGGCTGCCGCGCGTGATCCTGCTTTCTTTTTTCGACAAGCTGCCCTGCAAGGAACTGAAGCTGACGCGCAACAACGTCTTCGAGCGGGACAAGAACTCCTGCCAGTACTGCGCCAAGGTCCTGCCGCGCGAGCAGCTCAACCTCGACCACGTCATCCCGCGCGATTACGGCGGGAAGACCACGTGGGAGAACATCGTCTGTTCGTGCATCAAGTGTAATACCCGGAAGGCCAACCGGCTTCCGCACGAGGCGCACATGCGGCTGATCCGGAAGCCGGCCAAGCCGAAGTGGCGTCCGGTGATCTCGCTCGTCCTCGGCAACCAGCATTGCGAGATGTGGAAGGATTTCCTCGATCTGGCGTATTGGAACGTCGAGTTGGACGAATAAGGCACCGGCCCATGTTTCACGCCAAGGCGCAGAGTCACTGAGGACTGGCTTCGCGCCTTCGCGGCTCTGCGGGCGTGACGGCTATTTCCCGGAGAACTTCTGGCGGACCACCAGCCAGAGCGTGGCGATCACGATCAGGTCGCCGGCGACGATGAAGAGCCGCAGCGGCAGCGGATAATGCCGAAGGAACACCAGCGCGAGCACGGCACTGGCGCCAATGAAGACGCAGGCGAAGGTCAGCGACAGTTTTGCGCGCGCGATTTCGCCGGCGCGGGGATCGGTGGGAGGGAGAGGCATAGGCAGAAATCAGAGAGCAGAAGGCCGCGGTCAGGTCGATGAGACTAAAGCGTAGCGGCGGATCCTGGTCCGGGCTGATCTCTGACCTCCGATGGCTGCCTCTTTTCCGGTCATGGTGTCACGAGGGGCAGGACGACGCGCATCGTGGTGCCGCCGGGGCCGGTGGACACGAGGGCGAGATCGCCGTGGTGGGCCTGGAGGATGCGGCGGGCGATGGCGAGGCCGAGGCCGGTGCCGTCGGGGCGGCCGGAGAAGAACGAGTCGAAGATGCGGTCGCGCACCGCCTCCGGGATGCCGGAGCCGGTATCGGCGAGTTCGAGGGTCGCGAGTCCCGGGGTCTCCGGGCCGAATGACAGCGCGATGGCGCCGCCTTCGGGCATGGCCTGGGTGGCGTTGAGGATGAGGTTGAGCAGCACCTGCTGGATCTGGCCCTTGTGGGCCTCCACGATGAGGGCCGCGGCCGGCGGCTCGTAGCGCAGGTGGACCTTGGCCTGGGCGAGCTTGGGCCGGACCAGCACGAGTGTGTCGGCGATGATGTCGGTGAGAGACCAGCGGGAATGCAGGCTGGTGGGTGCCTTGGCGAAATTGAGGACCCGGGTGACGATGGATTCGAGCTGGTCCATTTTTTCCCCGATGACGCGCAGGTCGGTGCGGCGCGGGTCATGCGGGGCAAAATCAAAGCCGAGGCCGCCATGGAGCAGCTTCAGGACGGTCAGCGGATTGCGGATCTCATGCGCGATCTCCGCGGCGAGCAGGCCGAGGGTGGTGAGTTGTTCCTGCTTGCGGAGGGTTTCCTCGCTTTGGAAGACCCGGGCGTAGAGGCGGGCGTTCTGCAGGGCGACGGCGCCGAGGCTGGCGAGGGTGGCGCAGATGCGCTTCTCGTCGTTGTCGAAGCGGTGCGGCCGGTCGGTAAACACCGCGAGCACGCCGAGCACGTCGCCCTCGAAGATCAGCGGGGTGAGCAGGGCGGAGCAGAGGGTGGTGTCGGCGGGCCGGTCGGCGACGCTGCGGAATTCCGCGGAGCGGACATCGCCGAACTCGACCTGCTTCTTGGTGTGCAAGGCGGCGGCGGCGAAGCAGGCGGCGGCGGGCTGTTCGCCCATGGGCAGTGCGGGGGCGTTGGGGGCGTCGAATGCCCCGAGGCGGACCGTGCCGCGTGCGGCGTCATGCAGGTAGAGCGCGCAGGCCCGGGCCTGCATGATGCGGCGCGTATCGCGCGTGAGGGTTTCGAGCAGTTCCTGCGACTCGAGCTTGGCCACGAGCGACTGGCCGGTGGTGAGGAGGGTTTCGAGCTGGCGGGCCTTGGCCTGCAGGGCCCGCATCCGCCAGAGCTGCTGGACGATCAGGGTCGCCTCGAGGGTGAGCCGTTCCAGCAGCGCGAGGTCGCCGGCGGTAAAATGGCTGGTGCGGTCGCTCTCGAGGTCGATGACGCCGATGACCTGTTCCCCGTCGCGCATCGGGGCGGCCATCTCGCAGCGGGCGTCGGCCCGGACGGCGATGTAGCGCGGCTCGGTGGTGACATCGGGCACGAGGAGGGCGCGGGCGTTGAGGACGCACCAGCCGGTGACGCCGTGGCCGAGTTTGAGCCCGAGGCCGTGGCCGCCGGCGGGCGTGCCGAGGTGGACCTCGACCTCGAGGCGGCCCGTATGGGGGTTCAGCAGGGCGATGGAGCCGGCGTCGGCCCGGAAGGTGGCAACGAACTCATCCAGCACCTCCTGCAACGCGACATGGGGGTCGTCCGCCCGGCCCGCGACGGAGGTCAGCCGGTAAAGCGCCGGCAGGGCGCGCGGGTCCTCCGACGGGGGCAAGCGATGGGCGGCCAGAGGTTCAACCGACAGTGGCGGACTATTTTCCACGCCGGGCAGGTTTGAGCGGTGGCGGGCTGAAAGCCAGAAATTCCCTGTCGTGCAGGTGGCCGTGTCGTCCGGTGGATATGAGCAGGCGGAGACGCCTGCTCGCCTCACGCCTGTTTGGCGACGGCGGCGGGGGTGGGCTTGATGACCTCGGCGAGGGTGTCGCGGAGGGCGTGCAGGCGGTGATCATCCCCGGCCTGGGAGGGCGCGGAGCTCTCGATATAAAACGTATCGATCGCGACGCCGCGCTCGGTGCCGATGCGGGCGAAGGTGATGTCGAAGCCGTGGTCGGAGATGGTCTTGGCCAGCCGGTAGAGCAGTCCGATCTGGTCGCGCGCCTGGATTTCGACGATGGTGCGAGCCATGGAAAGCTCGTGGTAGACCTCGACCGTGGGCGGGAAGGAGGTGTGCAGACCCTCGCCGGTGACGGTGGGCCGGGTGGCGGCGACGCGCTTGGCCTGGGCGAGGATGTCGGGGAAGAGGTCCTTGTTGCCGACGAGGGCGGCCTCGACGGTGTCGGCGAAGATTTTCTGCGCCCCAGCGCTTTGGACGACGCCGCGGTCGGGCTCGACCACATAGAAGGTGTCGATGGCGATGTGGTCGGAGCGGGAGATGACCTTGGAGCCGAGAATGGAGAGGCCGGCGACGCTGAACGCTCCCGCGAGCTTATAGAAGAGGCCGGCCCGGTCCCAGGTGACGACGTTGACGACGGTGAGGGAGCGGTTGAGGTCGTCCTGCCACTCGATGACGGGCTTGAGGGAGCCGACGGTGTCGGCGTTGGCGATGGACTTGAGCAGCCGGTTCACCATCTGGATGTGCAGGGTGATCTCGTTGGCGTCGGTCTGGATGAAGTAACGCTCGGGCAGCAGGCTGAAATGGGCGTTGATCTCGTCGGTGCTGATGCCGGGGACCTTGCGGGCGATGAGTTCCTGTTGGGTCATTTGCGTTTTCTGTTTGTAATGGGCATCGAGGCCCGCGCCAAGGCTCAACCGTTCGAGGGTGGCGCGATAAAGGCTGGTATGGAGGGTGTCCTTGTAGCTGTTCCAGAGGCTGGCCGCGGTGCCGCGGGCATCGCAGAACGTGTGGACGTAAAGATTGCGCAGCTGCTCGGCGTTGCCGACGAGCTCGGCAAAGGCCGTGGCGGTCTGGGGGTCATCTACATCCCGCTTCTGCCAGAATCGTGCCATCATGAGATGATTTTTGATGACAAATGAAACGAGTTCCTGCCCCCCGGGGGAGACGCCCAGCCGGTCCATGATGGGCCCGGCCAGGCGGACGCCGCTCTCGGCGTGGCCCTGGATGCCGTCCGCCTTGCCGATATCATGCAGGAGCAGGGTGAGATAGAGCAGGGCGGGGTCGGTGGTCTCGTGGAGGGCCTCGCGGTATTTGAGCGTAATGGGCTCGGCGTCCGTAAAAATGAGGTCGAGCTGCCGGATGGCCGCCAGGGTGTGCACATCCGCGGTGTAGCGGTGGTAGTACTCGTGTTGCACCATGCAGGTCAGCGCATCGAACTCGGGGATGAACTGGCCGAGGACGCCCAGTTCGTGCATCTGGGTCAGGGCGGGAAAAACCGCTCCGGCCTCGGAGAGGATGGCGCGAAAGCTGATGTTGGCATCCGAGGAGAGGCGCACCGCGGGGGTAATCAGGTCGAGGGACTGGCGGATCAGCGTCGTGAGATTGAAATCCAGGTGGCAGCCGAGTTGCTGGCAGTGGCGGAAGACGCGGATGAGCCGCACCGGGTCGTCCCGGAAGACCTTGGGCGTCTCGCCGGCGAGCTCGCGGCCGCGCAGGACGAAGCCGTCCAGCTTCTTGCTGCGGCGGAAACGCGACGCGATCAGGCTCTCGCGGAGGGAAACCTTTTCGCCCTGCGCGTCCCGGCCGATGGTCAGTGCCAGGCGGCTCTCGACGACCTTCGAGATGCGGTAGATGGACTGCGCCGCGCGGTAGTAGTCCTGCATGAAGTGCTCGACCCGCACGAGGATGTCGGGGTCGGCGTAACCGAGGTTGAGGGCGAGGCGCGGCTGCAACTCAAGGTCGAGCAGGTCGGTTGGACGCTTGCTCAGGAAGTGCAGTTCGTTGCGGACGCGCAGGAGAAAATCGTAGGCGCGGGTGAACTCGGCCAGTTCCTCGGGACGGAGGTAGCTTTGCGTGACCAGTTCGCCGATGTCCGCGATGCCGAGCTTCACGCGGGCCATCCAGACGGCATTCTGGTAATCGCGCAGGCTGCCCACGCCGTTTTTCACGTCGGGCTCCTGCAGGAAAACCGTGTCGCCGTATTTCTCGCGCCGCTGGGCCTGGTCGCCGAGGCGCTCGGCGATGTAGCCCTTGGGATCCTCACTGGTCGCAAACGACCGGTAAGCCTGGGCGAAGGTCTCGTGGAGCGCCGCCGAGCCGGCGATGAAGCGCGACTCGAGCATCGAGGTCAGGGTCTGGATGTCCTTGCGCGCCTCGGTGAAAACCTCGTCCACGTTGCGGGTCGAATGGCCGACCTTGAGCCCGCAATCCCACAGCGGATAAAGCACGTTGTTGGAGATGGACTCGATCATGGGCTTGATCGACGCGGGCTTCGTCTTCGCGGGAAAAAGAAACATCACGTCGACGTCGCTCAGCGGGCTGAGTTCGCTGCGGCCGTAGCCGCCGAGGGCGATGAGGGCGAGCGGTGCCGGGGGCTTGCCATGGGCCGCGGTGTAGAAGGCCAGGGCAAAATCGAAGAGCCCGACCAGCATGGCATCCATGGCCGCAGCCCGGGCATGGACGATTTCCAGACCGGACGCGCCGGCCTCATGCCGGGCCCGGATGGCGGCGTTCTCAGCCGCCAGGTAGGCCTTGCACCGCACGAGCCGCTGGGCCGCCGTCGCGTCGGAGGCGAAGACCAGCGGGGCGGGAAGGTGAGGCGGGCCGGAGGCGGGCATGAAGAGCGCCCAGTGAAGGGAAAAGCGGGCGGCGGGCGAGGGGATTTAAACCCCGTGCTTTAACCACTTGCCTCGCACCGGCGTGGCGGGTTTTCTCGGCGATTCCCGAACCCGAAACGACGATGCCCGAGATCACCAAGAGCTACGAACCACGCGAAGTGGAAAAGAAATGGTACGCCGCCTGGCTCGGGGCGAAGGTTTTTGCCGGCACGGTGCAGCCGGGCCGCGAGGCGTACAGCATCGTGATCCCCCCGCCCAACGTGACGGGCGTGCTGACGATGGGCCACGTGTTGAACAACACGATCCAGGACATCCTCATCCGCCGCGCGCGGCTGGAGGGCAAGTCCACGCTCTGGCTGCCCGGCACCGACCATGCCGGCATCGCCACGCAGACCGTGGTGGAGCGTGAACTGCGCAAGACGAAGCAGACGCGCCACGACTATGGCCGCGAGAGATTTGTCGAGAAGGTCTGGGCCTGGCGCGAGGAAAAGGGCGGCATCATCCTGGAGCAGCTGCGGCGGCTCGGGGCATCGTGCGACTGGGACCGGACGGTGTTCACGATGGACCCGGCCTACTCGAAGGCCGTGCTCGGCGTGTTCGTGGAGCTTTACGGCAAGGGGCATATTTACCGTGGCAAGCGCATGGTAAACTGGTGCCCCAGCAGCCTCACCGCGCTCTCGGACGAGGAAGTGGAGATGCGGCCGACGAAGGGCCTCCTCTACCAGGTGCGATACGAGGTCGTGGGCCAGCCGGGCACGTTTATCGAGGTGAAGACGACCCGGCCCGAGACCATTCCTGGGGACGTGGCGATTGCCGTGCACCCGGAGGATCCGCGCTACGCCGCGCTGGTCGGCCAGAAAGTCTGGCGGCCGCTCAACCGGATGCAGATTCCGATCATTGCGGATGCGGCGGTGGACCGGGAGTTTGGCTCCGGCGCGCTCAAGATCACGCCGGCGCATGACAAGGTGGATTTCGAGATCGGCCAGCGCCACAAGCTTGTGCCGATCGACGTGCTCACGCCGGAGGCGAAGCTCAACGATCTCGCCGGCCCGGAGCTGGCGGGACTGGACCGTTTTGCCGGACGCAAGAAGGCCGCCGAGCTGCTGAAGGAATCCGGCGCCCTGGTGAAGGAGGAACCTTACGAGAACAGCGTGGGCTATTCCGAGCGCGCCGGCGTGCCGATTGAGCCGCGCCTGACGTGGCAGTGGTGGCTCAAATACCCGAAGATCGCGGAGGCCAAGACGGCGGTGCGCGACGGCCACATCAAGTTTTACCCTGAGCGCTGGTCCAAGGTTTACCTGCACTGGCTGGAAAACATCCAAGACTGGTGCATCAGCCGCCAGGTGTGGTGGGGTCACCGCATCCCCGTCTGGTATGCCAAGGGGCTCGACAAGGAGACGCTGACCGAGGCGGACATCGCCGACCCGAAGAAAGTGCATGTCTCGCTGGCGGGTCCCGCCGATCCCCAAAACTGGGTGCAGGAGGACGACGTTCTCGACACCTGGTTCAGCTCTTGGCTCTGGCCGTTTGCGACCATGGGCTGGCCCGACGCTGCGGCGCAGAAGTCGGCCGGCTTCGATTATTTCTACCCGACTTCCACGCTCGTGACGGGGCCGGACATCATTTTCTTCTGGGTGGCGCGCATGATCATGGCTGGGTTGGAGTTTGTACGGCCGGGCGAGCCGATGGAGCGGCGGATTCCGTTCAGGAACGTGTATTTCACGGGCATCATCCGCGACCAGCAGGGCCGCAAGATGTCCAAGTCACTCGGCAACTCGCCCGACCCGCTGGACCTGATCGACACCTACGGCGCGGACGGTCTGCGCTTCGGCATCATCTCGATCGCGCCGCAGGGCCAGGACATCCGGTTTCAGGAGGACCGGATCGAGAGCGGTAAGAATTTCTGCAACAAGCTCTGGAATGCCTGCCGGTTCCGCCAGATGAATGGCGAGGCGGGAGACAATTCCACGCTCGTCGGCATCATGGGCCGACTGGAGGCGGCGAAGTTTGACGGGGATGACCACGCGATTCTCGACCGCCTGCTGGCAACAACGCGCGAGGTGGACCGGTGCTTCGCGGAGTTTGAGTTCAGCGCGGCGGTGCAGGCGCTCTACGGATTTTTCTGGAATGACTTCTGCGACTGGTACGTCGAGGTCTCGAAGTCGAAGCTGCTGGCGCCGGACACGAAGACCAACTGCCTCGCGATCCAGGACCTCGTGTTGCGCCAGACACTGCTGCTGCTGCATCCGTTCATCCCGTTTATCACCGAGGAACTCTGGTCGCTGCTCGGCTACGGTGTGCCGGGCACGTTCATCGAGCACGCCCACCTGGACAACGCCTCGCAGCTCGCGACGGCGTCGAACCTGCGCGGCCTGGTGCTGGATCACGCGCAGGTGGCCGCGGTGGCCAATCTCAAGGCGTTTGTCTCGCAGGCCCGGGCGCTGAAGGCCGAGCACAACCTCGCCAGCCGGCGCGACGTGAAGTTTTCGATCATCACCGGTGACCGGGAGTGGGCGATACTGGCGGGTAATCTCGCGAAAATCACCCGCATGGCCGGCGCCGCCGAGCTCACGCGCCAGGAAAAAGTCGACGGCGCACCCGCCGCGGTGACGACGCTCGGCACGCTGTATCTCGATCTCGCGAGCACGGTGGATGCCGGCGCCGAGAAAATCCGCCTGTCGAAGGAACTCGAGGCCATTACGAAGCACATCGCCGGCACCGAGGCGCGTCTGGCGAACCAGGCTTTCACCAGCAAGGCGCCGCCCGCGGTGCTCGAAGGCGCCCGCAAGCAGCTCGCTGACCAGCAGGCCAAGCGGGCGGAACTCGAGCGCTTGCTGAAATCGCTGGGGTAGGGCGGGTCTTCGACCCGTCTTTTCGGGGACGGCAAGGGCAGGTCAAAGACCAGCCCTACTTCGGAAGCCGCCAGCTTGCTGAATTCTTCAAACGGCGTTCCATTGCCACATGCCTAACCCGATCCGCATCCTGGCTTTTTCCGGCAGTGCGCGCCGGGAGTCACTGAACAAGAAACTGCTCGCCGTTACCGTGGCGGCCGTGCGCGCCGGCGGCGGCGAAGTCACGCTGGTGGATCTCACGGATCTTCCACTACCGGTCTACAACGGCGACCTCGAGGACGCGGAGGGGATGCCGGCCAACGCGGCCAAACTCATCGCACTGATCCAGCAGCACCCCGCGCTGCTGATCGCGTCGCCTGAGTATAACTCGATGATCACGCCGCTGCTGAAGAACACGGTCGACTGGTGCAGCCGCGCGGACGACAACCCCTTCACCGGCAAGGTGGCCGCGGTCGTCTCGGCTTCGCCGGGCCAGTTTGGTGGCGTACGCTCGCTGAAGCTGGCGCAGCAACTCCTGCTGCAGCTCGGTTGCCACATCGTGCCCGCGCAGTGTTTCCTGTCGAAGGCGCACGAGGCGTTTGATGACAAGGGAGCGTTGAAGGAGGCCCGGAACCAGAAGGCGGTGGAGGCGCTGGCGACCGCGTTGGTGAAATTGGCCACGAAGCTGGCGTAGGTGGCGTCCGAATGTGGGTTGCGCGCTCGTGCGCAACGTTACGTGGGAGACGCCCGGTCTGGCTAAGTTTTTCCCAAACGTTGCCCGCGATCGCGCAACCCACAGGGCGAGCCGTCCGGACGGATTGCCGCGTTGGCCCGCTGGGCACTCCGCGCAAAGACAAAGGCGGGCTTGCCCGGGTGCAGCGCGGGCCTAGCGTCTGACGATCATGAAGAAAGCGCTCATCACCGGCATCACCGGGCAGGACGGCTCGTACCTGGCGGAGCTGCTACTCGGGAAGGGCTATGAAGTCCACGGCGTCATCCGCCGGGCCTCGACCTTTAACACCAGCCGCATCGACCACCTGTACCGCGACCCGCACGTCAACAACGTGAAACTCATCCTGCACTACGGCGACCTCGCCGACTCCGTGCAGATGGTGAAGCTGCTCTACGAACTCCAGCCGGATGAGGTCTACAATCTTGGGGCGCAGTCCCACGTGCGCGTGTCGTTCGACATCCCCGAATACACCGGCGACGTCGACGGCTTGGGCGCCCAGCGCATCCTCGAGGCCATCCGCGAGGCGGGGTTGGTGAAAAAATGCCGCTATTACCAGGCGTCGTCCTCCGAGATGTTTGGCAAGGTGCAGCAGGTGCCGCAGACCGAGGTGACGCCGTTCTGGCCGCGCTCGCCCTACGGCTGCGCGAAGCTCTACGCGCACTGGCTGACGGTGAACTACCGCGAGAGCTACAACCTGCACGCCTCGAGCGGGATTTTGTTCAACCACGAGAGCCCGCGCCGCGGCGAGACGTTCGTCACCCGCAAGATCACCCGGGC
>QQNC01000025.1 GCA_003402695.1 Verrucomicrobiota bacterium | reverse complement strand
GAAGTTGATCTTCACCTTTTCTCCCTTGTCGAGAAGCCGGGTGAGCTCGCTCACGGTCTTCGCTGGCAAGATGATGGCGCCGGCAGAGGCAGCGGGCACATCCATCTCCTTTGAGACGAGCGCCAGGCGGCGGCCATCGGTCGCAACCAGCGAGAGCTTGCTGTCCTTGAAGTTGAAATAGACGCCGTTGAGAATGTAGCGCGTCTCATCGCTCGACTGCGCATAGGCCACGCTCTTGAGCATTGCGGTGAGCTCGGCTTGCTCGAGGGTGTAGGCCTTTTCGTCGCCAAACTCAGGCAGGGGCGGGAATTCATCCTTCGCGATGCCCATGATGCGGAAATTGGAACCGCCGGAGGTGAGCTTCACCTGGTGGTTGGGTGACGCATCAAAGGTGACATCCACGTTGGGCAGTTCGCGCACGATGGTGGCAAGCCGCTTCACGGGCAGTGTGACTGAGCCTGTTTCCTTTACCTCGGCCTTGATCTTGCAACGGATGCCAAGGTCGAGATTGGTGGTGGTCAGCGAAATCTGGTCCTTCTCCGCTTCAATCAGCACATTACTCAGGATAGGCATCGTGGCCTTGGAGCCGACGACGTTGAGCACCTGGGCAAGGCCGTTGGCGAAGTGATCGCGGTTAATTTTGAATTTCATGAGGACGGAACGAGGGACCTTCTGGGAGTAATTAACAAAGTCTAATAGGATAAGGGTTCAATAAGTAATTAAAGCAGTATTATTATAGGCGGTGAGAAAGACCAATAACTCGGCGTTTTCACTCGGCAGAAGGCCGCTATTGGCCTGTTAAAAAGAACCGGGTGAACGGTGGCTAAACCCGGGGTTATTCGCAGCGGCCAAGTTGCCCGCAAGTCACCGGCAGGTTGTTCACACGCTATTGGCTGGCACCTTGGAGCGGCCCGGGCGGCGCCATTGCCGGACCAGGCCGTAGAAAATGTAGCCCAGGCAGGCGCAGACCAGGGCATACTCCTTAAAAAGAACGACCAAGCCGGCCAAAATGACGAAACCAACCAGAAATTGCAGCCGGGCCTTGGTCTGGAGGTTGAGATTTTTGCCGCTCGGGTAACGCACGGTGCTAACCATCAGGATGGCAATCAGCAACATCAGCGGCGGCAGGGCGAGGGCCCAGAGGCGCAAGGATTTGTCCATCGATGAAAGATGGAGGAGGAAAAGAACCAACGAGGCCACGGTCGCGGCGGCGGCAGGCACAGGCAGGCCGACAAAGTCCTTGTTCGTTTCCTTCTTTTTCCCGTGAAGTAGCGGATTGGTGATGACGTTGAACCGGGCCAGCCGCACCGCCGCACACAGCAGGTAAATGAAGCCCAAAAACCAGCCGATACTACGGAAAATCTCATAGCCCTGGGTAGGAGAGAGGATCAGGAAGAAAACCATCAGCGCCGGGGCGATGCCGAACGAGATGACGTCGGCGAGGGAGTCAAACTCGGCGCCAAACAGCGACTCTCGCCCACCCATGCGCGCCAGGCGGCCGTCGAGCGTGTCAAAGGCCGCGGCGCCGAAGATAAACCACACCGCCAGCGTATAGTGGCCGGAGGAGGACTGGTTCATGTATTCCCCGGTGGGCACCAACTCGGCCAGGCGGGCCTGGATGCAATGGATCACCGCGACAAATCCGCAGAACAGGTTGCCCGCCGTCATCAGGTTCGGCAGGAAATAAATCCGGCTCGCCTGGGTGACGTTGTACGGGTCTTCGTGCGCCTCGAGGTCGTCGGGAAAGGGCGGGCGGGAATTCATTTCGTGAGGCTTTCCAGATATTTCCAGAATTTCGAGTGCTGCTCCACCAGCTGCTGCTCAGACACTGGGAGCTTGTTGCGCAGCAGGAAATCCTCGAGGGAATTTTTGTGCAGGATGTAGTGCGTGTGCAGCGTCTCACCTGACACCTCAAAATAGAACCGGTACTCGCCCGACCGCAGCCGGTAGTACTCGCGCTCTCCGCGGTGGAAGCGTCCGAGCGGCTCGCGTGGCGTGACCAGGTCCGACGGCTTCAGGCTGCTGATGGGCTCAATGAGGGTGAGTTGGTCCAGCTTGGGCAGCCGGTTCAGTTCCTGCATGCTCTGTTCGGAAAAAGTGACCTGGTACATGGCGTGGGTTCAGGCGGTGGCGTAACCCCGCACGCCCCGGGGCGTCTTGGTGGAAGTAGGTGCGGTCCTCGAAATTTTACACCGGTTGCCCATGAAAAAAACGGTTCTATCTGCCACCCTCTGCTCGGCAACGCTATTCCTTGCCGCGGCCCGGGCGGATGCGCCCAAAACCGCGGCGCCCGCCGCCCCGCGGGCGATGGAGGCGGCCTCGGGCGAATTGCTGCTGCGTTACGATACGAACCACGACGGCAAACTCGACGAAAACGAGCTGGCCGCCGCGCACGAGGACCTGCGGAAGCGGAATTTCAACGGCGGGGCCGGCGGGGAGCGCGGCCAGCGGTTCCACGCCGCAATGATCAAGCGCTTCGACCGAAACGGCGACGGCCGGCTGGACGAAAACGAGAAGGCTGCGATGAAGAAATATTTCCTGGACCGCTTCGATACCAACCATGACGGCCGGCTCGATGAGGATGAGCGCGCCACCATGCGCGAACAGCTCAAGGCCGACGCCAAGGCCGGCAAGTTTAAGAATTAAGCCGGCGAGCATGTCCCGGCGCCTGCAGTTGTCGGCGGTGGGTTGAGCGCTTGCGCGCAACGTTGCGCGCGAGCACGCAACCCACCAACGGATCCAATTCATGCGGGCAGAGGGACGGGCCCACCCACCTCATTCTTTCTGGTTCCCACGCCGCGGCCGGCGGGCTAGACCTGCGGACATGCCCGTCACCCTGTCCGACATCCGCGCCGCCGCCCGTCGCATCGCCAGCGGGGTCATCGTCTCGCCTTGTCCCCCGTCCATTCCCCTGTCCGAGATCACCGGCGCGAACATTGCCTGCAAACTCGACAACGTTCAGCGCACCGGCTCGTTCAAGGAACGTGGCGCGCGCAACGCACTGCTCCAGCTATCGTCCGCCGCCCAGCGCCGCGGCGTGATCGCCGCCAGCGCTGGCAACCATGCACTCGGCCTCGCCTACCACGGCCGGCTGCTCGGCATCCCCGTCACGGTGGTCATGCCGGACTACGCGCCGCTGATCAAGATCACCACCTGCCAGCGGCTCGGCGCCAACGTGATCGTGCACGGACAGGATTTTACCGCCGCCCGCGCGCTGGCCGACGGCCTCGTGGCCACCCGGGAACTCACCTACATCCATGGCTTTGACGCCCCCGCCATCATTGCCGGCCAGGGCACTATCGGTCTGGAGATTCTCAAGCAGGTTCCCGACGTTGACGCCATTGTCTGTCCGGTGGGTGGCGGCGGGCTGCTCGCCGGGCTGTCCCTCGCGGTGAAATCGTTGCGCCCCAAGGTGAAAATCATCGGGGTCGAAAGCGAATCCACGGGCAACTACGCCGCGGCCCTGCGCGCCGGCAAACCGGTCACGGTCGCGCGGCATCCCACGCTGGCCGATGGCCTCGCGACGCTCACCATGGGCGTGAACGCCTTTGCGCTCGCGCGCCGGCATGTGGACCAGGTGGTCAGCGTGTCCGAGGACGCCATTTCCCTCGCCATCCTCCGGATGCTTGAGCTCGAGAAAACCGTGGTCGAGGGCGCGGCTGCAACCCCGCTGGCGGCGATGATGGCCGGCAAGCTGCCCAAGCTGCGCGGCCAGAAGGTCGTGCTCGTGGTGGGCGGTGGCAACATCGACCCCGCCATCCTCAGCCGCGTGATTGAAAAAGGTCTGGTGCACGACGGCCGGCTCACACGCTTCACCGCCCTCATCAGTGACCGGCCGGGCGGGCTGGCGGTGCTCTGCCGCGTGATCGCTGACGCGGGGGCGAGCATCAAGGACATCGCCCACGATCGGGCGTTCAGCGGGCCCGATGTATCTGCGGTGCACGCGGTCTGCACCGTCGAGACGCGCGACCGCGCGCATATCGCGGCGCTGCACCGCGCCTTGAAAAGGAACGGCTTTCCGCTCGTCGTGGCGAAATGACGAGGTTCCCCCAGACCCGCCGCCTCCTGTGCGGATTGTTGTGTCTGCTGGCGTTCACCCTCCGGCTCCCAGCCGTCACGGAACTGGAGATCCCGGTTTTCGCCGGGGGCTACGGCATTGCATTTTACGAGGAAACGGCGCGGCAGTTTGAAAAACAGCGGCCGGACATCCGGATCCGGGTTTACGGCGATCCGCGCATTGCGGACCAGCTGCGCATCCGGCTGATCGACGGCTCACCCCCGGATGCAGCCTCGGTCCCGGACATCCTCTGGCCGCAGCTGATCAAGGCCGGCCGGCTTCTCAACCTGGCACCCCATCTCGCCCAGGACAATAATTGGGAGGGCGATGCGCACTGGGGTGAGACCTTTCTGCCGGGCGCGCTGGATGCGTGGCGACAGCGGGACGGCACCTTCGGTGTGCCGTTCAGCTACTCGTGCTGGACGGTGTTCTATGACAAGAATTTTTTCCGCGAGCATCACCTGAAGGAGGCGGCGACATGGGACGAATTTTTCGCGCTCTGTGAACGGATCCGCCGGCTGGGGCGGGCGCCCCTCGCAGTGCCGGGGGTTTATCTGCGCTACACCGATGCCTTCCTGCGGTCGGCGTGGTGCAGCCTCGCGGGGGCGGAAGCGTGGCCGGCTTATCGCAATTCGGCCCCCGGGGTTTACCAGGATGAACGCTTCCTGCGCGCGGTCGGAACCTGGCAGCAGCTGGCCGCCTATTTTTCCCCTGGCTGGCAGGGGCTGACGCATACCGCGGCGCAGCGTGAGCTGCTGGAGGGGCGGGCAGCGATGAATCTCTCGGGCTCATGGATGGTGAGCGAGATGAAAGGGAAGTTTCCCGCGGGGTTCGAACTCGGGGCGATGAGGTTGCCAGTGTATGCAGAGGGGAAGGGTGACCCCACGCTGCTGCAGGTGGGGTCGGATTATTTTTTCGTCTTCGCCACGGGTGACCGGGGGCGCGAACGCGCGACGGTGGATTTTCTCCGCTACCTAACCTCGCGGGCGCGGGCGGAGGCGTGGGTGCGAACCGTGGATTCGCCAGTGGCGGTGCGCGGCGTGCCGCGGGCGGCGTTCTCCGAGAAAATGCGCGACACCGCCGCGCTGATCGAGGCCAGTCATTCCGCAATCAACGTTGCCGCCGATCTCGCGCAGCCACCCGCCATCCGCCAGGCGCTTACGGATTCCCGGCAGCGGCTGATGAACGGGGAGATCACCCCGCGGGAATTTGGCGAGCGGATGGAGGCGGCCGCGGAAGGCGAACGCCGGCGCGCGGAGCGCCCGGGCTGGGTGGATTACCGGCACCCGGCGGCCGGAGCGGGGCTGTTGCTCGCGCTGCTGGCGCTGGCGGTCTGGCTGGGACGCGGCTGGTGGCGGGGGCGCCGCCTGAAGTCCGCTGACGCGCCGCCACCGGACACCGCGGCGTTTGGTCCGCTTCGCGCGGGGGTGGCGTTGGGTTTTGTCGGGCCGGCGTTCCTGCTCTACGCGGCGCTGGTGCTCGCCCCGGGGCTGGCCGCGGTGGCTTGGGCGTTCACGCGGTGGGACGGACTCAACCCACGCAGCTGGGCCGGGCTGTATAATTTCAAGTGGCTGCTGTTCGAGAGCGACGTGTTCTGGTCGGCGCTCGCGAACAACGCGTTCCTGATGGTCGTGCCCGCACTCGTTGTGGTGCCGCTCGCGCTGTTGTTCGCGGCGCTGATCCACCGCGGCGTCCGCGGCGCGGCTTTTTTCCGCGCGGTCTTTCTCTTTCCCAACCTGCTCGGCGGCGTGGCGGCGACGTTGCTCTGGCTTGGCGCGTACGAGCCGCACGGCGGCCTGATCAACGCCACGCTCGTGGCCCTGGGCCACGGGCTCGACAACGACTGGCTGCGCAGCTTCGACGGCTACCCCTGGCTCGCGCAGGCCCACCTCTATCGCGCGCTCATCCCGATCTACCTGTGGATGGCGTGCGGCTTTAACCTCATCCTGTACCTCGCGGCGATGGAGGGGATCGACGCGCAGCTGTACGAGGCGGCGGAACTCGATGGCGCATCGCGGGCGCGGCAGTTTTTTATGATCACGCTGCCGATGATCTGGGAAATCATTGTGGTCAGCGCGGTCTTCCTCGTCATCGCGGGCCTCAATGCCTTCGAGATGATCTGGCTGCTCACGTCGCAGGAGCCGTCCACGACGTCGCACACGCTGGGCACGCTGCTGGTGGCGACGATGTTCAAGGAGTTTGCCATCGGCCGGGCGACAGCGATCGCCGTCATGCTCTTCCTGCTCGTGCTGGCGACGAGCGCGGTGGTAATGCGCGCACTGAAACGGGAGGTTGTGGAACTGTGACCATGCGACCCGCCGGCAAACTTTCCTCGCAGCTGATCTTTGCTGTGCTGCTCGGCTATGCCGCCTGGGTGGTGTTCCCGATGGTCTGGATCGCCTACTCCTCGCTGAAAGATGACCGCGCGATTTTCCAAAATGCGTTCACGCTGCCCGCCCCGGGCAACCTGCACACCGAGAATTACACGGCCGCGTGGAAGACGGCCCGCTTCAGCGACTATTTTGCGAACAGCGTGGCAGTCACCGCGGTCTCCGTGGTGCTGATCGTTGGACTGGGTGCGATGGCGGCCTATGCGCTGGCCCGGTTCTACCATCCCGCTGGGCGGGCGGTGTTCTGGCTGTTCCTGGCGGGGTTGATGATTCCCGCGCAGCTCGCGGTCATCCCGCTGTTCTTCGAAATGCGCGGGCTTGGGCTGCTCAATTCCAAGACTGGCCTGATTCTCGTCTACACCGCCAACGGCCTGCCCTTTGCCATCTTCATCCTCGCCGGGTTTTTCCGCTCGCTGCCGCGTTCACTCTATGAGGCGGCGGTGATTGATGGCTGCGGGGAGTTCTCGGCGTTCTGGCGCGTGCTGCTGCCGCTGGCGCGGCCAGGACTCGTGACCGTCGCAATCTTCCAGTTCATTGGCGTGTGGAAGGAGTATTTCTTTGCGTTCATGCTGACGGGCGGTGACGCCACCAACGGCGCCCGCACGCTGCCGCTCGGGCTGGCGAACCTCTCGATCACGTCCCAGTTCCGTTCGGACTACGGCATGCTCTTTGCCGGGCTGGTACTAGGCACGCTGCCGATTCTCATCCTCTATCTGCTGCTCCAGCGGCAGATCGTAAAAGGCGTGTCCGCCGGTGCGCTGAAGGGCTGAGTTCTATTTCATGAAACAACCGCCAACAGTCCACGGACGGATCATCATCGACCGCACCCAAACACCCTGGCAGTCGCAGCAGGTGCAGGAGCCGTGCATCCTGCCCAACCCCAAGGACCCGGGCCGGCTGCTCATGCTCTACTCGGGCATTCCGAGGTCTAACCGCGCCACCTGCGCGATCGGCAAGGCTTGGGCCGCGGTGGAGGATCCCCTGACGTGGCACCAGGAGGCCGCGAATCCCGTCTTTCGGCCAGGCGCGGAGGGCTGGGACCGCGGCGGCATGCGGCTCGACACCGTGCTCTATGTTGAGGAGGAGGAAGCGTACTACATTTACTACACCGGGACGGTGGACCAGAAAAAGGACGAGATCGGCCTCGCGATCTGTCCCGCCGGGGAAGACGGCTACTCCGCCCTTACCCCGGAAAACATCGTGCGCTGGGGTCGCACTCCCGTGCTGCCGCCTGAACCGGCGGAGCCTTTCCGCGAAACCTTCGCCTCACAGGCCGCGGTCCTGCGCGAGCGCAACGTCGCCACCGGCGGCTGGGACTGGCACATGTACTATTCGTACCGCGACCAGGACCGCACGCTCGCCGGCCTCCGTTATGCCACCTCGCGCGACGGCAAGACCTGGACGCGCCACTGGGACGCTACCGACCCCCGTGAACTCGGGCACATCTTCGCCTCCGCGCCCAATACCTATTACGAATGGCACCAGATCAGGAAAATCGGCCACACCTACATGTTGAGCATGGAAGTCGGCCCGGAGCTGGGCCGGCAATGGCGTCCAGTCCTCGCGGTCAGCTCGCATCCGGCGCACGGCTGGACGCAGCTCGACCCCGGCCTCCTCCTGCAGACGCAATGGCCCGGGATCTATTCCGAGCAGACCATGTACCACGTCGCGACGCCGGCCTTCTACACCTTCAACGGCCGTGGCTACCTTTTCACCCAAGCCTGCGCCCGGCCGGCCAACGACAACTACATCGATGGGAACTGGGAACTCTGGGGCTTTGCCTGCGAGCGGCCCTTGGTGCTCCCGGGCGGTGATATTCTCCTCGTCCCGTAAAACCCAGCGGACTGCCACAATCCCGCCGATGACCCCGCGCGAACGCTTTCTGGCCACCGTGCTCGACCAGCCCCGCGATCGGACGCCCTATTGGTTGTACTGGTGGATCTGGCCTTCCACGTGGGAACGCTGGAAGGGCGAGGGGCTGCCGGAAGAGTTCAAGTCCTTTGCTGACGTGCGCGCACATTTCGGCGCGGACGAAGTCCCGCGGGCCGTGCCGGTGCGATTGGGCCCGCTGCCGGATTTCACCGCGAACGTGGGCGAGGACGCCGACTCCGTCACCTCAATCGACAGCTGGGGCATCCGGCGCCGCAACCTCAAGGGCATCGAGGGCATGTCGGAGTTTCTGGATTGGCCGGTGAAGTCGCTGGCGGAATGGCGGCGCTATCGGGACGAGCGGCTGAATCCTCGCGACCCGCTCCGGCTCGACACGCCATGGCGCGAAACCTGCCGCCAATGGACGGCCGCGGGCATCCCGATCCAGCTCGGGCATTTTCCCGACTGCGGCATCTTTGGTACGCTGCGCTGGCTGTTGGGCGACGAGGAGTGCCTCGTGGCGCTCTGCGACGAGCCCGCGCTGGTCCATGAGATCATGGAGCACATGACCGGACTCTACCTGGAGGTGTTCGGCCACGTGGTGCGCGAGGTCCGGGTGGACCTGATTCACCTGTGGGAGGACATGTGCGGCAAACAGGGCCCGCTTATTTCGCCGGCGCACTGGCGGGAATTCATGGCACCCTGCTACCGTCGCATCCACGCCTTCGCCCAGGAGCACGGCATCCCGGTCATCTCCGTGGACACCGATGGCCAGCCTGACCTGATTGTTCCGCCGATGCTGGAGGCCGGGGTTAATTTCCTTTTTCCGATGGAGGTGGCGGCCGGGGCTGACGTGAACAGCTACCGGAAAAAATTTCCCGGGCTGGCGCTGATGGGAGGAATCGACAAGCGCGCCCTGGCCCTCGGACCGGCGGCGATTGACGCCGAACTGGAGCGCATCCGGCCGGCCCTGGCGGCTGGGCGCTACATTCCCGACCTCGATCATCATGTGCCCGATGACGTCTCGTGGCCGAATTTTTATCACTATGCCTCGCGCCTGCGGGAGATGATCGTGGGATAAAAAAACACCCGGCGGAACCGGGTGTTTTTTAGTGGCAGGCGAATCAGGGACCTTTCGGTGCCGGAGTGATCGTGAACGTCTCGGTGCGCGTCTCGGTCGTGCCGTCGGGTTTCGTGACCTGGATGACGCGGGTGCCCGTGCCGTCGGGATTCACCTGAGTGGCAATTTCCTTCTCGGCGGTCTTGCCGTTCGGGCCGGTGACCGAGGTGTCGCGGGTGGACGCCCCAAGGCCGGTCTTGGCGGCCGAGCTGTTGACGGTGGAGACTTGGCCATTGGGACCGGTGATCGTGCCCGCGGTCGTCGCACCGTTGGCCGTCTTGACGGTCGTGTTGGCGTAGGTGGAGGTTTTACCCGCGTAACCGGTGAAGGTGCCCTGGCCGGAAATCGAGCCGTCGGCGTTTTTGGCCAGCGTGCCCTGACGACCCATGGTGTCGCCATCCGGGAGGGTTGTGGAGGACGAGACGGTGCCCGTGCCCGTCGCCTTGTCCCATTTGCGGTCGGACGCGTGGGTGACGGTTTGGCCCTCTTGGTTGGTCAGCGTGCCGTTGCGCACGGTTTCACCGGCGCCGCGGGTGACGGTGGAATTGATCGTGCCGCTCTTGCCATTGCTGTCCTGATAGGTGCCGGAGCGGGTATGGGTCCGCTTGGCTTTGGGCTCGGCGGCGTGGACGGAATCGAACAGCGCGAGGAAAACGCCCGTCAGGATGAGGGCGGCGACTAACTTGAAGGAAGGATCGGTTTTCATGGTTGAAGGCTGGATAGCCGGGATGTCGGGAGAGACGCGAGGCCCCCCCGGCCGTTTCACCGCACGGCCCCAAAAAATCGAAAAAATCCATAGCCAACCCGTAACCTTGGCCGTCCGATCGCGTCGGCCCGACGGCGGAAAAGACTTAACCGAGCTTCTGCCACGCCCCCGACTTCATCGAGTCGAGGAGCGCGCCAAGGACGCGCTGGGCGCGGAGGCCGTCGGCGAAGGTGGGGAAGTCTACCTTGGCGCCGCGGATGGCGTGAACGATGGCGCCGGGAGTGGGTGGAGCGCCGCGGTGAAGAAAGTCCGTGGGCAGCTGTTGGAGCGGCAGGTCGGTTTTCCAGGTCGCATATTTCGTCAGCGACGCGCCGGTGCGCAGCCAGATCGCCTCGGGCTGGTCGGACAGCACGGCGAGCGTTCCCTTCTCGCCCGAGATCTCGATGCGGAAGAAATTTCCGTAGCCGGGCGCGACCTGCGTGGTTTCGAATGTCGCCACGACTCCGCCGGTCAGCTCGGCGAGGAATGCCGCGTTGGTGTCGGTGTTAACCGGGTGGGATACGCCGGCGGCGTCCAATTTTTCGGTCACGAGTGTCTGCGCGAGCCCGACCACGCGGCGGTAGTCGAGCCCGGTGAGGAAATGCACGCCGTCAATCATGTGCACCCCGAGGTCACCCAGTGCGCCAAAGCCCGCGAGGCTGGCATCGTTGCGCCAGGAATACAGCGTGGCGGGCGCGCCGAGGAAACTCTGGAGGTAGCTGACGTTCACGCGCATCAACCGGCCGAGTTCCCCGGCGGCGAGCAGTTCGCGGGCGAAGCGGAAGGAAGCCACGTTGCGATAGGAGAAGTTGATGCCGCCGAGTTTGCCGGCCGCGGCGCGCGCCGCCTCCATGTTCTCGGCCTCCGCCACGGTCATGGCCATGGGCTTTTCGCAGGTGACATGGGCGCCGTGCTTGAGCGCCAGCAGGGTGTAGGTGTGATGGAACTTGTTCGGGGTGCAGATGGAGACGAGGTCCGGCTTGGTTTCCCGCAGCATTTTCTCCACGTCCTGGTAACGCGGCACCGCGGCGTGCTCGGGGGCGACCTTCCAGGTCTGGGGATCGGCGGCGTCCGCGAAGCCGACGACCGTGATCCCCGGCTGCACGGCGATGTCGCGCAGGTGATAGGGCGAAATATTACCCATGCCGATGACGGCATAGCGGAGCGGCGTGGTTTCCATGGACGGTCAGGATGGGAAAACCCCGCGGTGGTGTAACGCGAAATTGCTGCGGCCTGCCGGCTGCGGACAACGGACGACGGGACAACGGACCACGAGACTACTAATCGCCGGGAATAGCCGTTATTTCGTAGTCCGTAGACTGTGGTCCTGGAGGACTACTGGCCTGAGAGTTTATCCCCGGTGGCCTCGGCCCAGCGGCGGAGGGTATCGACCTGCACGGCGCTCAGCTGGGCGTTGCGGTGGATGAAGGTGTACGACTTGAGCGGCATGCCGCCCTCGCGGACCTCATCAGCCACCGACCCCAGTTTCTTGATCTGCCGCTTGCGGGTGTATTGGCCGAACTCGGCAAAGTTAAGTTTCTGCCGGGCCTCTTTGACGTGGCTGGCCAGCCACCAGCCAACCGGCTGCACCTCGGCATACCAGGGATAATGCGTCGCGTTGGAATGGCAGTCATAGCAGGAGGTCGCGAGTATCTGGCGGACTTCCGGCGGGGTCGGAAAAAGCACCGTGATGTCGTCCTTGCCGGTGAACGGCGCGGCGGCGGACAGGTTTTTCGCCGGGCGGATCGCCTGCAGGGCGAGGAAGAGCACGACCAGGCCGAGGAGGATCTTGGTTTTCATGGATTAAAATTTGACCCGCAATCTGTTGGCGGGTTCGTCCGGCAGATGATGCAGGCGATCCTTCAGCAGCGGGTGGGTGGAAAAGACCGGCTGGCTCGCACCGCGCTGTCTGAGCCCGGTCCGCACCGCGCGCAATCAACCCGCAGCGTCACCGGCCGGAGCCAGCGCCAGCGAATCGCCCGCGAGTTGCGCGAAGGAGGAGCCATACGACGATTAGGAACCAGCCCGCCGCCGCCCGCAAGCGAGCATCCCCGGCCGCGAACCGGCCCAGCCAACGTAACCTATTGGGTTACACTCCATCGGGGCCATGGGGGGTCTTTCAGCGGCGGCTTCCCTGAAGGTGTAACCCAATAGGTTACACGGGAGCGGGGGCTGATCGGGGACGAAACGATTGCGCGCCTCGCCTGAGGTGGGCAGGGTGGGGGCGCTTTACCCCGTGAATCCGCCGAACAACTGTCTGCGCTGTGGCGTCTGCTGCTTTTCCAACCTGGAAACCTATGTGCGGGTGACGGGCGACGACTGGGCGCGGCTCGAGGACGCGGCGGGGCGGGTGGCGCATTTCATCCACCAACGCGCCTACATGAAAATGTCCGGCGGCCACTGCGCCGCGCTCGAATTGCGGCGCACGCCGGACAACGGCGCGGAGTTTTTCTGCACGGTTTACGAGCGGCGCCCGCAGGTGTGCCGCGACCTCGAGCGGGGCTCGCCGCAGTGCGAGGGCGAACGCGCGGCGAAGAGCAACCGGGTCCCAGGTTAGAGTGGGCGCAAATACTTCCGGGGTGGGCGGGGCACGTCCTGGGCCCGCATTCTTGATGTAGTGGGCCGGGAAAAATCGAAAACCCGGACGGAAAGCCGGAGGCGGCAGGTAGACCGCGCGCTCCGCGCGCGGTTTCTGAACCGGCCGCGCAGCGGAAGCCCCGTCCCACTCTGGCGGTAAACATACATGCCGGCCCGGGACGAACCGGCCCACTTAACAGCACGTGGGGTGGGGATCTGTCGCCGACAAGGTCGGGGTAATGGTAACGCCGGCCTGGAGGGCCTCGCGCTCGTCCTGGAGGGCCTTGATCTGGCAGCCGTGGGTCGGCGGCGGATTCGGGTTCCGGTAAAACACCCCGGTGTAAAGTTCCTGGCCATAGTCCTGGGCCAGTTCGATGGCGCGCAGGCGGTTGCTGGGATCATGGCCCTCGGCCGCGAGTTTGCGCATGCGAGTCCGCTGCACCTTCACCTGGTTATCCGGTTCGCCGAAACTGACGCAGGGTGACTGGACATTGATGAAAGCAAAACCGGGATAACGAATGCCCTCCTCGATCATGGCCGCCAGTCCGTCCAGGTCACCGGGGATACCCTGCGCAACGAAGCCCGCGCCATAAGCGAGCGTGTAGAGGAGGGGATTTACCGGGCTTTCCATGCTGCCATAGACCGAGGAGCGCGCCCGGGTGCCGCGGGGCGAGGTGGGGGAAACCTGGCCCTTGGTCAGGCCGTAGACCTGGTTGTCCATCACGATGTAGGTCAGGTCGGGATTGCGCCGGATTGCATGCGGCACGTGGCCGCCACCGATGGAGAAACCGTCGCCGTCGCCGCCGGCAACGAGCACGAGCAGTTCGGGACTGGCCAGCTTGATGCCCTGGGCGATGGGCAGGGCGCGACCGTGCACAGTGTTGAACCCGTAGGCGGTGGTGTAGCCGGGAATCCGGCTCGAACAGCCGATGCCGGAGACAAAGGCGATCTCATGGGGCGGCCGGCCGATGGCGGCGAGGGCGCGATAGAGGGCGTTGAGCACGCCGTAGTCGCCGCAGCCCGGGCACCAGATGGGTTTCAGGGGACTCTTGAAGTCCCTGGGGGCGGCGGCGGTGCCGCCCGAGGTGGCGTCCGTGGAGATCATAGGGGATTGAGAAAATCGGCGCGGTCCGCGTGTTCCTTGCGCAGTCCCGCCCGCGACAGCTTCCGGATCTGGGAAACGAAATCCTCCGGAGAGAGGGGATTGGCGCCGCTGCGGGCGTACGATTCGAACTGTTGCGGGACATTAACCCACATGCGGATGAGCCGGTACAGCTGACCCTGATGCGACTGCTCGAAGACGATGCACCGCGTGAGGGGAGCGAAGAAGTCCGCGAAGACCTCCTCGGCAATCGGATAAAGGAGCTTTGGAATCATCAACCGCGCATCCAGACCCTCGGCGCGCACGATGCGGAGCGCCTCAAGCGCGATGCCGGCGACGCTGCCCCACGCGATGATGCCGAGCGGGGAATCCGGATCTCCTTCCATGACAAAGAGGTCGTGGCGCCGGCGCAGTGGCAGGAATTTCACCAGGCGCTTGTGATTCATCTCCCCGTGCATCTCGCCGTTGGCGGTTGGGGCGCCGCGCTCGTCGTGCTCGATGCCGGCGGCCAGATAATTTCCGCCCTTCATCCCAGGATGGCTGAGCGGACTGATGCCGGAGGGGGTGAGGCGGAAGCGGGTGTAGTCCTTCAACTCTGCGGTGGTGGGCTCGAGCCGGTTGACGAGGCGTAGCAGGGAGGGATCGATGGGATCGATGATTTCCTTGCGCTGCGCGATGTCCTGGTCGGAGAGCAGGATCACCGGAGTCTGGTACTGCTCGGCCAGGTTGAAGGCCTCCACGGTCAGTCCGTAGGTGTCCGCGACGGTGGTCGGAGCCAGGACAGGGCGGACGGTGTCGCCATGGGCGGAAAAGACCGCCGCAAACAAGTCGGCCTGCTCGCATTTCGTCGGCATTCCTGTCGAGGGGCCGCCCCGCTGCACGTTCACGCAGACGAGGGGCAATTCGGTGACGCTGGCGAGACCGAGCATCTCGGTTTTAAGGGAAAGTCCGGGTCCCGAGGTGGCGGTCATCGCTTTTTTGCCGGCGAACGAGGCGCCGAGGGCGGCGCCGACGCCGGCAATCTCGTCCTCTGCCTGCAGTACCACCCCGCCATGCTCCCAGAGGTCGGCTTGAAGGTGCTGCATGATCTCCGTCGCCGGAGTGATGGGATAGCCGCCAAAAAACGTGCAGCCGGCCGCGATCGCGCCCTTGGCGCAGAGTTCGTTGCCGTCGGCGATCACGCGCCGCTTTAAGGGGGCCGTGGGGTGGGCCAACCGCAGATTACGGCCCAGTGGGTGGTTGTGGGCGTGGGTGAGCCCCGTCGCGAACGCGCGTTCGTTGCCTTGCAGAACCTCATCGCCTTTCCGGGCAAATTTTTTCCGGAGACCCGCGAGCAGGTTGTCCGGGGAAAGTCCGAGCCATCCAGCCAGGAGTCCCAGGATGACGCTGTTCTTCGCCTGTTGGACGCCGGCGGCTTTGATTGCCATGTCTTCCAGCGGAACACCGCACAACACCTTTGGCCAAAGTCCCTTAATGGGCAAACTGGTCCGGTCGACTCCGGATTTGAGATCAAAAATGATAACCGTGTTTTCCGTCACCGGCAGTTCGCTCCCGAAACGGAGAAAGTCGTCCCAGTCCAGGATCACCGCCACATCCAGTGACCCACCGGGGTTCAGCACCGGGAGGGTGGAAACGCGCAGGCGGCAGGAAGATTCGCCGCCGCGGATCTGGGGGCCGTAGCTCTTGGTGAGCATGCCATAATAACCCTCTGCGGCCACGGCGCCGATCAACGATTCGCCGGCGGAAATGATGCCGTCGCCGCCCGAGCCGGCCATGCCGATGATCAGGTCATTCATGACTCAGGCTCCGTCGTTCCCAATGGAGCTGGTCGCGCAGGTGGCAAGAATGTCCTCTACTTGGGCTATTTCCTCGTTGGTCGCGGGTTGCCGGACGACGTAGGAGACTCCCTTGCCGTCGTCGCGGGCAAAAATCTGGGGCGAGAGAGCCCGGCATTGGTCGCAGTCGATACAGCTGGCATCGACATAGTAGCGGCCCGGGATGTTCTCGGGTAGTCGTTCACTGAGAGTCGCCATGCCCGACGTTAGCACCCCGGGAAGAATCGAGCGCAGCGTCCTTTGGGGTTCACTGGGCATTTTTTGGCTTCCGTTGCCAGTTCGCTCGTTCCGCCGCCCGCGCGTGCGTCATCCGAAGTGAAGGCGATGCCTGGTCCGGCGCCGCGCTCCGGGCGGGTTTCCGTGACCGCTCGACTTCAACCCACGCGCAGATATTCGCAAGAAATGGCACGAGTTGGCGATTGGCCGCAGGCTGGAGGGTGTTTTGTCTTAAGGTTCACTCATGAGTGATCACCCTTATGCGTTTCTTGTTCTCTTCCTGGCGGTCGCCGTGGCGTTCCCCCTGGTTCTGCTGACCGTGGCGCGGCTGTGGTTTCGTTGTTTCCAGCCGGCCAAGCCGAATGCCGCCAAGCAGGCGCCGTATGAGTGCGGTCTCGCCGAGTCCGGCGACGCCTGGATCCAGTTCAAGGCGCATTACTACCTCTACGCTATCCTCTTCCTGATTTTCGACGTCGAACTCCTGTTCCTCCTGCCGTTCGCCGCCGCCTTCACGGCGCTGCCGGTCACAGCGATCGTCACCATGCTGCTCTTCCTGCTTTTGCTCGTGGAGGGCCTGATCTGGGCTTGGGGGCGCGGCCATCTCGAATGGAAATGACATGAGCGACCCCACGTTCAACGCCCCCGGGATCACCGACATGGAACGCGACGAGCTCCGGCGCCACGGCATTCTTCTCACCGGGCTCGAGGAGCTCTATAACTGGGGCCGCAGCCATTCGGTCTGGCCGCTGAACTTCGGCCTCGCCTGCTGCGCCATCGAGATGATCGCGGCTTCGATGGCGAAATTCGACATCGCCCGCTTCGGGTCGGAGGTCTTCCGGCCGTCCCCGCGCCAGGCCGACCTGCTGATCGTGTCGGGCACTGTGACCAAGAAGATGGCGCCGCAGGTGGTGCGCCTCTGGAACCAGATGCCTGAGCCGAAATACTGCATCGCGATGGGCGCCTGTGCGATTTCCGGCGGACCTTTCAAGCAGGGTTACAATGTCCTCAAGGGGATCGACCGCTTTATCCCGGTGGATATCTACATCCCCGGCTGCCCGCCGCGGCCCGAGGCTTTGCTCCACGGACTGGTGCAGCTGCAGGAGAAAATCCGGAATCAGGCCATCTCCGGCCCCGCCGCCCCACGGCACCTTCAGGCGGAGGCCGATTGCAATTGCCCCATCCCGGAATGTGGCGCGCACGACATTGAGCCGACGCGAAACGACGCCCTGTGGCCGAAACCGCCCGAACTGTTGCGGCCCACCAAGACCTGACCCGCTATGGAAACCCTCCCCCAGCTGCGCGATCGCATCGCCGCCCTTTTTCCGGGGGCGGACGTGGTGCTGGTTACAAATCCGTCTCCCTCCGCGCAGCATGCGTTGCGGCTGGATGCGCCGCACGCCCGGGCCATTGCCACCTTCCTGCGCGATGATCCCGCGCTGCAACTGGATCAGTGCACCAACGTGACCGGGATCGACTGGCCGGAGAAGGAAGTGGTCGACGTGACCCGGACCACCGTGCCCGACCCGGCCGGCGGCGCTCCCCGCGCGGTGGAGGAAAAGACCAAGCGGATCGAACCCGGGCGGCTCGAGGTCGTGTATCACCTTTATTCGATCGCGCTCGGCCACGGACCCGTGGTGCTGCGGCTGGTTACCGGCAACCGCACCGACGCCGTGACGCTCCCCTCGCTCACGCCGGTCTGGCGCAGCGCGGAATTTCAGGAGCGCGAGGTATACGACCTTTTCGGCATCGTCTTCGAAGGCCACCCCGACCTGCGCCGCATCCTGATGTGGGACGGGTTCAAGGACCACCCGATGCGCCGGGACTACCGCGAGCCCGACGATTACGAATGGGAGCCCACCCCCCATGGCGACGTGCTGGCCAAGGCGAAGCAGCATTATCCGGCGCCGACCCCGACACCGTCCGCTCCGTCCACGCCATGAACCCCACCCCGTTTGCCAACCCGTCGACTGGCGCCCATGTCCGGTCCGTCCGCAGCGACCTGCCCGGCGACCTGATGGAAGTTTCGATGGGGCCGCACCATCCGTCCACGCACGGCGTGTTCCGGATGATCGTCACGCTCGACGGCGAGACGATCGTGAGGCTCAAGCCCGTCTTCGGCTACCTGCACCGCAATCACGAGAAGCTGGCCGAGAATACGAGCTACCTGGGATCGATGCCGTACACCGACCGGCTCGATTACCTGAACTCGATGACGAACAACTGGGCCTATGCCCGCGCCGTCGAGCAACTGGCCGGGATCGCGGTGCCGGAGCGGGCGGAGTACGTGCGCGTTATCCTCGCCGAGCTCACGCGCCTCCTGAACCACACCTGCCTGGCCGGCTTCCTGATGCAGGACTGCGGCTGCAGCGGCACGCCACTCATGTACGCGTTCCGCGAGCGTGAGAAGATTCTCGACCTCTTTGAGTCACTCAGCGGGTCCCGCATGATGTGCAACTACCAGCGCTTCGGCGGCTGCCGCGTGGATCCCCCGGCCGACTGGCTGGCGCGGGCCGGGCAGCTCGTCGCGGAGTACGGCCCCTTCCTGGATGAGTTCGAGGCCCTGCTCACGGGCAATGAAATCCTCCTCGCGCGGACCCAGGGCGTGGGCCGCCTGTCCGCCGCGCTCGCGATCAATGCCGGCGTCACCGGACCGATGCTGCGCGCCACGGGGGTGAATCACGACCTGCGCAAGGTGGACGGCTACGGCGTGTACCCGCGGTTCCAGTTTCGCATTCCGCTGGGCGAGCATGGCGACGTCTACGACCGCTACATGATCCGGATTCTCGAGATGCGGGAGTCGCTCGCGATCCTGCGGCAGGCGCTCGCCGGGTTGCCGGCCGGCCCGATCATGAATCCGGCGGCCAAGCTGCGCGGCTTCCGGCCCAAGGCGGGCGAGGCTTACGGCCGCATTGAGGGCCCCAAGGGTGAGATTGGCTTCCATCTCGTCAGCGACGGCGGCCCCAACCCGTGGCGCTACCACGTGCGCGCGCCGTCCTTCATCAACCTCACCATCCTCGAGGATCTCTGCCTCGGCCACACGGTGGCCGACGCCGTGATCATCCTCGGGAGCATCGACATCGTGCTCGGCGAAGTGGACCGATGAAAACGTTTTCGATTTTCGATTTTCGATTTTCGATT
>QQNC01000024.1 GCA_003402695.1 Verrucomicrobiota bacterium | reverse complement strand
TTTCGCTCTGGGGCGGGCTGGATTATTTGAATGAAACCCTCGGCGTGAACCTGCTGGTCGGCGGCGGACTCATCACGCTGGCGAACGTGCTGATCCAGATGAAACCGCGAAACGTGGCGGCTTCCGCATGAGTGCTTCGTCGCAGCACACCCGCGCGCTGGCTGTGCTGGCCGGGGTCACCGTGATCACGGGGATGAGCTTTGTGCTCTTCAAGGCGTCGGTGCTGACGCAGCTGCCATTCAACGCGGGGGAGAGCTCGTGGTTTGTCGCCGCGAGCAATCTCGCGCCCCGGTTCATCCTCGGGGTCCTGTGCCTGGTGGGGTTGTTTCGCGGCCGCGTGCTACGCTTGACGCGGACGGAGTGGGCGCAGGCGGGGTTCATGGCGGTGACGTCGTTCTGCGGCTGCATGCTGCAAACGGACGGGCTGCAGCGCACGTCGGCGGCGACCACGGCGTTCCTCACGCAGTTTTATGTGATCCTGATCCCGCTCTGGTGGGCGATCGTGCACCGGAAGCGTCCGACGGTGACCGTGCTGCTCGCCGGCCTGCTGGTGCTGTCAGGCGTGGCGGTGCTGGCGCGGGTGGACTGGCAAACGTTCCGCGTGGGCCGCGGCGAGGCGGAAGTGTTGATGTCCACGCTGTTCTTCTCGCTGCTACTCTGCTCGCTGAACTGGCCGGCCTTTGCCAAGAACCGCGCCGAATGCAGCACGATGGGCATGTTCTTGATCGAGGGCGTGCTGTTTGCAGTGGTGAGTGTGGCCACCGTGCGCGAGCCGGGGCATTTATTGACCCCCTATGCCTCGCCAGCGTGGCTGGTGCTCATGGTGCTGGCGGCAGTGTTGGGGTCGGCCGGGCCGTTCCTCCTGATGAATTACTGGCAGCGCTTCATCACGACGACGGAGGCGGGGCTGCTCTATAGTTTCTGCCCGGTGCTGGCGGCGTTGACGGAGACTTTCCTGCCCGCACCGCTCTCGCGCTGGATCGGCATCGACTACGCGAATCAGCCGCTGACGGTCTCGCTGATTGCGGGCGGGGCTTTGATCCTGGGGGCGAACATAGTCATTCAGCTCTGGCCGCAGGAGAAAACGTAACGGTCTGTCCTTCTGGGCGCAGCGCAGAATCCAGCCCGAGTCCGCCAAGGGCTTCAGCGTAGTCCCATTGGATTCTGCGCTGCGCCCAGAAGGACAATCATGGGAGGAGTGTAACCCATTGGGTTACACTCTCGACGTGGGTCGGGGTTTATCCCGTACAGGTTTTCCCGGGTGTCGGGCGTAAAGCCCGACCTGCGACAATCACGTCTCCGCGATCGGAGACGGTGAACGCGGCGTCCGGATGGCTGCGATGGCGCGGAACGTGACGGCGCCGAGCACGAGGGTGCCGCCGATGAGGGCGAGCCGGCCGGGGCGCTCGCCGAAAAACAGCAGGACCCAGAGGGGATTCAGGATAGGCTCAACCACGGGGATGATCACGGCTTCGAGGGCGGTCACGTGTTTGATGGCTTGGGCGTAAAAACGATAGGAGAGACCGAGCTGCACGACACCGAGGAGCAGCAACAGGAGCCACCCCGACGCCGGCAAAGCGGGTGCGGTAACGATGGCCGGGAGGCCGATCGTGAAGGCGAGCAGGTTGCCAAGGATGATGGATTCGACGGCGGAGCCGTCCTTTTGCTTCCGGAGGAGCATCACGCACACGGCAAAACTGATGCCACTGAAAGTGCCGACAAGGTTGCCGAGCACACTGACCCATTTGAGCTCGTCGGCGAAAAACAGGCACATGCCGCCCAGCGCAGCGAACATGGCCCACCAGTCGGCGCGGGAGGGCTTTTCGTGGAGCAACCATGCGCCGAGCAGGGCGACCCAGATCGGCGCCGTGTACTGGAGCAGGATGGCGTTGGCCGCGGTGGTGAGCTTGTTGGCGATGACGAACGTGACCGTGCACGACGCATACGCGACGGCCGCGCCGATTTGAACGCGGGACCAGGTGAATTTCAGCCCGCGCGTGGTGGCGACGAGGAAGAGCGCGGCGATGATCCCGCGTCCGCCCGAGACGGCGAGCGCCGGCCATTCGATCCCCTTGATCAGCACGCCGGCGAGGCTCCACAACAGGGCCGCGATGAGCAGCTGACCGACGGCGCGCGTGTGAGCGGGGTTTTTCACGCCGTAAGCGGATGGCCGGAACCGGCCGCGGGCGCACGAAGAAAATGGCAAGGCCGAGCGTGTCAGCGCGTCGGACAAGGTTCGCTCCGGACAACGCGAACCTTCGAAGCCGGATTCTTCACCAATTTGGCGGCCGGGCGAACCGGCCGGCGGACAAGCTCACCGCCGCAATTGGGGCAGATGAAGCGGAGTTTCTTCCCCGCGCACTCAAGGCAGAACGTGCACTCGAAGGTGCAGATGTAGGCTTCCTTTGAATCCGGGGAAATCTCCCGGTCGCAGCACTCGCAGTTGGGGCGGAGTTCGAGGGCCATACGGTTTGGAGTGGTGGCAAGTATGAGCCAGCCGGGCGAAAAAACGCGAATGGCATTCCGGTCGGTGTAGGTCGGAGTTTATCCCCGAAATCCGGAAAATCGGACATAAAGCCCGACCTACAACGGACAAGAGCGGCAAGACCGTTTCCCCCGTTCAACCAAACTGCCACGCAGAGCGCACGGCCCACTTATTTCAACGCGTTCAGCACGATTCCCGGCGTGAGGAGCTCGGGGAGAGTCGTGGGGGCGTCCTGGCCGGGCTTCCAGATGAGGTTGAAGGGGACGGCGCTGCGTTGGTACTTCGCGAGCTCGGCGGTGATGGCGGGGTCCTGGTTCGTCCAGTCGCCGCGAAGGGTGGCGATGTTCAGGGCGTGGAATCGCTTCAGCACCTCGTCGTTGTGGAACACGAGTTTCTTGTTCGCCTGGCAGGTCGCGCACCAGCGGGCGGTGAAGTCCACGTAGACGATCCGGTTCTCGGCGCGCAGCTTCGCGACGGTCTCGAGGCTCCATTTTTCCCAGACGACCTCGGGTGCACCGGAGGCTGAGGCGGCGGCGCTCTTGGCGGCGGCGTTCTGCGGCCAGCCGAGCCAGACGCCGGCGGCGAGCAGCACGAGCAGCCCGATCACGCCGAAACGGGCGCGTCCGGTGGAGGCGCCGGGGGCGTTCCACCGGCCGTAGACCCACACGCCCATCGCGATAAGCACGAGGCCGAAGAGGACGTTTTGGAAGGTCTCATCGCCCGTCTGGCCGGCGAGCACCCAGATCAGGTAGCCGACCGTGGCGTAGAGCGGGAAGGCCATGAACTGCTTGAAGGTTTCCATCCACGCACCGGGGCGCGGGAGCAGCTTCACGGCGGCGGGGAAAATCGAGAGCAGCAAGTACGGCAGCGAGAGGCCGATCGCGATGGCGGTGAAGATCGCGAACGATTCCAGCGTGGAAAGGGCGAGGGCGGCACCGAGCGCGGGCGCGAGGAAGGGTGCGGAGCAGGGCGTGGCGACGACGGTGGCGAGCACGCCGGTGAAAAACGAGCCGGCGAGGCCGGATTTCGTCTGGAGTTCGCCGCCGACAGACGTGGCGCTGAGACCGATTTCAAACACGCCGCTCATGTTCATGCCGAAGACCAGCATCGCGGCGGCGAGGACGAACACGAAGGCGGGCGACTGCAGCTGGAAGCCCCAGCCGAGGTGGCTGCCACCGGCGCGGAGGATGGCGAGGACACCGGCGAGGGTCCAAAACGAGAGCAGCACGCCGAGGGCGAACATCAGGCCGTGGGAGATCACCTTGCCTCGCTCGTGGCCGGACTGATTGACGAAGCCGAGGATCTTGATGCCCAGCACCGGGAAGACGCAGGGCATGAGGTTCAGAATCATGCCCCCGACAAGGGCGAGCAGCAGGGTTCCGCCGAGGCCGCTGGCGGGCGGAGGGGTGGGTGATCCGCCTACGCCGGGCTTCGGCGTGGCAAGCGGGCTGACGGTGACGGCTGCGGTGCTGGCCGTGAGAGGGGCTTCGACGCGGAGACCGCGGAGGGAGCCATTGGCGAGCCAGCCGGATTCGGAGGTAAGGACGCCGAGGAGTTTCGTCGCGTTCTTCGGCGCGTCGGTCGTGAGGGGCACGGTGACCGTGTAGTGACCGCGACCGTCGTCGGTGGCGGTTTGCGGCTGGTCGTAGGCGGTGAGGTTGTCGTCGGAGAAGAAATAAACGTTCTTGGGCAGGTGGTCGCGCTGCTCCGCCAAGCCGGGCGAGACCGTGATCGTGACGTTCTTGGCGTCACGCGTGGCCGTGACAGTCCAACCGGAATCGGCGCGGGGCAGGCCGGCGACGGTGGCGCGAATCTTTTCGCCCCAGGCGGCGTCGGGCGCCGGCGCGGCGGCGGCGACGGGCAGGGAGAGTTTAACCGTGGCTTTGCCGGGGACGCAGATTTCCTCGCACATCAGCCAGTCGGCGTCGGCGGAGAGCTCGACCGTGGTGCCGGGTTTGAGGTCGGCGGGCGGGGTGATTGTGACCGGGAGAAAGAGTTCCGCCTCGTAGCCGTTGCCGATGATGCCGCCGGAGTTGTCCTTCAGGAGATGGGGAGCGGGCCACTGGATTTCGCCAGCGGAGAAACCGGGGGGCAGGTGCCACGCCAGTGAGGTCGGCAGACCGGTGCCGGGGTTGGACCAATAGGTGTGCCAGTGCGGTTCGTGCTCGAAGCGCAGGGCGACCGTGAAGGGTTTGCCGGGCTGGAGGGAGGCGTCAGCGGCGACCAGCGAGGCCTTCACGTGGGACTCCGCGGCCCGGGAAAGCGGGAGCAACGAGGCCAGGCCGAGGACACAGAGGCTGAAAAAGCGGGGCAATTTCATGATGGCGAGGGTGGTGAGAGGCGGGGGTCAACGCAAAGATTCCCGGCAAAGTCATGCAAGCGGCCAATTGTAAGAGGAAGGTAAGAAGCAGACGGTACCAGCCAGGCGATTTTACCGCAAATGGACGCAAATTATCGCGAACGGCAGACGGTGCGTTTGGCATTTTTTATTCTGCCCAGAAGGACAATCCGGATTCGCGTTTGTTCGCGGCTATTTGCGGGAGAAAAATTACCCCTCACGTCCGCCGCCGGGTGATATGCGTGATGAGCAGCGTGTAGAACACCAGCACAAGATCGAAAAGCGGGAGCTGCAAGGACAGCGGCAGCGCGAAGATCAGGCAGGTGAGCGGCACCCAGAGCCCGAGGTTGGCCAGTAGGGAGGGCAGGATGTGCCGGCGGTACCATTGCCCGGCGCGAAAATCCGCCCGCAGCGGCGCCCAGCGGAAACCCGCCGCATGCCAGGCATAGGCCAGCACCGTGACGACCACGGCCCAGATGGGGCAATAGACGGTCTGGTCGAGGAACACCTTGATGGCGACCGTCCGCACCTGGGTATCGTTGCCCACGCTCCAGGCAAGAAGCCGGTACCAGTAGTCCAGCTCGATTCCCTTGGCGGCCCAAAACAGGGTGAAGAATACAAAACTTTTCCACGTATAACCGGCGCGCGTCGCCGGGTTGAGGCGGAGGTAGACAAGCGGGAGGATCCCGCCGCAGAGGGCAGTCGCGAGGACGGAGAACAACAGGCCGGTTCGTCCGCGCAGCGCGGTCAGCTGCTCGAACACTGCGCGGGTCGGCGGGTGCCAGTAGTACGCCAGCACCAGCGCCAGGGCGACGGCCTGCAGGATGAAGCCGGGGACGAGATTGGCGTGTGCCGCCCGCAGGCCGGCGCGCCATGGCGCCTCATGAGGGGTCAAAGTAGACGGGTTTTCAGACATGAACGGGCCAGCATGGGGGAGGCTGGCGGGGCGCGCCAGTGTGTTTTGCCCGCAATCCCCGGTGCAACCTCCCCGTCACCTCGGCACGCTTTGGATTTTGGAACGCAATGCGTTATACTCCGGCCGTGGGCCGGCCCCGCGGGGCGGTAATCTCCTTGCCG
This sequence comes from Verrucomicrobiota bacterium, assembly GCA_003402695.1. GTDB lineage: Bacteria > Verrucomicrobiota > Verrucomicrobiia > Opitutales > Opitutaceae > Opi-474. The sequence continues at coordinate 13,926 of QQNC01000024.1, read as the reverse complement.
GCCGTGGGCCGGCGCGCCAAGGCTTCGCGCCATGAACACCCACCTGAACACGCAGCAGATCGAGCATTACCGGCGCGAAGGCTTTGCGGTGCACGAGAACCTGCTGACGAAAACCGAGCTCACGGAGCTGCGCACCGCGGTGGATGAGGCGGTCGCGGCACTCGGCAAGAAGAAGGTGGCGGGCGGCGAGCACACGGGCGAGGACGGCGATGGTTATTATGACCGCGTTTTCACGCAGAAGCTCAATCTCTGGAAAATCAGCCCCGTCATCAAACGCTTCATGCTGGGGCCGGAGATCGGCCGCATGGTGTGCGAGCTGTCCGGCAGGCCGGCGATGCGACTGTGGCACGACCAGGCGCTCATCAAGGAGCCGTTTGCCAATCCCACGGGCTGGCATCTCGACAACCCGTTTTGGTCGTTCTCGTCGCACGACGCCATTAGCATCTGGATCGCGCTCGACGACGCCACGCTGGAGAACGGCTGCCTTTATTATGTGCCGGGCTCGCAGCAGATCGCGGACTTCCGCAATGCCGGCATCGGCGAGAACATCGCGGACCTGTTCAAGGTCTACCCGCAGTTCAAGACCATGGGCACGGTGGCGACGCCGGTAGCGGCGGGCGGCTGCGTGTTTCACAACGGCCTGACGGCGCACGGGGCCGGCGCGAACATGACCAACGGCCGCCGCCGGGCGATGACCGCCGGCTACATGCCCGACGGCAGCACCTTCAACGGCCAGCAGAACATCATGCCCGACCGGCTCTTCAAGGCGGCGAAGCTCGGCGACGTCCTCAACAACGACACCGAGAACCCCCGCGTCTGGCCGGTTTGAAGCGTCGGGGGCGCAAGCCTGAGGTTTCCGCTGGGCGCGCAGCGCGCGCGATCGACCCGAGCCCACGGGTCCCTGATTTTATCGCGCCCGCCGCCCGCCTTTTGGCGGACAATAGCACTTAATAGGTGACTAGGTCCGGGCCCCCGACCCACTCGCGCATCGCGCGATGTAACCTATTGGGTTACACTTTGCTGAGGGGCTAAATTGATTGGGCGGGGGTCTTGGGGGGAGAATGGACCTCCGGTCCGTTGTCTTGAATTTTGAATCAAACCAACGGGCCAGAACGTCCCTTCGCCTTGATTCAACACCGGCGGCGGGCCGATGCGACTCAAGTCAGCGGTCGGCGGGCCGGTTCGCGGCGTCGAGCACGATCATCTGCCGCAGGCGCTGGCCGATGGTTTCGGCGATCGCGGTGAGTTCCTTCGCCTCGGCCGGCGCGAAGCGGATCTGGCAATGACGCTGCCAGAGTCCGAGCCACGCGACGAAGTGCCGCTCCTCCAGCCCGAGGGGAAAATGCTTCATGGGCATCCCGCCGCCGTACCGGGCCGGACCACCGGTGACGCCCGACCAGAAGTCGGCGATTATTTCCAAATGCGCGGGCCAGTCCGTGATGTGCGCGGCGAAGATCGGTCCGATCTCGGCCTGCTGGCGCACATCGGCGTAAAAATACCGGAGCAGCTCCAGGAGCGGAGGCCGGCCGCCGATGCGGTCAAACAACGAGGACGCGGGAGGGGAAGGGGTCACGTAAAAGGAGAGTACGGTCAGATCACGTTGGCCGGTCTGCTGGAGTCAGCGGGGCAACGCGAATCCCAGCCAGATATCGGCTCAGTTTTCGCCGAGGTTGCGGCGGAGCATGGCCTGCACCGCGGCGAGATTGTGGATGGTGATCTTCTTGCCGGAAACGGAGATGAGGCGCTGGTCGCGCAGGCGTCCGAGGGTGCGGGACAACGTCTCGCTGCTCGTGCCGAGTTCGGCGGCGAGGACCCGCTTCGTGCCGGGCAGCTGGATGGCGCCGCCCCGTGCGGCGTGGCTGTGCTTCACCAGCCAGTTGAGCAGGCGGGTTTCCACGTCCTTGAGGGTGAGGTCGTCGAGCATGCCGACCAGCACGCGGAGGTGCCCGCTCATCGACCCGAGCATGCGCAGCGCGAGGTCGGGCCGGTGGCCGATGAGATCGAGCAGGGGGGCCTTGGGGAGGATGAGCACGGTGCTCGGCTCGACGGCGCGGGCGTTGGCGGGATAGCCGGTGGGGGTGGCGAGCGCCGCCTCGGCGAACGACTCGCCGGAGCGGAAAACGTGGATGACCTGTTCCTTGCCGGCGGCGCTGACGCGGTGGACATTGACCGCCCCGCTTTGCACCAGGTAGCAGCCGCGCGCCGGTTCGCCCTCGTGGAACAGGTAGTCGTCCTTGGCCAGCTTTTGCATGACGGTGAAGCCTGCGATGACGGCGAGGTCCTCGGCCGACAGCCCGGAGAACAGCTGGCAGCAGCGCAGTGTGCCAATGAGCCCGGTGAGCTTAACGTCGGCGGGGCGGGGGGACGCAGGCATGACCGGCAGAGTGATACGAGGCGGGTCGGGGAGTCCCGCCCAAAATTCCGGCGGCCGGATTTTACCGGGGCGCGGGTTGCTTGACACAGGTCAAGGCACGACCCGCCGCGATCGGGTAAGGTAGTGGCGAACCCATTTACCATGACCACTGCCACCGCCTCCTGTTTCACTCCCGAAAGCAAACTCGGCGACATCGTTGCCGCCCGGCCCGCCCTGGCCCGCGTCTTTGAGCGCCTCGGCCTCGACTACTGCTGCGGGGGCCAGCAGACTCTCGCGGCGGCCTGCGGGAGAAAGAAACTCGATCCGCCGACCGTGGCCGCGATGCTGGAAGCCGCGGCCGCGGCCACCGAGGCCGGGCCCGCCGAGGTGGATGCCGCGGGCCTGACGCTCACGCAGCTGTGCGACCACATCGAGCAGACGCACCACACCTATTTGAAGGCGGAGCTGCCCCGGCTCGTCGAAATGGCCGGACGCGTCGCCAGCAAGCATGCCTGGCGCGAGGCGCGGCTGCCGGAAGTCCACGAATGCGTGGTGGCGCTGGCGGAGGAAATGCTCAGCCACATGCAGAAGGAGGAGGAGATACTTTTCCCGTTGGTGCGGCAGATCGATGCCGGGACGCTGGGTGACTTTCATTGCGGCTCCATTGCGAACCCCATCCGCCAGATGGAGGCCGAGCATGAATCCGCCGGCCGGGTGACGGCGCGGTTGCGGGAACTGACCGACGGATTCACGCCCACGCCGGAGTCGTGCAACACGCACCGGGCGCTGCTCGCGGGGCTGGCGGAGTTTGAGTCCGACCTGCACCGCCACGTGCACAAGGAGAACAACATCCTGTTCCCCCGCACGATCGCCCGCGCCGCCTGAAGCCGGCCACCGGGGCTCAGACTGCGACGAGCCGGTCCACGGCGAGCGCGGCCAGCACCAGCGGAAGAAAGAAAATCGACGCGAGGAAAAGGCGGCGCGCCGCCGGATCGCGGTCCGGCGTTGCCGCCGCAAACTGCCAGGCGCACAGGAGAAAGGCGCCGCCGGCCAGCGCCACCGTCACGCCATAGATTGCGCCGAGGTATCCGAGCGCCCACGGCGCCAGCGCGACGGGCAGCAGCAGCGCGGAGTAGAGCAGGGACCAGCGCGCGGTTTGCCGCCCAGTGGCATCGACCGCGGGCAGCAGCTTGAAGCCAGCGTTGCGATAGTCGGCGCGGTGCCGCCAGCCGATCGCAAAGAAATGCGGCATCTGCCAAAACAACAGGAAGCCGGCGAGGGCGACGCCCGGCGCGGCCCACAGGTCGCCTGCGGCGGCATTGCCCAGCAGTGGCGGCAGCGCACCCGACACCGCGCCGAGTTCGGTCGCCCAGCGCGTGCGGCGTTTGAGCGGTGTATAGACAAGCCCGTAGGCCAGGATCGTCAGGGTGGCGACCGCAGCGGCTGGAAGGTTGACCCGCACCGCGAGCACGCCGACACCCGCGGCGGAAAGGGTGAGGCTCCAGGCAAGGGCGGCGCCTGGATGCAAGCGCCCTTGAGGGAGCGGGCGGCTGCGGGTGCGGCGCATCTGCGCGTCGGCGCGACGCTCCCACCATTGGTTGAGGGAAAGCGCGCCGCCGGCTGCCAGCGAGGTGCCGGCAAAGGTGATCAGCGCGCCGGCGGCCCCGGCCGTGGGCCGCGCGGCGCCGTAGGCCACCATCGAGGTGGTCACCGACATCAGGGCCAGCTGCGGCTTCGTCAGCGCGAGCAACGCGCCGACGGTTGCGAGCCAGGCCGGCCGGGACTGGGCGGCCTGCCGCGGCTGGGTGAGGGGGTGGCTCGTCACGGCGAGGCGAGATCATGGCCGAAGTCCGGACCGTCGGCCTTGACCGGAATCAAGGAATCGCCCCGCGGGCCTCTCCGCGAAAACGTTGACCTAGGTCAAGGCCGCCGGCCCGGGTTTGGTATAGAAACATGCCATGCCTCCTCCCGTGGCGTCACTGCCCCGACCTTCCGTGCTTGAAACATCGCGGCCGTGCGCCGGGTTGACGGACGCGGCGGTGGAGGGCAACGCGCCGGCCCGGGGCTGGTTTTTGCTGGCGGTTGGCAGCCTGGTGCTGGCGGGCCTGCTCTCGCTGACGCTGGTCGTCGGCCGGCTGCCGTTCCTTGGCTGGCTGTTTACGGACCCGCTGTTTTTCAAGCGGGCGCTGGTCGTGCACGTGGACCTGGCGATCGTGGTGTGGTTTCAGGCCGGCACGCTTGCCTTCCTTGGGCTGGCGCTCGGTCCGCGGCTGCACCGCGGGATGACGTCGGCCGCGCTGGCGCTGGCGGCCATGGGCGTCGCCGGGATGCTCACGGGCGCGTGCATGCCGGGCGCGCTGCCCGTCCTCTCCAACTATGTGCCGGTGATCGACCATCCGGTTTTCTTTGGTGGGCTGGTTTGCTGGTTTGCCGGCGCCGGGCTGTTCTTCAGCCTGGCGCTGGCAACTTCGGCCCGCACCGATGCCAAGGCGCTGACGCCCGACGCCGTAGTCGCACTGCGCGCTTCGGCCGTGGCCAACCTGCTCGCCCTGGCGACCTTTGCGGGGGCCAGCCTGACGACGCCGGCCTCGGCGCCGGCGGTGCATTACGAACTGGTGTTCTGGGGCGGCGGCCACGTGCTGCAGGCGGCCAATGTGGCGGCGATGCTGGCGCTGTGGCTGCACCTGCTGCACCGCTGGACCGGCCGGGCCGTGCTGACGCCGGCCACGGCCACCGCGCTGGTCGCGGCGCTCGTGCTGCCGCAGCTCGTGATGCCGCCGCTGGCGTTCGCCGGCACGACGGCCACGAACTATTTTTCGATGGCGACGCACCTGATGCGTTGGACAATCTTCCCGGTGGTGACTGTCGTGCTGGCCGCGGCCGCGGTGCATGTGTGGCGGCACCGCGCGGGGTTGAGCTGGCGCGACTATCGCTTCGCCGGTCTCGCCGGCAGCGCGACGCTGACGGTACTGGGCTTCATCCTCGGGTCGCTGATCCGGAGTTCGAGCACGCTGGTGCCGGGCCATTATCACTGCGCCATCGGCGCCGTGACGATCGCGTTGATGACGGCAGCGTATGAATTCTCCGGGACGGTCGCGCCGGTGGCGGCCCCGGCTCCGGCCCCGCGCCACGCGCGCCTCCAGCTGCTGCTCTTCGGCGGCGGGCAGGCGGTCTTTGGCCTCGGGTTCGCGCTGGCTGGGGCCTACGGCCTCGGCCGCAAGCAATACGGCAGCGAGCAGCACGTGCGCTCTCTCGGCGAATATCTCGGACTCAGCGTCATGGGCCTCGGCGGTCTGGTCGCCGTGGCCAGCGGGATCCTTTTTCTGGCGGTGATACTGCGCGGCCTGGGCGCGTGGCGCCGCCGGCCCATTCCAGTTGCCTCATTCCAACATGAATAACGAACCCAAGAAACACCCGTGGCAGAAGGTGCTCGATAACCCCTGGCTGCTCCTCGTCCTCGGCGTCCTCATCCCGGTCCTCTCCTACACGGTGTGGGGCTGGATTGAGCTGCTGCTCACCAAACCCGCCCTGCTGCCCTGACCCCATTGACCCATGAGCCTGCGTCCCCTCACCACCCCTTGGTTCCACGGCCCGGCCGGCCACGAAAAAATCTGGCTCGGTTGCGCCATCCTCTGGTGCTTCGTGATGTCGCTGATGATGCCGTACTGGCATTTCCGCGGCAAACAGAACAGCACCGGCGAGGCCTACACGGTCAAGCCCGCCGATTTTTTCGCCCGCACGGAAAAATTTGTCGCGTCCAACCGGGTCGGCACCTTCAAGAACCCGATCGCGAACGCGCTGATGACGGAGCTGCCGATCGTCGAGCCCCCGGCCGGCGGCGACGCCTACCTGATGGGCCGCATGTGGCAGTGGTATCCCGCGCTGCGGCTGCGCAAGGGCGAGACCTACCGGCTGCACCTTTCGTCGCTCGACCTGCAGCACGGGTTCTCGCTGCAGCCCCTGAACATGAACTTCCAGGTGCTGCCCGGCTACGACCACGTGCTGACCCTCACGCCGACTTCCACCGGCGAGTTCACCATCGTCTGCAACGAGTTTTGTGGCGCCGGCCACCACGCCATGACCGGCAAGATCTTCGTCGAATAACCGCACCCCGCCATGTCCCATCCCTCCCATTCCCTCTCCGCTCCCGGCGCTCCTGGGCGCGTGTGCGGCACCACCGGCCTGAGCGTCTGTTTCGCCGCCCAGCGCTTCATCAAGCTCAATGCCGTCAGCGGCATTGTCTTCCTGCTGCTCGGCGGCATTGCCGCGCTGTTGCTGGCGCTCACGCGCTGGCAGACGGTGCATCTCCTGCCGGTCGACTGGTTCTACCGCATCCTGACGTTCCACGGCATCAACATGCTGATCCTGTGGATCCTGTTCTTTGAGGTCGCGATCCTCTACTTCGCCTGCACGACCCCGCTGAACTGCCGGCTCTTCTCGCGCAAGATCGCCTGGGCCTCGTTCGGGATGATGCTCACCGGCGCCGTCATGGTGGACTACATCATCCTCGCCGGCCGGGCCGACGTGATGATGACGTCCTACCTGCCGCTGCTGGCGCACCCGCTCTTCTACCTCGGCATCATCCTCGTGGCGGTGGGCACGCTGACCGGGGTGTTCAATTTCTTCGCCACGCTCTACGTGGCCAAGCGGGACGGCGCCTACACCGGCTCGATGCCGATCGTGACCTTCGGCGCGCTCGCCGCCGCCATCATCGCGGTCGTCACGCTGCTGCATGGCGCGGTGGTGATGATCCCGACCTTCACCTACTCGATGGGCTGGACCGCCCAGCCCGATCCGGCGTGGTACCGGCTGATCTGGTGGGGCCTGGGTCACCAGTCGCAACAGGTCAATGTCTGCGCGATGGTCGCCGTCTGGTATTTGCTTTCACACATCACCGTCGGGGCCCGCCCGATCAACGAGGCCGTGTGCCGGACGGCGTTCGTGCTCTACATCCTGTTCATCAATCTCGCCTCGGCGCATCACTTGCTGGTGGACCCGGGCGTCGGCGCCACCTGGAAGATCTGGAACACCTCCTACGCCATGTACCTCGCGGTGCTCGCCTCGATGATCCACGGTTTCACTGTGCCGGCGGGGGTCGAACTCGCCATGCGCGAGAAAGGCTACACCAACGGCATCTTCGGCTGGGTCACCGCGCTGCCGTGGAGAAACCCGGCGTTCTCCGGCACCGCGCTATCGCTGGTAATCTTCGGTTTCCTCGGCGGCATCACCGGGGTCACCCTCGGCACGCAACAGATCAACATCATCGCGCACAACACGCTGCGCATCCCCGGGCACTTTCACGTGACCGTCGTCGGCGGCACCACGCTGGCCTTCATGGCCCTCGCGTATTACGTGATCCCGCTGATTTTCCAGCGGGACTTCATTTTCCGCGGCGTGGCGCGGGTGCAGCCTTGGCTGTTCGGCATTGGCATCACCATGGTCGCGTTCGGCATGTCGTTCGCCGGCTCGATGGGGGTGCCCCGCCGCAGCTGGGACATTGACGCGCAAGGGGTCTACGGCCCCGCGGCGCACCTCTGGCTCGGCGTGCTAGGCATGGGCGGGATCCTCGCCTTCACCGGCCTGCTGATCTTTGCGCTGCTCTGCGTCGGCACGCTCTTCTTCGGTGCGAAGATCGAGGGCCGCGCGATGGCCGACTGGGGCACGCCGCCGGCGCTCGCCGGCAGCCAGCCGGGCTCGCTCGCCCACGACCACTACGCCACGAAGGGCACGATCGTCCTCACGCTCGCCTTCCTCGCGTGCTTTGCGGTCTATTACTTCGCGAACTGGAAGGCGTTGGCCGACGTCTGGCCCGTGCGCTGAGCCGGGGTCCTCGCTCTAGCCATGTCCCACCCGCTCAGCTTGGCCTCCCCCGCACCGCCGGCGCGGCCGGACTCCGCGGGGGAGCGCTTCCTGACCGGGCCCGGCCTGCTGGTGTTCCTGTTCACCGCACTCGCCGCGTACCAGGCCTTCCTGCTGGTTACGATCTTCGGGCCGACGCAGGGGGGCCTGCTGGGCGACTTCGTGCGCGATTTCCAGCTCTGGTGTTACCGGGGCGACCCGCGCACCGGCGGGATTTCGTGGCTGGCGGTCTCGGTGATGATGCTTGAGCCGGTCTTCATCGTCGCCGTGGCGGCGCTGCTGTGGCGGGATATTTTTGTGCAGTTGATCCACGTCCGCACCTGGCTGACGCATGCGCGGGCGGCGGGCGCGGGTCTGGGCGTGATCGCGGTTTGCGTCGCCGGGCTGGTGTACTACGCCCGCGCCGATGCGGCCCGGGCGCAGGTGCTGCCGCCGTTTCCCGGTGAAAGCATCCGGCTCCGGCTCGACCTGCCCGCGGGACCGTTCGTGGACCAGAAGGGCGCCGCCTTCCGCTTTGCCGACCTGCGCGGCCGGGTGGTGCTCGTCACCGGTGTCTATGCGGCCTGCACCACCGCCTGCCCGGAGATTTTCCTCGAGGTGAAAAAGATTCTCGGGGAACTGCCCGCCGCCGACCGGGCCGGCCTGAGCGTGGTGGCGCTCTCGCTCAACCCGGAATACGAGACGACGGAGCTGATGAACCTCGTGGCCGAGGGGCGCGGACTGTCGCACCCGGAGTTCCGCTACGTCAACGGCCGGAACCCCGCCGCGATGCACGAGGTGCTGACGCGGATGCAGTTCTCCGCCACGCGCAACCCGCAGACGGGCGTCGTTGACCACGCCAATTTGTTCCTGCTGGTCGACCGCTCCGGTCACATCGCTTACCGTCTTACGCTGGATCCGCGCCATCGCGCCTGGCTCCGCGCGGGCCTGCGCGCCCTGCTTCACGAGCCTTATGCCGCCGGACCCGCATCCTGACGTGGATTGCGAGGTGCTGGCCGAGTCGCTGGGGCCGTCTCCCCGCCCGCCTGGCAGCCAGCCGCCGCCACCGCCCACCCGCGCCGCGCGGTTCCTGGCTGCGGGTGACGGGCTTGGCACGCGGCTGGATGCGCTGCTGGAGCGGTGGCTGCCGCGCGAGGTGAACCCGCTCGCCCAGCTCGGGCCCGCGGCCAACGCCATGCTGCTGCTGGCGACGCTGTCCGGCGTGTTGATGCTCCTGTGGTATTCGGCGAGCGTGCAGTCGGCGTGGCATTCGCTGGCCGACCTGGGCCCGCGCTCCCCGGGCGGGATCGTGCGCAGCGTGCACCGCTACTCGTCGGACCTGCTGATGCTGCTGGTGCTGGCGCATGCGCTGCGGACCTTTTTCGCGCGAAAATTCGCGGATGCCCGCTGGCTGGCGTGGGTGAGCGGCATCGCGCTGCTCGGCCTGGTGTGGTTCATCGGCTGGACCGGTTATTGGCTGGTGTGGGATGTGCGCGCCCAGCTGCTCGCCCTCGACACGATGAAGGCGGTGGATGTGCTGCCCGTGTTTGGCGAGCCGATGCTGCGCCTGTTCGCCTCGGACCGCACGGTGCCGTCGCTGCTGTTCTTCGTGGTGTTCTTCCTGCACATGGTGCTGCCGCTGGGCATTGCCGGCGGGCTGTGCCTGCACCTAGCGCGGCTGAGCCGGTCGCAACTGCTGCCGGACTGGCGGCTGAGCGCGTGGCTGACCGGGGCCGTCGTGGTGGCCGCCTTGGCGTATCCCGCGGTCAACGCCACGATCGCGCAGATGGCGGTGAAACCGGGCCGGCTCACGATGGACTGGTGGTTCCTCTGGCCGCTGATCATCACGGCGCGCCTGTCGGGCGGCGGCCTCTGGCTGGCGACCTTTCTCGCTGCGGCCGGCCTGCTGACCGTGCCGTGGTGGCTGGCCCGCCGCCGGCCGCGCGCCGTCTACCAGGCCACGATCAACATTTCGCGCTGCTTTGCCTGCACGCTCTGCTCGCACGACTGCCCGTTCGGCGCGATCACGATGGTGCCGCGCACTGATGGCCGGCCGTTTCCCTCGCAGGCGCAGATCGATCCCAACCGTTGCATCGGCTGCGGGGTGTGCGCCGGCGCGTGCGACACGCAGGGCATCGGCCTCGCCTGGTTCGACGCGCAGCAGGTCACGCGCGAGCTGGAAGCCTTTGTCCTTGCGGAGGTCGCCAAGGGCGCGCCGCCCGCGCTCGCGCTGGTCTGCGTGCAGTCGGACGGCGGCTGGGAGCTGTTTGCCGCCGGGGCATGGCAGACGCGGCTGCCGGGTTACGTCGTGCGGCCGATTCCGTGCGTGGGTTGGGTGGAGCCGAAGCTGGTGGAGCGCCTCGTCAGCAGGGGAGCGGCGGCGGTGCTGATCGTGGGCTGTGGCTCGAGCGAGGCGTTCTGCAAGGAGGGCAACCGCTGGCTGCCGGCGCGGCTGAGCGGCGCGCGGGAGCCCGCGTTTCGACCCAATCGCGCGGATCCGCGCCGGGTCGCACACGTGACGTTTGACCCGCTTCGGCCTGGGCTTCTGGCTGCGGCCACTGAAAATCTCCGGGCGCTGCAACCGGTGCCGGGGGCTCCCCGCCGGGGCTGGTGCGGGCAGTGGGCCGCCGGGCTGCTCCTGGCCGCCATTGGCCTCACCGCGCTCCTGCTGGCCAGCAATGCCCCCTTCCGCAATCCCGCGCCACCGGAGGCGGAGTTTGTTTTCACGTTCCGGGCGTATGGTGAATGGATTTCCGGCGCGGCGGCGGCGCTGCCAGATCCGGCTCACGACACGCGCCCGGTGCACATGCGCACCGCGCAGCCGGCTCAACGCACCCGCTCGCCGGTCGTCGTGCAGGTCGTGGTGGATGGCCGGGGGGAGGAGCGTGTTTTTTATGCCAAGGGCTTCAAGTCCGATGGCTTCTCGGTCGGCGAGGTGCGGGCGGTGCTCACGCCGGGCTTGCACCAGGTCTCGGTCAGCGTCGCCACGCACGCGGGGCCGAATGCCCCCCGTCAGACGTGGTCGGCCGGGATCAACGCCCGGCCCGGGCGGCTGACGGTGCTCACGCTCGAGGCCAACCGCGGGTTCCAGCTGGAGCCTTGAAGCGCATGAGTTTTTCCTGTCCGCATTTCGCCGTCGACCGGGACGCCTGCCTGAGGCTCAAGACCGATTGCGTGCCCGGCCGGCCGGGCTGCGTGCTGGAGGGGTCGGGGTTTGCCGTGCCGGTGGCGCAGCGTCTGCGCGAGCGCGAGGAGGAGAATCAGCTCCGCCTGCGGCCCGGAAAAAACGACTCCATGGTCAGCCCGCCACCGGCGGAATAATTGAGGCGCGCGGGAAACCGACATCCGATGTCTGGTGAAACTCTGGGCGGGCAGGTCAACCCTGCCGCCGGGGCAGGCCGCGTTCGGAGGCCATCCGGGCGGCGCGCCGGGCGCACGCGGCCGGATCAATCCGGTCCATGCCGCCGTTCTCGACCGCCTGGATGCCGGCCTCGGTGACGACGAAATCCATCGGAATGTCATGGGGCTGCGCGTGGATCGTGGGGATCCGGGACAGTTCATGCGCGAGGCAGATCTTGAGCGGTTGGGGCGACAGGGTCGCGAGGGTGCGATCGAAATACCCGCCGCCATAACCCAACCGCCAGCCCTGCGCACTGAAGCCAACGGCCGGGACCAGCACGGCGTCGGGCCGCAGCACGGGGGTGCCCTCGGGCACGGGTATGCCCAGCGATCCCGCTTTCATCGGGGCGCCGGGCCACCATTCGCGAAACTCCAGCGGCTGATCCTTGGCGATGACCGCGGGCAGCACCACGCGGGTGCCGTGCGCGCGCAGCTGGTGAATCAGTGGCCGCGGATCCACCTCGCCCTTGTAGGGCCAGCAGAAGCCGACGACCAGGCCGCGCAGCAGCGGGAACCCGGTCTCAAGCCAAGCGGTGATCGCGTCGTTCCAGGTTGCGCGCTCCGCGGGAGTGCTCGCCTGGCGGCGGGCCAGCAGCGCTGCCCGCTGGTCCTGGCGCCATTGTTTCAGGTCGGCGGGGTTTTCCATGCAGCGTGAGTCTCGCCGGTTTATTCGCCTGCCGCCAGCTCGGTCACCTGCGTCAGCAGCATGGAAAACGGCTCGGCCGTCGTGAGGGAGTGCGGTGCGCCCGGGGGCAGATGGAGCAGGTCGCCGGTCCGCAGGGTGTGCCGGTCCGCGCCCACCGTGAACTGGCAGGTGCCGCTCAGCACCTGCACGAGCGCGCGCGCCTTGCTGGTGTGCTCGGACAGTTCCTGGCCCGCGGCGAAATGGAACAGCGTCAGCCGCAGCGCCGGGGTGGTGAGCACCGCCCGGCTGATGATGCCGTGGGCGACGTTTTCCACGGGGGCCAAGAGCGAGCAGGTGCCGGCAGTGGCGGGAGAGAGCAGCGTATTTTTCTTCATGATGAAAAGCCGGATTATTCCCGCCAGAAATTGACGGACCAGCTGCCATCCGCGCAGCGTTCCATGGTGGACTGAAATCCCTCGCTCTTGAGCAGCTCGATCAGCGGGGCGGGCAGGAACGGCGCGATCACCGTCAGGCCGTGACCGGGAGGCAGCGCGTCCACGCGGGCGCGGATCAGGCTGATGGGCTCCTCGCCGCGGGCGAGCAGCGGACGGACATCGAAGATCTTGAATTTGGGTGAACTCATGGCGGGGGGTCAGAACACGTACTCAACCTGGGCCCAGCATTTTTGCACGATGGGCAGGGTGAGACTCTCACGGCGGAAGTCGGCGAATTTCACCAGGGCGGTGACCGCCTTGCCGAACTTGCGGCTGAGCTGGACGTCAAATTCGTGGCCGAGATCTGGGCCTCCGACCTCGGGGTCGAACTGATGGTAGACGACGACGAGGGCACAGGCACCGGGCAGGCTGGCTGTGCCCTTGAGATAGGTGTCGCGGAGACCGGCGGCGGGGGTGGTGAGGAAAAGGTCCGCCCAGCCGTTAAAGGCGTGCAGCGTGGCGAGGGGCGTTTTGAAACCGACGGCGTGATCCGAGCCGAGCACTTCGCCGCCGAGCGTGAGGCTCGCGGACTTCAGCGCGAGGCCCGCCTCGAGCAGGGTGTAGTGCGCGCGGTAGTTGAGCGTGCTGGCGCCATAGTCGGCCTGGGTGGCGGCCTCGGCGCGGTACGTGAAGCTGAAGTCGGCCGTGAGTTTCGCGGTGCCGGCGAAGCTGGCGCCGTACGTGGCGCACGAATTGGCGGGTGAACTGGAGAAATCGAGCAGGTAGGCGTAGGCGGTGAGCGTGCCGGTCGGAAGGCCCGCATAGCTCGCATTGAGCAGATGGGAGTCGGACGCCCATTTGCCCTGCGGATGGTCGGGGCCGAAGACGCGGTTGATTTGCTGGAGGTAGGCGTAGGTGACCGTCGTTTTCTCCAGCGATTTGTCCTGCAGGACGAAGGCGTCAAACGTCTGCATATTCTGGCGCCAGCCGGAGTCTCCGATGAAGCGGGCGTTGTCGAGAACGAGCCGCTGGCGGCCGAGCGTGGCTGCGTCCGACGTGGTCTTGTAGGCGAGCCAGGCCTGGCTGATCCCGGTCATCACGGGATCGGCGACGACGGCGTGGCCGGCCCCACCGGAATTGATCCCGGCCTGGCTGTAACGGTCGCCGTCGGCGGCGGTGATGTTTTCCGCCTCGGCCATGGCGGTCCAGCCCTGCCAGGGCGCGGTGGTGAAGCCGAGTCGCGCACGCAGCGTCAGGGCCTCGCCGTCCAGCAAGCC
>QQNC01000023.1 GCA_003402695.1 Verrucomicrobiota bacterium | reverse complement strand
GTGAGGGCGACGATCTTGGGCTGGCGGTTGGCGGGCAGGCGCTGGCGGATCTGGCGGCTGGCCTCGAGCCCGTCCAATTCCGGCATCTGCAGGTCCATGAACACGACGTCGTAGTTGCGGGCCTCGACCGCGGCGATCGCCTCGAGGCCGTTGCTGACGGCATCGGCGCCGTAGCCGAGGCGCTCGAGAAAGCGGACGGCGACCTTTTGGTTGACGGTGTTGTCCTCGGCGATGAGCAGGGCGAGCGGGAATTCCTGCGCGAGCACCCGTTCGAACGGGGTTTTGGTACCGCCGGAGAGGACCGGTGCGGTGGGCGGGCCGCCGAGCGTGGCGAACGCCTGCAGGAGGGCGCCGGTCTTGAGGGGCTTGAAGACAAACGTGAACCTCCGGCCGTCGGCCGGCCCGGCCGGGAGGACGGAGCCGAAGGGCAGCATGAACACGCACGGTACCGCCGGTGGCAGGATTTTCAGCAGCGACTCGGCCGCGGTCTCCGTGCCATTGAAGACCATGAAGCCGGGTGGCTGCCGGAGCGTGCCGGCGAGGGCGCAGGCCGCGGTTAGGTCCGTGGCAAACACCCCGGTGGCGCCCACGGACTTGAGCAGGTTGCTGAGGCGTTTTTGGGTGACGGGATTGTCATCGACGCAGAGGACCGGCCCGGAACGGAGGCCGGCGACGAGGGGCGGGGGCGGGGCGGTGACGAGCTCGGTATCCGCCTCGGTCACGATGCTAAAGATAAACGCCGCGCCGTGACCGACGGTGCTCTCGACGCGGATGTCGCCGCCCATCAGGGCGCAGAGACGCTGGGAGATGACGAGGCCGAGGCCGGTGCCACCGTATTTGCGCGTGGTGGTGGAGTCGATCTGGCTGAACGCCTTGAACAGGCGCTCGACGCGGTCCGGCGGGATGCCGATGCCGGTGTCGCGGACAGTGAACTCCAGCCGGCAGCGCGCGGCGCCGGTGCTGTCGGCGGCGGGGGTGGAGCGGACCACGATGGTGATGTGGCCACGCGGGGTGAACTTGACGGCGTTGTTGACGAGGTTGACGAGGATCTGGCGGACGCGGGTGACGTCGCCGAAGACCCACGGGGGCACGCCGGGTTCGATGTGGTAGGCAAGATCGATTTTCTTCGCCGCCGCCTGGAGCGCGAAGAGGTCGAGGGTCTCCTCGAGGCAGCCGGCCAGCTCGAACGGCAGGTGCTCAAGGTCCATCTTGCCGGACTCGATCTTGGAGAAGTCGAGGATGTCGTTGATGATGGTGAGCAGGGCCTCGCCGGAGAAGCGGATGGTGTTGACGTAGTCGCGCTGCTCGGGACTGAGCTTCGAATCCATCAGCAGGCTGGTCATGCCGATGACGCCGTTCATGGGCGTGCGGATTTCGTGCGACATGGAGGCGAGGAACTCGCTCTTGGCGCGCGAGGCGTCGTCGGCTTCGGCCTTGGCGAGCCGGAGCTGGGTCTCGGTTTCGACGCGGGCGGTGATGTCGGTCTCGATGGCGATGAATGTCTCGAGCTGGCCGGCCTCGTTGCGCACCGGCTGGATCTCGAGGTGCAAGTGGTATTTGCGGCCGGACTTGGAGTAGTTGACGATGTCGGTGCTGAGGGCGCGGCCCCGGGCCATGGCGGCGCGGATGAGGAGGATCTTCCGCGGGTGGGTCTCGGGTCCGGCCATGAAGTCGGCGGGGTTGCGGCCGACCACTTCCTCGAGTGAGTACTCCATGACGCGGGTGAAGCTCTCGTTGACCCACTCGATGGTGCCCTGGGGGGAGCCGATGAGAACGGGGTTGTCGGTCTTGGAGGCGACGAGGGAAAGCTTGCGCGCCTCCGCCTGGCTGGCGCGCAGGGCGAGCTCGGCCTCGCGGCGGGCGGTGATGTCCTGGACGGTGCCGATGATGCGCGAGGGCCGGTGGTCGGGCCCGGCGGCGACGGTCTTGGACCGGGTATGGACCCAGCGCCATTCGCCATCGTGGGCCCGGACGCGGTACTCGGGCTCGATGAAGCTGGCCGTGCCGGCGAGCTGGGCGGCGATGCGCTGGCGGTAGGGCGGGAGGTCCTCCGGGTGGATGAGCGACTGCAGCGCCTCGATCGTCGCCGGCATCCCCTGGTGTTCATAGCCCAGCATGGCCCACAGGCCGGGGCTGTAGTAGACGTGGTTGGTGGCGACGGTCCACTCGAAGATGCCGATCAGGGTCGAGTCCAGCGCGAGGCGGAGACGTTCGTCCGAAACCTGGAGGCGCTCCTCGACGCGGCGGCGCTCCTCGTTTTCGGCGAGCAGCTGGCGGTTGGAGACCTCGGTGGTACGCTGGCGGGTGCGCGCCGTGCGGGCGAAGTGGACGCTGAGGCCCAGCAGCAGGGTGAGGCCGAGGCCAGCCGCGAGTGCGAGCTCGGGCAGGTAGTGCCGGTCACTCGCCAGCACATCACCCCGGGAGGTGAAGCTCAGCCGGATGCGGCGGTTGAAGATCGGGTAGGTCTTGTCGAGGGCGAGGTCGGCCGGCGGATTCGCGGATCCCGGTTCGGAATCGTAGAGCAGGGCGGGACCGATGAGGACCGTCACGTGGTAATTCGCCGCGAGTTTGCGGTCGTGGATCAGGCTGGCGAAAAACGGGCGGTAGAGGAATTCCGCGGCGACGAATCCGACCGGCTGGCCGGCACGCATGACCGGGGCGTAGATGACGAAGCCCGGTCCGAGGCCGGCGATGTCCGTGGTGCCCGACACGACCGGACGGTGGGCGGCGGCCGCCTCCTCCAGGGCGGAGAGCCGGACCGCATCGCCGCGGTGGTCGTAGTTGAGTGCGCCCTCGTTGTCCTGCCGCGGGTAAACCCAGCTGGTGCGAAGCCCCGGGGTCACCCAGGCCAGCGACACGCCGCCAAGTTGCCGGAGTTCGTCCATCTGCAGGTGGGCATCGGTTTCGCGCACGATGGTGGAGTCCTCCGGCATTCCGCCCCAATTGGTGGCGAGGCGATCCACGAGCGATTTCTGGCGGTCGAGCTCGTAGTTGATGGTCGTCGCCAGCCCCTCCATCGAGGTCTGGGTCTTGATGCCGGTATAGGCCTGCTCGCGGGTGCGCAGGCCCATCCAGAGGATGAGCGTGAGCGTGAAACAGGCGACCGTGGCGGGCATGGGAGCCCACGGTGGCGAGCGACCCTCGATCTGGACCGCCTCGCGCCACGCGAGCAGCAGGACGGCGGAACCGAGCAGCAGCAGGACGAGGCCGCTGACCGGGGAAAGGGCGGTAACGCCGTTGCCATTGTAGGTGGACGGCAGACTGGTGAGGTAGCCAAGCAGGGTGGAGAAGCCCACGGCGCCGACGAGGGAGCCGACGATGGCGCCGGTGCCGGCGGACCCGCGGCGGTGGCGGGACAAGCCGCGCCAGATGAGGCCCCCGGAGGCGAGGAGCAGGCAGGCGGCGGCATCGAGCGACATCCTGGCGGCCTGCGCGGGGAGCGCCACGAGGTAGTCGCTGGCGACCAACTCGTCGATTTTGAAGTCCGTGTGCAGCGCATATTCCCCGAGGGTGAGGGCGGAGAGCACGGCGACCGGCAGCGCGCTGCCCGCCACGGTGCGGGGCCAGCCGAACTCCCGGGCCAGCAGTGCGGCGCCCATCAGGAAGGCGCACAGCGCGGCGTTGGGCGTGATCGGGGCGAAGCCCGCCAACGGCTGGATCAGCACGTCAACATGCAGCCACCAACCGGTGAGGGCCGCGGCACCGATCAGGGCCAGGCCCCCGGCGAGACAAAGTGACGTGCGTTCGAGCCAGGAACGACGCGGCAGTTGGGGCATGATCGCCATGGAGTTTATACGCTAGTAAAACGTTCAACCCCCTGGCGTGCAACGAGTTTCGTGGGGCGAAATTGCTGAGTGGCCCGCCCGGCGGAGGCTTAGCGCTTCGATGCGGGAGGGGGCGGGAGTGCGGGGGCCGGGGCGGCGGGCGTGGTGGGCTTGACGAGATTGCGCAGGAAGTTGGTCGGGCCGTTCACGAACGCCCACGACGGTTTCTCGAGCTGCCCGGTGAGCTTCACCTCGAGCACGGTGGTGAAAGGCGTGAGCACGGCGCCGACCAGGGCCGTCGGCAGGAAGGTGCTTTCCTGGAACGGATTGATGCGGGCGGTGAAATCTAGCTCGTGCTTGTCCAGGTTGTAATTGCCGTGGGCGTCGATCGCGGAGTTCGCGCCGGTCAGGTTGATCTGGGTGAAATCCAGCTTGGGGCCGTCGACCTTGAAGCTGGCGAGGGCGGAGGTGAATCGGAGCGAGGTGAAGGACAGCAGTTCCGACAGCAACCCGAGCATGTTCACCTCGCCGAGGGTCTCGCCGGCCAGACTGGCGTTACCCGAGCCCTTGTAGCTGAAAGGGTCATCGTAGAGTCCCTCGGCCGAGACGGCGAGGTTGAGCTTCACGCTGGCCTTGTCCTTGACGAATTTTCCGGGTGCCGGCGGCGGCTGGCCGTGCTTCTTGGCGGTAAACGTCTCCAGCGTGCTGACGGCCTGGCCGAGGCTGGCGTTGCGCAACACGTAGTCGAAGCCCAGCCGGCGCTGGGCCCCGGTGCCCCAGACGCGGGCAGAGCCGGTGCTGATGCCGCCGGCAAAACCGACCTCGACCCGGTCGAGGATGATCTCGTCGTCGTGCACCTTGGCGTGGAACGACAGGTTGCTGAGGGGAAAATCATGAAAGGTGAAGGCCCCGAGTGACGTCGCCGTGATCGAAGCGAGCTGGTGCGCGCCGTCGGGGGAGGCGGGACCGTCGAAGTGCATCAGCAGGTTGACCGCGGGCGGGTGGGCGAACCAGTAGGGCGCGAGCACCTCGGCGACCACGGGCCCGAAGATCCGGCCGGGGATGTCGATCGGGAGGGTGGCGTCGAAATTCAGGTCGAGGCTGATCAGGTCCAGCGTGGAGAACTCGACCTGCCGGGCGAACGTACCCCGGGCCGAGCCGGAGCCCTGCGTGACAAAAACCTCCAGGCCGTCGAAAAAATTGGGCCGGATGAACATCAGCGTCCGGGCGTGATCAAACTTCACCCCGTGAATGACCGGCGCGATGCTGTCGGCGTAAACGAAGACGGTGTTGCGGCGGCCGCCGTGCCAGTTGCCCTTGACGTCCACGTTGGCGTCGGGCGGCGCGACGGGAAACTCATAGTCCTTGAAGAAGCCCGGCCACCATTTCCCGAACCAGGGCCCGATGACGAGCGGGCGCAGTCGGCCCTCGAGCAGGAAGCGGTGTTCGCCGGTGGCGAAGTCGTTGAAAAAACTGCCCTGGGCGAAATTTTCCCCGAGTTGGGCGAAGGCGTGGCGGGCGATGAAATTGCGGCCGTCGAACTCAAACTCGGCGTGGCCGCCATCAATCGGCACATGATAGGCGTCGATGTGTCCGGTGCGGAACCGGCCGGTGGCCCGGGAAAATTTCCAGCCGGCGGCGAAGGTGGCGTCGGCGCTCAGCACCAGCGGGGTGGCCAGCAGGACGAACGGCCGGAGGTCGCGGTGGAGGGCTTCGCCCAGGGGCTGTTGCAGCGCGGGGGACAGCGCGCCGTCGAAGCGGACGTTGGCGGTGCCCGACGCCAGGTCGGTTGAGCCGCGGACGGCGAGCGGCAGGCCGGCGGCTTCCGCGACCACGTCGCCGGACAGCTGCGGCAATGGACCGGGTTTGAGCCGGCTGACGAGATTCGTGAGGGTGAAACCCTGCGCGGAAAGCCGGCTGGCGCTGAGCAGCACCTCCTGCGGATTGTAGGTGTAGACATCCGGCTTGAACGAGCCCCGCAATCGGGCGCGCACTTCCGCCACGGTGACTCCGCCGGGCAGCCGCAGGTCTTCAATGGTCAGGGTGAGCGGCGACATCACCGGGTCCTTGCCTTGCAGCGGAAAGCGGGTGGTGAGGCGGAGTCCGCTCGCCGTCAGGGCGACAGGCGACTCAAGTTTCAGGCTGCGGGCGAGCACCGTGACGGTGGCGAGGGCGCCGCGGGTGTTGGACGGGGTGAGCTCCAGCTCGAGTTGCGGCTGGTCGAGCACGGCGAGCCGCCCGGACACGCGGAGGAGCTGGCGGCAAAGCTCGGGATAGTGGCCGGAGAGGTAGTCGGCGATCGGTAGCGGCTCGACCTTGGTGGCGGGCTGCGGGGTCAGGTGCACGGCGCCGCGGACGGAAACGGCGATGCCGGCGACCCGCGCCGTCAGGTGGTCGATGATCAGCTCGTTCTCGCCCAGTCGGAGGGTGGTATCGAGGTCG
Organism: Verrucomicrobiota bacterium; assembly: GCA_003402695.1. Taxonomy (GTDB): domain Bacteria; phylum Verrucomicrobiota; class Verrucomicrobiia; order Opitutales; family Opitutaceae; genus Opi-474. The sequence continues at coordinate 14,147 of QQNC01000023.1, read as the reverse complement.
CGGACAATTTCCTCGGCCCGGCCGGTGGTCGAGAGCATCGCGGGGATGGCAAGGCTGACACCCGTGAGGTGGAGGCTGCGCGGCTCGAAGCGGCCGGCGGCAAGCGCCCACGGATCGATCTCGAAGTAGGCGGACGAGGTGTGGATGACGGGCTCGTTGAAAGCGGGGAGGAACACGCGCAGGTCCTCGACGAGGATGCGGCCGGCGGGGTCAAAGTGGGCGGAGCCGAACTTCACCTGCACGTGCGAGACGGCGAGGCGTGCCTCCAACTCCCGCAGGACAAAGCCGGGCACGGCGAGCTCGTGCGCGGTGGCGATCCAGACTTCAAACGCCAGCAGCAGGCCGAGGGCGAGCCACAGGGTCCACAAGCCGAGGCGCAGCACCCCACGGCCGCAAAGCCAGGCGCCCTGCCCGCAGAGGTTGAACCAGGATTTCATCGCTGCCGTCGGACCGGACGCGGGATTATTTCCTGGGCTCCACCGCCGGCGCCGGGGTGGGCGTCTTGGCTGGGACCGGGGTGGGCACGGGGTCGGTCGCCGGGGGCGGACCGGGGTCGCGCGGGGCCTCGGTGAGGGTCCAGAGGGCGTCGAGCAGCGGCTGTTCGATGGAAAACACGGCGTTGTACTCGTTGGCGGGCGAGCCCGCGAGCTGCTGGTCACCGCCGACGCGGCCGGTGAGGAAGAGCTTGGTCACGCTGGTTTGCTCCCCGGCGCCGCCGACGAGCGTGGCGGTGGCCTCGAGGCGGTAGCGCCAGGGGCGCTCCTCGCCGGCGACGGTCACCTTGTCGGCAAACTGGTCGAGGATGAACTCCTTCGCGCGGAGGGTGCGGAGCGAGGTGAGCACGGCCGAAATGGCCGCGGCGTTCTTGGTGTCGGTGGACGGGTGACCGGTCTCATCGAGGGCGACGTCGAGCACGATCTGGTTGCCGTTGGCGAGGTCGGTGAGCTTGAGGGCGATGAGGCGGGCGCCGGCGGAGAGTTCGCGCAGGAGGCGGTCGCGCCACGCGCGCGGGGCCACGGGCAGTTCCCGGAGGATGCCGGCATCCACGGCGTAGATGGACGAACCGGGGTTGGCCGCGGACCCAAGACGGGCGTACACGTTGTGCTTCGCATCCGTGCCGAGTTGGAGGGAGAGCGGGGCCGCGCCGCCGCCGAGGGTGAGGAAGACCTCGCGCTCGGGGCGGTTGAAGCCCCAGGACTCGAGGTCGGCCGCGGTGGGCGCATCGCTCTTGAAGCCGCTCTTGAAATCGGTGACGGCCAGGCGCGAGAGCTGGTCGAGCAGCCGCTGCACCGTGGCGCGCTCGGCGGGAAGGGTCTGCGGCCCGACTGTGGACTCGCCCCGGCGGACGATCTGCCAGGCGGAGTTATCGGCTGACTGCGTGCCGGTCTCGAGCCGCTGCAGGATGAGCTCGGGCGAGTTGGGGGCGGTGAGGGTGATGGCGGTGACGGCGGGCACGTCAAAGTCCAGAATGCGCGTTTCCCGCAGCGAAACCTGGGCGGTGCGCAGGGTGTCCATCAGCTCGGGCTGCGCGGCCCCGGGCAGGGCGGTGGGAATCCGGACGGTGAACAGTGCGCTGCGGCCCTCGAGCTGCGCGTAGTATTCGTCCTGACCGTGGGGGGATTCGGGATGGACGAGGCTGCCCAGGACGAGGGTTTCGCGGCGGTTGTTGCCCTCGAGGGTGATCCGCAGCACCGGGCTCGCGGCCGGCAGGAGGGCGGGCGGGTTGGCGGTGATGAAGGAGGTGACGTGGAGGTTGTTGAGGGCGTTGATGGCGAGCTCGGTGGCGGTCTTGCTGGCCCGGGCGAGGATGGGGGTTTCGAAGGACCAGCGGCTGCCGTCGCGGCGGAGGCGGATGCGGAGGCTGGCGGGCGCGGCGGTCTGGAGATTCAGGGAACGGGCCTCGAAGACGGGAATGGTAAAGAGCGCATCGGCGCGGAGATCGTCGGCGGTGAGCCCGAGGCTGCGGGCGAGGCTCTGGCTGACGACGTGGATGCGCTCGCCGTCGGGCGAAAGCAGGTAGAGCCGGAGCCCGTCCTTGGTGAGATCGCCGATTTGCAGGCGGGTCTGCTGCGGGTGTCCAGCGGGATCACCGGAGGTGAAGGCGATGGTGAGCCGCGGCTGGTCGAGGCCGTAATCGGCGAGGGACTGGCCGTTTTTCGCCAAGTCACCGACGCTGAAGCTCGCTTCGTGCTTGAGGAACTGGAGTTCGGTGAGGATGCGGCTGACCGCCGCGGGGTTCGCGGGCCACTCGATCGGGGCGGTGACAAACCAGGTGTCGCCGCGCTTGGCGAGGGCGAGGGTGTGGCCGGGGCCGCCGCCGGTGATTTCCAGCGCGCGGATATCCGCGGCCTCGGGCCCGAGGACAAGGGAGCGCTCCTCGATGTAGCGGGCCTTGATGAGCCAGGGGCGCTCGAACTGGAAGATAAAGAAGAAGAGCGCGACGTTCAGGAAAACGAGGACGAGGGTGACTTTGGTGCGCATGGTCCGGGAGGAGTTGAAAGGTGAAGGTTGAAAGGGGAGTCAGCGCGCCCTGATGGGTCAGGCTGAGCGGAGCGAAGAATCCAGGGAGCGGGTGCGGCGGGCGGCGATTTTATCTCAGTGGATTCTTCACTTCGTACAGAATGACAACCGGGTTCACCGCCGGCGGGTCCAGTAGACGATGAGGCCGAGGATGAGGGCGGCGCCGGGCAGGAGGAACAGGAGGCTGCGGCGGAGGCGGGCGAGGTCGCCGGCGCTGAGGGAGAGCGAGAAGCGGTCGATGGGCCGGACCGGGATGTTGAACTGCGTGTCGCGATCCACGGTCCAGTTCACCGCGCCGAGGATGATGTTGAGGTTGGCGGCGCCGGCGAGGCGGTTGTTGGCGATGAGGTCGCCGGAACCGAACACCACGAGGCGGCCGCCGCGCACGCTGAAGTCGAGGCCGGCGCGGGCGGAGACGCGCTCGGAGGCCATCGCGATGGCGAGGTGGTCTTTCGGTTCCAGGCCGGGGCGGTCGTTCCGGATATCGACGCCGGCGTCGTATTGGGGCGCGGTGCGCAGGCGGTAACCGACCTCGCCCCAGGCGGTGGTGGAGGTGACGGCGAGGGTGGTGACGGTGAGGTCGTTGCCGAGCTTGCGGCCCGGGTCGGGGCGCAGGCTGCGGGCGGGTCCGATGCGCAGCGGGATCTGGCGGTCGAGCAGCGTCTGGGTGATGGGATGGGGCAGGAAGTAGCGCACGATCAGGTCGCCGTCCTCGGTCATGTTGTCGGCGCCGGTGTCATTGACGACGTCGTCGTCCACGAGGAGGCCCCAATCGAGCAGCAGGTTGCCAAGGCCCGCCGGCATCGCGGGCTCGAGCAGGAGGATCATGCGGCCGGCGCCGGCGCCGAGGTACTGGCGGAGTTGCTCCTCCTCGGCGGGCGTGTAGCGGCCCTGCGGGGCGACGGTGATGAGCAGGGCGGCATCGGCGGGGATCTTGGTCCCGGTGGCGAGCTCAAGGCGGTCGACGTCGAAGTTCCGCGCGCGCAGCTCGTCGCGGAGCATGGACAGCCCGCGCACGGGATCGACGTCCTCGGGGTTGAGCTCGCCGTGGCCGGTGAGGAAATAGATCTTTTTCTTGCCGGGGTTGGAGACGTCGAGGATGGCGGCGGTGAAGGCCTGTTCGCCGCGGAAGGCCTTCCGCACGCCGTTTTCCAGCCGGTAGATTTCACCGAGGGCGACGGTGCGGCGGCGGTCACCGCACAGCAGCACGATGCTGTCGGGCTGGTCGATGCCCAGCTGGTCGGCCTCGCGGCGGTTCTGGTAGACGTCGAGGTATTCCACGGCGACCTGCCGGTTGGGGTTGCCCTCGGTGGCGTAGGTGTACTCGCGCAGCAGGGCGCTGATATCGCGGTAGGCCTGGGCGATGTCGGCGTTTTCGGAGTTCGGGGTGAGCGTCACCACGATCCGGACCGGCGTCGCCAGCGTGCGCAGGTAGGCGAGGGTCTCGGGTGAGAGGGAATAACGCCGCTGCGAGGTGAGGTCGTAGCGCAGGGAATGATTGCGCGCCAGGTAGTTGAGGCCGCCGAAGAGCGTGATGAACAGCACGGCCTGCAGCACGAGGTTGAGCGTGCGGATCCAGCGGGCGGTGCGGAAGCTGTCGAAGGAAGACATGCGGGCTAGGAGGAAGGGGCGAGGAGCAGGGGGCAGGATCCGGAGGGCCGCGCGGTCGCGCGGTGCGCGGCGGTGGCTTTCAACGGCGGACTTTCGACTTTCAACTTCATTCAGGAATGCAGCAGCTTCGCCTCGACGCCGAGGATGCTGAAGATGAGTGCGAGGACGGTGCCGCTCAGGTAGAACAGCAGCTGGCGCGTATCGATCACGCCGCGCGTGAAGTCATCGCGGTGGGTCAGGATCTGCGCATATTCCACCGCCTGGCGGGCGGGCTGCAGCGCCTCGCGGTGGAGGATCGACGAGCCGGCGAGGAAGCTCAGGCCGAAGATGAGCCCGAAGATCATGGTGAAGCTCAGGATGCCGGCGACGGCCTGGTTGCGGGACAGCGAGCTGGCAAACACGCCGAGGGCGACGAACAGCAGGCCGGAGACGGCGATGAAGAGATAGCCGCCGAGGAGCGGGCCGGGATCCATGAAGCGCACGTCGCCGGAGAATTTCCGCAGGATGAGGAAGAACCCGGCGGTCGAGCCCCACAGCGCGAGATACAGCAGGTAGGCGGCACCGTATTTGCCCAGCACGACCTCGGTGGTCGTCACGGGCGTGGTCAGCAGCGTCTCGATCGTCCCGAGGCGGCGCTCCTCCGCGAGGCACTTCATCGTCAGCATCGGCACCATGAAAAGCACGGGCAGCCAGAACAGCTGGAAGAACACGTGCGCGGGCGACAGCTCCAGCGGCGCCTTGCTGTAGCTCTCAAGGATGGTGGTGAAGATGAAGCCCATGAACGAGAGAAACAGCAGCGCGGCGAGGTAGGTGCTCGGGCTGACGAGCAGCATGCGGATCTCGTGGCTGAGGAGCGTGAAAAAATGCTTCATGGGGCAGGGCAGGGACTACGGCCGAAGGACCACGGGACTACGGACTATGAGCCTCGGAGCTGGCCGGAGGTGAAATAGGAAAGTCATGGGTTTTTCGTGATAGTTGGTTGGTCTGTCGGCAGTAGTCCGTAGGCTGTTGTCCCGTTGTCCGTAGTCCCTTCGTTTCATTTCTTGCGCAGGTCGCCGGACTTCACGTCCCAGCTGCGGCGGGTCGCGGCGAGGAACACGTCCTCGAGCGTCGGGTTGGTGCGGCTGAGGGCGCGGAGGCGGTAGGGCTGCGAGCTGAGCGTGCGCAGCAGCGACTCGCCGAGTTCGCGGTCGTTCGCGGTGGAGAGGGTGAGCCGGCGGAAGCCCTCGCCATCCGGCTGGCCCTCGGCGGTGACCGTCAGCGTGGGATCGATCGTGGCGAGGAGCAGCGGCAGCGAGGCGGTGTCCCCCGCGACCTCGAGGTGGTAGGTGGAGTGGCCGAGCACGTCGCGCCGCAGGTCGGCGGGCGTGCCCTGCGCCACGACGCGGCCCTGGTTGATGATGAGCACGCGGTCGCAGGTCATCTCGATCTCGGGCAGGATGTGCGAGGAGATGATGACGGTCATCCGGCCGCGCAGGCTGGCGATGAGGTCGCGGACGATGAGGATCTGGTGCGGGTCGAGGCCGATGGTGGGCTCGTCCATGATGATGACGGGCGGCTCGGCGAGGATGGCCTCGGCGATGCCGACGCGCTGCCGGTAGCCCTTGGAGAGCTGGCCGATGATCTTGTGGCGGACGCGTTTGAGGTCGCACAGCTCCAGCACCTCGTCGATGCGCGGGCCGAGCATGCGGCGCTTGATCTCCTTCAGCCGGCCGCGGAAATACAGATACTCCGACACGCGCATGTCCTCGGGGAGCGGGTTGTTTTCCGGCATGTAGCCGATCTGGCGTTTGACCTCGTCGGGACGCAAAGCGACGGACACGCCGCAGACGTTGACCTCGCCGGAGGTGGCCGGCTGGTAGCCGGTCAGGATGCGCATCGTGGTGGATTTGCCGGCGCCGTTGGGGCCGAGAAAACCGAGGATCTCGCCCCGCGCGACCTTGAAGCTGATGTCATTGACCGCCGTCACGCCGGCGTAGGCCTTCACCAGGCGGGAGACTTCAATGGCGGGCGTATCGGGCATTACGGAAGAGGGTGAATCAGTGATGGACACGAATAAACACGAATGTTTCGGCGCGGGCGGGGGATTTCAGGCGCTTTTCTCGAGGGTGACCTCGCCGGCCTGGAAGCGCAGGGGCCGGCCGCCGGTGGCGGGGCGCACGAGCAGCGAGCCGGCGTCATCCACGCCAGCCGCGGTGCCGGTGTAGCGTTTATCCGCCTGCAGCACGGTGACGGGCCGGCCGCGGAGGACATCGTGGCGGTTCCACAGGTCGGCGAAGGTTTTCCGGTAGTCGCCGTCCACGAATTGCGTGTAGGCGAGGAGCACGCGGCCGATGAGGGCGGCGGTGAAGCGGTTGGGATCGAGCGGGCCGGCGGTCTGCTCGGCAAGGGAGGTGGCGCGGCGGGCGAGGTCGGCGGGCCACGCGCCGGCGGGGCTGTTGAGGTTCAGTCCGAGGCCGAAGACAAGGTCGCGGATCTGGTCGGCGTCGATGCGGGCCTCGGTGAGCATGCCGCCGGCCTTGCGGCCGTCGAAGAGGAGGTCGTTGGGCCACTTGATCCCGGGGGAGACTGCGCAGAAATTCGCGATGAGCTCGCAGACGCTGACGCCCATCCAGAGCGTGAACGTGGGCATGCCGGCGGGGGCGAGGGCGGGCCGGAAGGCGAAGCTGGCATAGAGGTTGCCGTTGGCCTCGCTGTGCCAGGCGCGGCCGAGCCGGCCGCGGCCGCGCGTCTGTCGGCGCGCGAGGATGACAAACGGCGCGGGCCGGCCGGCGGCGAGCTGGCGGGCGGCCTCATCGTTGGTGCTGTCCACCTCGTCGAGCAGGGTGATGGTAAAATCCCGGGCGCGGCCCTTGAGGTGGGCGAGGATGAACTCGACGTGTAGCCCCGCCGGACGCGTGGCGATCCGGTAGCCGCGGGCGCGGGCGGCCTCGAAGGTGAAGCCCTGGGCCCGGAGTTTTTCCATATGCTGCCAGACGGCGACCCGGCTGAGGCCGAGCTTGGCGGCCAGCGCGGCGCCGGACATGAAGCCGGGCTCGCGGGCGAGCAGTTCGCGCAGGATGACGAGTTCGGTGCTGGGGGAAGGGGCGGGCGCGGCCACGGTTGAAACTAGAGAGCGTCCCCCCATAGTGGGCAAATGTCATTTGAGGAATTTATCGCCGCCGCCACGCCGCCCGCCGGGACCGGTCCCGCGTTGGCCGCCCTCTGGCACGAGGCGCACGGCGACTGGGTGAAGGCCCACGGGCTTTCGCAGGAGGACGAGGGCGCGGCCGGCAGCTGGGTGCACGCGTACCTGCATCGCCGGGAAGGCGACCTCGCGAATGCGCGCTACTGGTACGCCCGGGCCGGCCGGACACCGCCGGCGAAGACGGTCACGCTCGAGGCGGAGCGCGAGGCGATCGCGCGGGAGCTGCTGGCGGGATAACCTCCGAACCGGCTTGGCCACAAACAGGCGCGAAAAAAATCCGGGACTCCGGCTCGAATCTCCCATGTGCCTATAGACGCACGGGTGGCTCAATCGCAGCCACAGGCCCTGGGGGCCTTTTCGTGGCCAAAAAATCCGCGCCGACCGGCTTATTTTTTTCCAGCCGGATCGTCGCTGTTCCAGCCGAAGTCGGAGGGGCGGTAGTTGGCCCGGTGGTTCTCCTTCAAAATGTAATCGGCGGCGGTCGCGTCGCCGCTGGCCTTGGCATCCCTGGCGTCCTTGTTGAGGTCGGCCATGTTCCTGAGTCGCTCCTGTTCCTCATACATCAGCAGGCCGATGGGGCGGTTCAGGCCGCCAAAGTTGCCGATTCCGAGGCCGGGATTACTCTTCATCCCGCGGTTGGTCAGGCCGGATTTGCTTTCCAGGTCGCGGTCGCGAAAGACGGGCGGCTTGGGCTCCTTCACCATGAATTTTTGCAGGCGGATGATCTTGTTCTTAGGCTGGTCAGTTTCCCGGAGGTCGGGCTGCTCTTCCTCTGGCTTGGGTTCGGGCAGTTTCGGCGGCGGATTGTATTTCGGCATCCCGCTGGCGAGCGTGGAGGCCACCTCGTCCGACATGACGCGGTCGTGCTTGGGCGCGGCCGGGGCGGGTTGGGCGGTTTCCACGGCCGGTGCCGGGGTGGTCGCATCGGCTGACGGGGTGGCCGTTTGGGTCCGGCCGGCGGCCGGAAGGGCCAGGGCAAACAAGACCGTGATCAACCGGGGGGCGCGAAGGGCGGTGGGCATGACTATCAGGTCACTTTGACCGCGGGCGGGTTCCCTGCAACTCTCAGAAAAGGCAAAAATAGCGCCCGGCCTGGGTGGCCTCATTTGCCGAAGGGCAGGCTGACGCTGGCACCGGCCGTGGGGGAGTGGCCCGAGCTGGCCTGGGCCCAGCGGTGGACGGAACTGCACCCGGTGAGAGCGGCGAGCGTCAGCAGTGCGGCGAGGCGCGAAACGGCCGGCAAGCGCATGCCGGGGTGAGTCATCCGCGCACCTGGCCGGTGCCCTCGATCACAAACTTGTGCGTGCAGAGCTCGCGCAGGCCCATCGGGCCGCGGGCGTGGAGCCGGTCGGTGCTGATGCCGATCTCGGCGCCGTAGCCAAACTCAAAGCCGTCGGTGAAACGCGTGCTGGCATTCCAATAGACCGTGGCGCTGTCCACCTCGGCGAGGAAACGGCGGGCGGCGGCCGCGTCGGCCGTCACGATGGCGTCGCTGTGGCTGGAGCTGTCGCGGTTGATGGTCGCGACCGCAGCCTCGAGGGAATCGACGACGCGGATGGCGATGACGTAGTCCAGGAACTCAGTGGTGAAATCGGCGACGGTGGCGGCGTGGTGGGGGAGTTTTTCGCGCGCGAGGATCTCGGCGCTGGCGGCGTCGCAGCGGAGGCTGACCTTTTGTGCGGCGAGTGCGCGGGCCACGGCGGGGAGGAATTGGCCGGCAACGCTGCGGTGCACGAGCAGCTGCTCGGCGGCGTTGCAGGCGCTCGGGCGGGAGGCCTTGGCGTTGACCGTGATGGCCTCCGCCATCGCGAGGTCGGCGGCGGCGTCCACGTAGACAAAGCACACGCCGCGGTAGTGTTTGATGACGGGAATGGTGGAGTTTTCCGCGACAAACCGGATGAGGCTCTCGCCGCCACGGGGGATGATGCAGTGGATGAGCGAGTCGAGCTTGAGCAGCGTCAGCAGGGCGGCGCGGTCGGTGGTGGGGACGAGTTGGACGGCGTCGACGGCGAGACCGGCGGCAGCCAGGGCCTGCGCGATGAGCGCGACCAACGCGGTGTTCGTGTGAAAACATTCCTTCCCGCCCCGCAGGATGCACGCATTGCCGCTCTTCAGGCAGAGGACGGCGCAGTCGATGGTGACGTTGGGGCGGGCCTCGTAGATGATGCCGATGACGCCGATCGGGACGCGCAGTTTGCGGATGCGCAGGCCGTTGGGCCGGGTGAAGTCCTCGAGGACGTCACCGACCGGGTCGGGCAGGACGGCGACCTCGCGGACGGACGCGGCGAGGTGTTGCAGGCGGGTGGAATTAAGCGTGAGCCGGTCGCGGGCGGCGGGGGTGAGAACGGCGGCCTCGGGGGAGGCGAGGTCCTGGGCGTTGGCGGCGAGGAGGGCGGGGTGGGCGGCGTCGATCAGGTCGGCGAGCTGGCGCAGCGCGGAGTTTTTCGCGGCGGTCGGAGCGGTGGCAAGCCCGAGCGCCGCGGCGCGGGCGCGCGATGCGAGGGAGGTGACGAGCTGGACGAGATCGGCGGACATGAGAACCCAAGGGGTAAGTGACAAGGGGCAAGGGGCAAGTAACAAGATTGTCCGCTGCGCCGGAGCGACCGTCTGGTTACGAGCCACCGGTCGCTTGCACTTGATACGTGGGGCTTCGCGTGACGCGCCCTCCGGGGGAGGGCGCGGGTATTTTCCGTGATTTTGCCCGTTGGGCCAGTACCTTGGACCGCGTGACCAACCCCCGCACCCCGCGTCCCGCCACCTATCTCGCAGAATTTTGCCGGCTGGCCCGGGTGGACTGGCCCCAGAACCGCACACTCAATGTCGTCTGCCACGGGCACAGTGTGCCGGCGGGATATTTTCTGACGCCGGAGATCAGTACGTTTGAGTCTTATCCCCACCTCCTGCATGTGGCGCTCGCGCGGCGTTTTCCGCATGCCGTGATCAATGTGATCGTGACGGCGATTGGCGGAGAGACGGCGGAAAGGGGCGCGGTGCGGTTTGCCGCCGACGTGCTGACCCACCGGCCGGACGTCATCATCCTGGACTACGCGCTGAATGACCGCGGGGACGGCCTCGAGCGGGCCCGGCGCGCGTGGACCGAGATGATCAGGTCGGCCCAGGCGGCGAAAATCCCGGTGCTGCTGCTCTCCCCGACCCCGGATGTGTCCGCCTCACTGACGGATCCCGCGGACCCGCTGGTGCAACATGCGGCGCAGGTGAAGGCGCTGGCCGCGGAGCAAGGCGTCGGGCTGGTGGACAGTTTCGCCTGTTTTCAGCAACAGGTGCAGGCGGGCGTGAAGCTCCCCACGCTCATGTCGTCGGGCAACCATCCCAATTTCGCCGGCCATCAGCTGGTCGCGGCGGAATTGCTGCAGTGGTTCCCGTAAGGAGTGATGACCGGAGTGGGGCAAGGTCTTTGACCTGTCCTGGCTCGGCCGAGGGTGTGCGCAGAGAGGGCGGGTCAAAGACCCCGCCCTACTTGGGCTGCTTGACCAGCGTCTCGGCGCGGGCGCGGAGGTGTGGCCAGAAAGTATCCGGAATCGCGGCGCCAAGATGCTGGACGGTTTCGGCGCCGAGAATGGAGCCGATGGCGCCGGACGCGGCCAGGGAGGCGCCGCGCAGGTGGCCGTAGAGAAACCCCGCGGCCCAGGAATCGCCCGCGCCGGTCGTGTCGACGACGCGTGCGGCGTGGACGGGGTGGATGCGATGCAGTTCCTTGCCCCGGGCGATCCACGCGCCGTCCTTGCCCATCTTCACCGCCGCGATGCCGCCGAAGCCGGCGATTTCCCGGGCGAAATTCTCGTAGGCATCCTGGCGCTGGAACAGTGCGGCGGCCTCGTCCTCGTTGGCGAAGACGATGTCCACGCCCTCGCGCAGCTGCGCAAAAATCCAGTCGCGCGCGGCCTTCACCACCTCGAAGGAGGCGAGGTCGATGCTGATGGTGCAGCCGGCGGCCCGGGCGGTCCGGATGACCTGGGTGGCGAGGGCCGGATTGAAGAGGAGGTAGCCCTCGATGAGGGCGTGGCGGGCGCCGAGGAAGTCGGCGGGGGAGATTTCGTCCGGCGACAGCGTCATCGCCGCGCCGAGGTGCGTGCGCAGCGTGCGCTGGCCGTCGGGCGTGACGAGGGAGAGGCAGCGGCCGTTGGGGAGCGCGGTCCGCTTGAAGCGCGAGCCATCGCCGCCGGCGGCGGTGAAGTTGGCGAAATAATGCTCCGCGGTGATGTCGCCGCCGATCTTGCCCAGGTACGTGGTGCGCAGGCCGAGGCGCGTGGCGCCGAGGGTGGCGTTGGCGACGGCGCCGCCGGGCATGGTGGCGACGTTGCCGTGGACCTTCTTCACGAGCGCGGCGATGTCGGCGTCGTCCACGAGCACCATGCCGCCCTTGTCGCCGGCGACATGGGTGGCGAGGAAGGCGTCATCCACGTGGGCGAGCAGATCCATGATGGGATTGCCGATGCCGATGAGATCAAAGGTGGGGGAAGCCATAAAGTCGCAGCGCGGAGAGCGCAGTTCGCAGATCGGGTGGGGGAAAAGGAGGATGAATTCTCAGAAACGAACTTCGAACGGCGAACTTCGATCTGCGGTGGGTTGGTCAGGCGGCGCTGACCGTCATGTTGGTGGCGAGGATCGGTTCCTCGTTCACCTCGACGAGGATCGCGTAATCACCCGGCTCGCCGAAGGTCAGGTTGCGGATTTCGTTGATGAGATTGATGCGGTGGAGGGGGCTCTGCGACTCGAACGGCCGGTCGAGGAGGACCTTCATTGCGGTGGGGTCGAGGCCCATGGAGAGGCGCATCGAATGCTGGCCCGGCGCGCAGTCGGTGAGGGTGAGGAACCAGACCATGAACGGGTGCGTGACGGGAAAATGGCGGGCGTTGATGTTCGAAAACACCCCCAGGATTGTGTGCTTGCCCGAACTGGGGTCGATGTGGACGCCGTCGCAGGTGAGCCAGGCGAGCAGCTGGGGCTTCGATTGCATCCGGGCAGTGGGAGGGGGAGCGCGGGGAGGGGCAAATCATTTTGCTTGGAGCCGTGGCGCGGGGCGCGCTTAACGGCAGGCGTGATGCCGATTCCCGTGCCACCACCGCCCTCGTGGCTCGACTCGCTTGCGAGTTACCCGCACTGGTTCGTCGCGGCCTGCGTGACGCTGGTGCTGGCGGCGGTGATCTGGCTGCTGGCGAAGCTGCTGAAATGGGGTCTGTACCTGCTGATCGCACTCGTGCTGGTCGGCGGCCTGGGGACCACGATCTGGCTGGTGTTTCACTGATTGCTCCCCGGCCGGGCCGGCGACCCCCGCGCGCGCCGCGCATTTCTTGGCCAGGCCCAGCGGGAAGGCGGCCGTTTCCGCGGACGAGGTGGGCGGTCCCGTCCCGGATTTGCAGTACGATTGCGCGGCGGCGGCAGGCTTTTTCTTGTCACGGCTCCGGGCGGCACTTAGGCCAATCCGGTGAAATACATTTTCGTGACTGGCGGAGTGGTTTCGTCGCTGGGCAAGGGCCTGACTGCGGCGTCCCTCGGCGCACTCCTTGAGCTGCGCGGCCTCACCGTCCGCATCCAGAAATTCGATCCCTACCTGAATGTGGATCCGGGCACGATGAGCCCGTTCCAGCACGGGGAAGTCTACGTGCTCGAGGACGGCGCGGAGACCGACCTCGACCTCGGCCATTACGAGCGCTTCACCAGCGGCAAGCTGTCGCGGCTCAACAGCCTCAGCTCGGGCCAGATCTACGAAAGCGTCATCCAGAAGGAGCGGCGCGGCGATTATCTCGGCAACACGGTGCAGGTGATCCCGCACGTCACGAACGAGATCAAGGAGCGCATTTATTCGGCCGCGAAGGACGTGGACGTCCTCATCACCGAGATCGGCGGCACGACGGGCGACATCGAGGGCCTGCCCTTCCTCGAGGCGATGCGGCAGTTCGCGCTCGAGCTCGGGCCGAACGACGTGATTTTCCTGCACGTGACGCTGGTGCCCTACGTGGCCGCGGCGGGCGAACTGAAGACGAAGCCCACGCAGCAGTCCGTCGCGAAGCTGCGCGAGATCGGCATCCAGCCCGACATCCTGGTGTGCCGGACGGACCACCCGCTCGAGGCGGGCCTGCGGCAGAAAATCTCGATGTTCTGCAATGTGCAGGTGAAGGCCGTGATCGAGTGCGCCGACGTCGCCAACTCGATCTACGAGCTCCCGCTTGCCTTGCAGAAGGAAGGCCTCGACCAGCTCGTGGTGGACCTCTTCGGCCTGAAGAACCCGCCGCCGAAAAAGAACATCTGGCAGCAGATTGTCGCGCGGCTGCTCAACCCGAAGCACGCGGTGACGATCGGCGTCGTGGGCAAATACATCGAGCTGCAGGATGCCTACAAATCCGTCTACGAGTCCATCACCCATGCCGGCATCGCCAACAACTGCCGCATCAACGTGGTGCGCTTTGACGCCGAGGACCTGGAGAAGAAGGGCGGCCTCGCGCGACTCAAGGGACTCGACGGCATCCTGGTGCCGGGTGGTTTCGGCGACCGTGGCACCGAGGGCAAGATCGCCGCGGCGCGCTACGCCCGGGAGCACAAGATTCCCTACTACGGCCTTTGCCTAGGCCTGCAGATCGCGGTGATCGAGTTTTCCCGCAACGTCCTGAAACTGGCCGGCGCGAATAGCACCGAGTTCGAGGCCAACCCGCGCCATCCCGTCATCAACATGATGGAGGAGCAGAAGAAGGTCAGCGACAAGGGCGCGACCATGCGGCTCGGCAGCTACGAGTGTGCGCTCACGCCCGGCACCCACGCCGCGAAGGCCTACGGCACGCCGACGGTGCGCGAGCGCCACCGGCACCGCTAC
>QQNC01000022.1 GCA_003402695.1 Verrucomicrobiota bacterium | reverse complement strand
CCCTTATTTCCTCATCCCTTTTTCCCTTACTCCCTTCTTCCCTTACTCCTTCTCCCGCCCATGCCTTTGTCCCTGACCACCTCGGAAAAGAAGATTCTGACCGTCCTCGCCGTCCTCATCATCCTCGGCCTGATCGGCTACGCCGTCCTCTAATGATTGTCATTGCGAGGAGTCCCTGAGGGACGACGGGGCAATCCATCCGTGCTCGTTCCACCGCTCCCTCCGCCCCCCTACGTCCCATCGCCCATCGCCTCTCACCCATCGCCTGATTTCCATTTGCTTCCACCGCCCTAATCCCGACCATCCCCGCATCCTAAGCTTCCCGTCACGCGTATGATATCTGAATGTCCACCCTCTCACCCTGCTGGTCCGGTGACTTCGCCGTGCAACCGGCGTGGGGGGACGTTTTTGCCCGCATGAACCCGGCCGGCAGCACTCCCGAGTCCGTGGCCGCCGCCGAGCGCGCCCACTTCGATGCCGAGCTCATGCGCCGCATGGGCCGCAGCGACCGCGAGGCGTTTGCCCAGCTCTACGACCGTTTCTCCCGCCCGCTCTTCGCCACCGCCCTGCGCATCCTCCACAACTCCGCCGAGGCCGAGGACATCGTCCAGGACGTCTTCCTCGCCCTCTGGGAAAAAGCCGCCGCCTTCGAATCCGGCCGCGGCTCCGCCTTCGCCTGGGCCGTCACCCTCACCCGTAACCGCGCCATTGACCGCGTCCGCATGCGCAAGCGTCGCAGCGAACTTCTCGCTGAGACCACCGCCGAGGACGCCGGCACGCAGCCTTCCGGCGCCGGTCCCGATTCCGCCGACGGCCTCGTGCTCAAGGAACAGGCCGGCGTCGTCCGCGCCGCCGTCGCCGCGCTTCCCGCCGACCAGCAGCGCGCCGTCGAACTCGCCTTCTTCTCCGGTCTCACGCAGCTGGAGATCGCCGAAAAACTTCACGAGCCCCTCGGCACCGTGAAAGCCCGCATCCGCCGTGGCCTGCTCCGGCTCCGCGACACCTTGGGAGGCCGCCATGATTGACGAAACCTACGAGGAACTCGCCTCCCTCTACGTCCTCGGCCTGCTCGAGGGCGCCGAACTCGCTTCCTTCGAGCAGAAGCTCGCCCGCGACCCGGCGCTCACCCAACTCGTGCGCGAACTCAGTGAGTCGTCCGCCCAGCTCGCGTTCACCGCCTCCGACGCCGCCCCTTCGCCCGAGCTGCGCGCCCGCCTGCTCGACCGCCTCGACACCGCCGCCGCCTGGCGGAAACAATCCAACGTCCTGCCGTTCCGCACTCCCGTCTGGCTCCCGTGGGCCGCCGCCGCCTCCCTCGCCATTTCGTGCGCCTGGCTCGGCCAGCTCTACTTGGGCAGCCGTTTCGAAGCCGCCACGCTGCGCGACCAGCAGGCTCTCGCCGACTTCGAACTCCGCAGCGCCCGCAACCAGCTCGAGGCCGAGCGCCTCATCGCCGGCCACCAGCTGAGCGCCATGACCGAGCAGCTCGCCGCCCTCGACCGCCAACTCAAATCCGAAGGCGACCTCGCCCAGTTCAAGATTTCCACCCTCGCCTCCCTCCTCGGCAACTCCCCGCAGGCCCTCGCCGTCGCCGTCTGGAATCCGGCCAAGCAGGAAGGCGTCCTCACCGTCGATAAACTCCCCGCCCTCGCCGACGACAAGGACTACCAGCTCTGGCTTGTGGACCCGCAATATCCCATTCCGGTCGACGGCGGTGTCTTCCGCGTGGATCCGGCCACCGGCGTCGCCCACGTTACCTTCAAGGCCAACCGCCCCGTCAACTCCGTCGCCAAGTTCGCCGTCAGCCTCGAGCGCAAGGGCGGCGTCCCCAAGGCCGAGGGCCCGATGGTGCTGCTGAGCCAGTGAGCACCGCGACGGCGCGAAGGCGGAAACAGGAAGGAAGATTGAAGAAGGCAGACGGCTCGCTATTTCCCCCTTGATTGTCAGTGCGAGGCGCACCGCCGGGGCGACGTGGCAATCCATCAGCCGGCTCGATTCCCTGCCTTTTCCGCCTCTCCGTGCTTTCGCGATCGGCCTTGGGCGTTGGATGATTCCGTCATTTCTTAATTCTTCCTTCTTACTTTTTTGCCTCTTGCCCCTTGTTCCCTCCCCGGGGAACCTGTGCCTGCATGATCATCAAACCCAAGGTTCGTGGCTTTGTTTGCGTCACCGCCCACCCCACCGGCTGCGCCGCTCATGTCCAAGAGTGGATCGACTACGTGAAGGCCAAGGGCCCCATCAAGCCCGGACCCAAGAAGGTCCTGGTGATCGGCGCCTCCACCGGCTACGGCCTCGCCTCCCGCATCACGGCCGCCTTCGGCTCCGGTGCCGCCACGCTCGGCATCTTCTTCGAGCGCCCCTCCGAGGAGGGCCGCACCGCCACTCCCGGCTGGTA
Organism: Verrucomicrobiota bacterium; assembly: GCA_003402695.1. Classification (GTDB taxonomy): domain Bacteria; phylum Verrucomicrobiota; class Verrucomicrobiia; order Opitutales; family Opitutaceae; genus Opi-474. The sequence continues at coordinate 18,343 of QQNC01000022.1, read as the reverse complement.
CAACACCATCGCCTTCACGAACGCCGCCCGCGCCGCCGGGCTCTACGCCAAGAACATCATGGGCGATGCGTTCACCGACGAGATCAAGCAGCAGGCCCTCAACCTCATCCGCGCCGACCTGGGCCAGGTTGACCTCGTCATCTACTCCCTCGCCGCCCCCCGCCGCACCCACCCGCGCACCGGCGTCGTGCACAAGTCCTGTCTCAAGCCCGTCGGCGTCCCCTACACCAACAAGACGGTCGACACCGACAAGGGCATCGTCAGCGACGTCACCATCGAGCCCGCCACCGAGGCCGAGGTCGCCGACACCGCCGCCGTCATGGGCGGCGAAGACTGGGAGATGTGGATGAACGCCCTGCGCGACGCCAACCTCCTCGCCCCCGGCGCCACATCCGTCGCCTATTCCTACATCGGGCCCGAGGTCACCTGGGCCATCTACAAGAACGGCACCATCGGCCTCGCCAAGAACGACCTTGAGCGCGCCGGCCGCAGCATCGACGCCTCCCTCAAGAGCCACGGTGGCGGCCGCGCCTTCATCTCCGTCAACAAGGCGCTCGTCACCCAGGCCAGCTCCGCCATCCCCGTCGTTCCGCTCTACATTTCCATCCTCTACAAGCTCATGAAGGCCCGCGGCACGCACGAGGGCTGCATCGAGCAGATGCAGCGCCTGTTCGCCACGCAGCTCTACAACGGCAAGTCGCTGACCTTCGACACCGGCGGACGCGTCCGCGTGGACGACCTCGAGATGATCCCCGAGGTCCAAGCCGCGGTCCGCGAGATCTGGCCCACCGTCACGACGGAAAACCTTGAGCAGAAAACCGACATCGCCGGCTACCGCATCGAGTTCCTCAAGAACTTCGGCTTCGGCCTCGCCGGCGTGGACTACGACGCTGAAGTCGAGCCGCACGTCCCGATGATTTAACGGCGCGGACGCCGCTTCGGATAAAGCGACAAGCTGTCGTCTTTTCCGCCGTAGGTTGGGCTTTACGCCCGATATGATCGCAGCGCGGATTAACCTCTCGCGGGCAACGTCGCGCCAACGCGCAACCCACCCTTCCGCCCACGATCAAATCGACAGTCACACGTCTCGTTCCACGTTTCGCTTTTCCTCCCCGCAGAATATCGCTGCCTGGCTTTACACGGCTGATATACTGCGCGATGCAGCCGAAAAAACCGCCCCTCTTCCTCGACCTCGACGAAACCCTGATTCATGCCCGCGAAACGCCTGAAAGCGGCCCGGCAACACTCAAGAATTCCCGGCGGATTGGAGCCTATGAGGTCTGTGTGCGGCCGGAGGCGCACGAACTGCTCACCCTCTGCCGTTCCGGCGGACGGGAGGTATTTCTCTTCACCAATGCTTTCTTCGGCTTCGCCCATGAGGCTTCGCGTATTTTCTCCCTGGGGTTCGATGACCACTCCATCTTCAGCTTCGCGATGATCCTGAACTGCCGTCGGAACCTGAGCCCGACTTCGGCTCTGATCGATAACCTGCCGCCCCAGGCCGAATCGACCCAGGAGAAGATGCACGCCCTCGGCATCGCGCCGGAACAGGCGTGGGTGATCCCCGCGTTCGAGCCCCCGCACTTCCCCTCCGCCAAACTCTTCCTGCTGGGATTACCGCTCCGGCTTGATCGCCTGGATCGCCTTGCCTGCTCGCATCCTCGCCGCTGAGTGGCTGAGTAAGGAACCAGCCTAAGGTGTCGGGCTGGACTTCTTGCAGTAGGCAGGGCGATAGGGCCCGCCGTGCGGTCAGCAGACATGGTCAGATTGGCCATTTGCCCGCGTGATATCTTAATCCATAGGGAAAAGGTAGGTTGCGTTCCCGTGCAGGCCGGGTGCGGTGGAACTTGGCGCGCTGCCAATCTAACCTCGAATCGAATTACAGACTACCCGTCATGATCACCCCCACCATTTTCGCCAGCCAGGCCGGGGCCCGGTTGGATAGCAACGTCACCACCGGCGGCGGCACGGACGACACCGCCGCGCTGCAGCAGGTGCTGGAGCTGGCCGCCTCGGGCGGCGGGGTGCATTTGGTGATGGATGGCGCGGCACTCATCTCGTCGCTCCGCGTTTACTCCAACACCACCATCGAGTGTCGGAATCCGGACTGTGGATTCTTCCAGGTCGCCCACTCCGACTGCGCGCTACTGATCAACGCCCATCCCTCCGCGGGTGAGCTCATCGACCGCAACATCACGTTGCTGGGCGGCACCTACAACCAGGACTGCAAGAACCAGGCGCACCATGTCCCGCCCGAGGTCCACTACACCAAGGCCCGCCACATCGTCGTCGCGATTTCCTTCTTCGGCGTCGAAAACCTGCTCGTGCGCGATGTGACGGTGCGCGACCAGCGGACCTTCGCCTTCCTCGTGTCCAACTGGCGCAAGGTGACGATGGAAAACATCCGGCTCGAGCTGCCGGGATACATTCACGGTGGCAACCAGGACGGTCTCCACTTCCAAGGCCCGGGCCGGTTTCTCGTGCTGCGCAACATCCAGGGCCGCACCGGGGATGACTTCATCGCCCTCAACGGCGATGAGGAATCCAACGGCGAGCAGAGCTGGTTTCACCCCGCCTGCACGGTCGGGCCGATCACCGACGTCTTGGTGGACGGCCTCTTCGTCGACGATGCCGCGCAGGTCGTTCGCATCCTGTCGCGCGAAAATTCCCAGGACCGCATCACCATCCGCAACGTCACCGGCAACTACCGCAGCTTCGGCTTCTACCTCAGCGCGTGGGACTACCAGCGCCGGGGCATGCAGGGCGATTTCGGCGCGATCGTGATCGAGAACGTGGACCTGCGCCAGACCAAGGCCGACTACACCTACACCGAGCCGTTCCTGTTCCGCATCTCCGGCCGGCACCGGAGCCTGATCCTGCGCAATATTTCCTACCACGACCCGGTGGATGACCGGTATCTCATCCACCTCGAGGGCAAAACCGACGTCCCCGACATGGGCGACACCCCCGCGGACGTCGAATCCCTCGTGATCGACGGCCTGCATCTCCAGGACGCCGGCCTCACCCCGCAGACGCGTCCCTACATCCGTGCCAGCGGCCGCGTGCGCCGGCTGGTGATCCGGAACAGCGAGATCTACTGCGCGAAGGGCAAACAGCCCGTGTTCCTCGCGACCGTCGGCGACCTCGCCCAAATCGACCACCTGGTGCTATCCAACCTCGTCACCGAAAACCTCGCCCACCTGATCTCCGACCCCGGCAAGAAGATCGGCCAGATCGAGACCACCAACGTGGTGGTCTGAGGATCGCGGAAGCGCGGAGGAACGGAAATGCCGGGAAGGTTCTGAGGTAGGGCGGGACCACCCTACCTCATTTCTGCGTTTCCGCTCCTCCGCGTTTCCGCGATAAGATATGCTGCTGGGTTGCCTTTCCCCGCGAAGCGGCTGGCGTGGTGCTGTGGCTAAATCCTCCGAACCTTCCCTCGACACAGTTGAACAGCGCGTAAGCTACGGCATTGCGCTTAATCTGGGCGCGAATCTCGCCCGCCAGGGGCTCGCCGTCGATCTGCCGGCGTTTCTCGCAGGCTTGCAGGACGGCCTGGCCGGCAAGCCGGCGCGACTGCCGGAGTCGGAGTTGCGGGCTGCATTTGAAGTCGCCCAGGAAAAGACGAAACAGGCGGGCGCCGGGCGCGCCGCCCAACAGGCCGGCGCGACGAACGCGTTTCTCGACGCCAACAAAGCCCGCCCCGGCGTCGTCGTCACCCCCTCCGGCCTGCACTACGAGGTCCTGCGTGCCGGCAAAGGCGCGAAACCCACACGCGACCAGACCGTCGAAGTCCACTACCACGGCACGCTACCGGATGGCACCGTCTTCGACAGCTCCGTCGAGCGGGGCGAGACGATTTCGTTTCCCGTCACCGGCGTGATCCCGGGCTGGATCGAGGCCCTGCAACTCATGCAGGTCGGCGCCAAGTGGCGCCTCGTCATCCCCTCGGATCTCGCCTACGGCCCCGAGGGCTCCGGCCCGATCCCGCCCGGCGCGACGCTCGTATTCGAAGTGGAACTGATCGCCATCGAATAACTGCCCCTGAGTTATCACAGAAGCGCGAAAGCGTGAAAATGCCGGAAAGCTCCGGCTTTCCGCGCTTTAGTCCTTTTTGCGTTTTGCGCTCTGCCTTTTTGCCGATGAATACAGCAGAGTTGTCGCTTCCTGCACCCGCATCCCCAATCATCCGCACATGGCCAAGCCTAGCGACACCGCAAAACCGGAGCAACCGTCCTCACGACTCGAAACGTTGACCCAGGGCAACGTCGCCCTGATGGGTGCGCTGCAACGCCGCGGCGCCAAGGATAGTTTCGGTTCGTTGAAGTTTCTCGCCGCGATCCGGCCCGCCGAATGGCTCGAGTTGGTTCATACGCACGGCACACCCGAGGGCTCCCCGCTCACCCCGACCGAGTATGCCGCAGCCCTCGCGTCAAACGTCGAGCGACATTTCCCAACGGCCTCCCTCGCGGCGCATCTTGCCGATGGGCGGCGCCTGGGGCAAATCCCCGCCCTCAAGGGCGTCGCACGGTTTTTGTGGGACCATCCCGGCTTTGATCTTGTGACGGCCAACCTCAATGCGACCACCCGGCTGGCTGACCCACGCAGCGGACCCGCGTCCCCGCAACTCGTCGCCGGTTTGCGATCGCTCCAGCGCCTGCATGAACTGGGCGCGACGTGGGATGAAACCGCAGCGCTGCTGGACGCCGGTTATCACTCCGCGGCGGACGTCGCGGCGGCTGAGCCCACCGAACTTAACACACGCCTGGCCGGTCGAATTAAACCAGAGCAGCGCATTCTCGCCCTCCAGCATCGCGCCAAAACACTCCAGAAGGCTGCAAGCCGGAGAAGGTAACCGCCCCGAAGCCGTGGGCGGACTGGTCATCGGGCTATTCCTGTCTCTCAACTGGCGGCTCCTGCTCGAGGAACGGAAGCTCCGGTCGAATTTCCACATCTGGCGGTAGCCCCGGCGCCCGCAGGGGCGCGAGGCGAGCATTGAGGAGGAGGCATGAGGAAGTTGGGCTAAGCGCTCCCGGCCAAACTGCGCAGCCGTGGCGCTGCTGCACGCAAAACTCTGCCGGCTCCCTTTCCCGTGAACCGATGGCGCGATCCGTGGTCAGTGACTGGCATGAACCCAATCCTCTTGATCGTCATCCTGCTGCTGCTCTTCGGCGGTGGTGGATTTTACATCGGCGGCCCCGTCTACGGTGGCAGCGGCTTCGGTCTCGTCCTCCTGATCTGTATCATCGTCTTCCTGTTCGGCGGCTTCCGCGGCCCCAAGAATTAAGCGACCCGGGACGCCGTGCCCAAGGAGGCCGCCCAAAGGGAATATCGGAATCAAGGAGGCGAACGGCCGCCGCCTGACTTCGTCCTTCGGCCTGCATCCTTCTTAATTTCTTTCCTCACTCGCCAGCGCTGGCCGGCGGTGACGATGAAGCCCACGCAGCCCTCTGCCCCGCAGCGGCACGGGTGCTTCGGCCAATCCGCATAGTCAAAGCCGTAGTCAAAAGTCAGTTCCTCGCCCGCGGTGAGATCGCGCAGCGCCGCGATCCAGATCCGCCCCCGGAGATTCAGCGACTCGCAGCTGGGGGCGCAGGAGTGGTTGATCCGCCGGGCGGAGTTCCACGCCATGCTGCCGTCGAGGTCGTGTCGCTGGTTCAAGGCGAAGATGTAGAAGCAACCTTCCCCTCCCGCCGCCCTCAGCGCCAGCTGACCCGCCTCGCGGCGCCGCGACTCGGCCTTGGTGATGCGCTCACCGAAATACTCGATGATGCGCGCCCCCTGCGGAATGAAATCGCGCGCAAACATGCCGTAGCCGTGCACGCCGGAGCGCCCCAGCCGTACTTCAGCGGGCAGTTTCCGGGTCGGGAGCGGTAGACGGCTCATGCCGCCACCTGCTTGCACCCGGTGCTGGCGCGATAGGTCACGGCGACTTGCCGGTCGGCAGACGTGGAAGCGAGGGTCTTCATCTCGTTGCTCATGGCCGACGGAGCCTCCATGGCCGTGAAAAAGGAATTCATGGGGGGTGACAGTGCGTGTCCACCGCCGCGACGCAACTGGCGGATGGCGGATAATTATGAGATAACAACAATCAGCGTTCAGCGGCTCTGACCCTCGACCCGCGCTAATTTGCGCCCTCTGCCCTCTGGTATTCTGCCAGGTAGGTAAACACCCCATAGGAGAGTCCCGGTCGAATTGTTATTATTCCACCCTATGACCAACGCCCGCGCGGTGCTGTTTCCCGCCGGCATTGTCAGGGGGGAAGTAAGCCCTGCCTAAAGATAGCCAAAACATCCCGAAGCCTCGACCCCGTGAAGGCCCGCAGAATCTGCGGCCTTTCCCTCGGCCATTACGTCACTCCTGCCCGGGCGGGGCACAAGCCGACGTCCCAAGACTTTGCCCGCACTTGGAACGGCGCTCCCAACGTCCACCGGAAGAGCACGATCCTCGGCTACTGGTCCAAGGTGAAACGGGCGATGCAGAAAACACTCTCATGAAAAACCTGCTCCGTAATTTCCTCACGCTCGCTGTCGCCTTGTTTTGTGCCGTCTGGGAGGTCGTGGTCCACGGCCGCCGCCACGACGGGACCGACCACCTGTAGGAGTGACCGCCATCATGATCTCAATATGAAAAACAATCTGCTCTCTCTCATACTCCTCGGAGGCACGTGCGCCGCGTTCGCACCAACCCAAACCTACGCCCAGTCCTCTGAACGGCAGAGCATCGACGCGTACTATGCCGGCTGGAAATCCGGCTGGGCCGCCAGCTGGAAGCAGGTCAAGGGCGAGCATTCATACTCGGCCTACGCGCCGGACGCGTCGTATCCCAACTACGGTCAGCTGACGTACCAGGGCGGCTACAACGCCGGCTTCCTGGCCGGGTTCGAGGCGGTTCGGGGAAACGGGTCATGATCGAAGGTTGCTCTGCGCACGCTCGGTTAGCGGAGCCGGAGCGAACGCAGCCGATTCCGTGAGGCGTGCCGCGCCGTGGTGCCTGCGATCTACTCTTCGGTGGGTTTCATAGGGCTGGGCTGAGTAGGGCCGAGGGATTTCAGCGCGAACTGCCCCCGGACCCAGCGCATACCCGGGCCGTTCCAACCCGCGCACGGTCACTTCCTCGCTTGCGCGGCGTCCTTCCATGGATAAGTCGGATTCTGCGGTTTTTCCCCCCCTTCCGCTCCCCCCTCGTCAGCGGTCCTTCGTCCCTTTATTCCCATGACCACCACGCAACTCACCCCTGAGCAAATCGCGTTTTATCACGAACACGGCTATCTTCACATCCCCCGGGTCTTCACCCAGGCGGAGACGGACGAGCTGGCCTCTGAACTCGACTGGATGATGGACAAGTGGGCCTGGCCCGACGCCAGCTGGACCGGCCCGTGGCGGAAGATTTACATGAACGCCGACGTCGAGAAGAAATCGAAACTCGTCGGCATGCACGACCTGCAGTTTTACTCCTCGGCGTGGTCGCGCGGCGTGACCAATCCGAACCTCGTCCGCTGCATGGTGGACCTCCTCGGCGCCAACGTGGAACTCCACCACACCACGATGCACGTGAAGCCGCCGGAGACCGGCCACCCGTTTCCGATGCACCAGGACAATGCGTTCTACCCACACGCCGACGGCCGCTACGTGGACGTGCTGATGCACCTCGACAACACCCGCCACGAGAACGGCGAGATCCGTTTCCTGCCCGGCTCGCACAAGGCGGGCTATCTCCCGCATATCACCCAGACCGCCGACGGCCCGTGCACGCCGCACCTGCCGACGGACAAATATTCCCTCGCTGACACCGTGCCCGTGCCGGCGTCGCGCGGCGACGTGGTAATCTTCAATATCTTCACGATCCACGGCTCCCATCTCAATCAGACCAACGAGGCGCGCCGCCTGGTCCGCCTCGGTTACCGCAACGTGGACAACGTCCAGGTCGGCGGCCAGAGCAAGGGCCGCCCGGGCCTCATGGTGGCCGGCCGACGGAACCGCCATTCCGGCCAGGAGTTGTTCACGACCGAGATTTCCATCACCAACCCGGTTGCACCGCTGAAGAAGGACGCCGAGCCCGCACCCGCGGTCCGCTGAGCGCCACCCGCCAAGCGCCCACCCCACTCCCCATGAATGTGCTGACCACTGCCCAGGTGAAGGATTTCAACCGCGACGGTTTCATCATCGTCCGCGGCAACTTCAGTCCCGAGGAAATCTCCCTGCTCGCCCGCGCAAGCAAGGAGGACAAGGCCCTCGATCAGGCCGCCATCGCGCGCGACGACGGCCAAGGCCACCCCGTGCGCCTGACGGCATGGAATCACCCCGGCGACGGCATCTACGGCATGTTTGCCCGTTGCCGCCGCATCGTGGACGCCGTGGAGCAACTGCTCGAGGACGAGGTTTACCACTATCACTCGAAGATGATCCTGAAGGACGCCCGCACCGGCGGCGCGTGGGCGTGGCATCAGGATTACGGCTACTGGTACCAGAACGGCTGCCTGTACCCGGACTTTGTCAGCGTCAGCACTGCCGTGGACCGCGCGACCAAGCTCAACGGCTGCATGCAGGTCCTCACCGCCTCGCACAAACTCGGGCGCGTGAACCACAACCTCTCCGGCGAACAGGCCGGTGCGGACCTCGAGCGTGTCACCGAGGCGAAGAAACACCTCCCGCTCGTGCATTGCGAGATGGAGCCCGGCGACTCGCTCTACTTCCACGCCAACCTGCTGCACTGCTCCGCGGCCAATGAATCGGAAAATCCGCGCTGGTCGCTCATCAGCTGTTACAACGCGAAGCACAACAACCCGTACAAGGAGTCGCATCACCCGCGGTACACCCCCCTCGCGAAAGTGGACGACAGCGAGGTGCTACGCGTCGCGCGCGAGCGGTTCCAGGGCAACCGCGACGGCGGGGTGGTGTTTGGGACATTCAATACCGACAACAGCGCCAAGAGTCTGGCGCCGAGCTGACCGCCCACCCCGGCGGCCGGTGGCGGGGCCTACTTTTTCTTGTTCTTGGCCGCGCCAAGCTGGCGCGTGGCGTCATCGAGTTTGCCCTGGGTCTCACCCAGCTTGGCCTGGGACTCCTCGAGTTTGGCTTGGGCCGCGGCGACCGTGGCATTGGCCGTCTCCACCTGCCGCTGGAGTTGACTGACTTCCGCCTTGGCTTCGTCCGCCAGGGCCTGGACCGCATCCGAGGTCGTCCGGAGTTGCTCGATCTGCCTTTGCAGCTGGGCCGATTCGACCCGGGCCACCTTTAACTGCACGCCCGTGTTGGTGGCACCGGCCTTGGCTTCATTGACCTGCTGCTGGAGCCGGGCCACCTCGGCCTTGCTGTCATCCAGCTGCTTCTGCTGCCGGGCGGCGGCATTTTTCGCCGTCTCCAGCTGTTTCTGCGCCTGGGCGGTGTCGGACTTGGCCTGGGCTAGCTGCTCATCGCTCGTGGCCAGACGGGCGTTCAGCTCATTCACTTTCAAGCTGTGCGTGACCAGCACAGCGACCAGCACGATGCAGAGAACCGCGATCACCATGGCCGCGGTTGACGTTTTTCTAGTCGGGGTAGGCAACTGGGTAGTATCGCTCATGACGACAAAAGTTTACCCCTGAATCTTTTCAGATGCCATGATTTTCAGGCCCACTTCGGGGTTGGGTCGCCTGCCGACCCGGCCCGGCATCAGCCGTGTCACTGTGCATGGCTTGCTGTGTCCGGCAGGGCGCGGGCTTGGCTTATTACCCTTTGAGGCCCGGCAGAGCCAAACTTTCGGTTTGCCGGCGGGCGGCCCACTGCGCTTAGCTGCAGACAGACTGGAAGTCGCCTTGCACTCTCCTCGCGCAGGAGTTCGACAAATCCAGCAACGCTCACACACTCTGCCCTCTTCGGACCACCCGCGACCCATCCATGACCAGCCCAACCGCAGCGAATAAAACGACTCCCGCATCCGCCAGCGGATCGCATCAGGGTCCCATGTACCTGAGCCCGGCCAGTTTTTTCGCCGATTTTTACGTCTATCCGGCCCTGGCCGTGATCCTGATGGCCTTCGCCTTTTACCGTGCTCCCACGCATTGGCTGGCCGTGCTAGTGGCCTTTGTCATCGGTTTCTGCAGCTGGACGTTCATCGAGTACATCATGCATCGCTACGTGTTGCATCACCTGACGTACATCAAGGACCAGCATGCCAAGCATCACGACGACCAGAAGGCCCTGTTTGGCACGCCGACGTGGCTGAGCCTCGTGGTCATCCTGGTCCTGGCATCCGGCCCGGCCATCACCTACGCGGGTCTGGTCCGCGGTTGCGCGTTCACCGCGGGCCTGATGCTGGGCTACCTCGGCTACACCCTCGCCCATTACGCCATCCACCATTGGAACGCCCGGCCTGGCAGCTTTCTGTTCCGGTTGAAGCAACGCCATGCGCTGCATCACCATTACAATGACCTGGGCAACTTCGGCGTTTCGAATGGCATTTGGGATTACGTCTTCCGGACCAACATCGTGGTCCAGGGCAAGACGATCGACGCCTGACCGCGCGGCGGCCAGCTGCGCCGGCTAGGCGAGCCACAGCTTTGTCAGAAGCGGAACGGGCTCCCCGCTTCACGCACCGGGCTGGCAGAGGCAGGAGGACGTGATGGTGAGATCGGCCTGGCTCCAGACCTTCCGAAACTGGGCCTGCACGACGGAGGCCTCAGCGGCCTTGTGCTGCAGCGTCAGTGCCTCGGCCAGGCCAAAGAGCGACCAGCCGTTGCCAGGAACCCGGGCGAGATCGGCGCGATAGACCTGTTCCGCCTCGGCGTACCGGCCGGCGCGCATCAGCGTGGCCCCGATCGAGTGGCGCAGCGGAATAAGCCAGCCAGGCGGTTCGTCGTAGCGCAGGGCATCCTCATTTTTCATCGCCGCCCGCAGCGATGCCAGGCCGGCCTCGAGCTTGCCTTCGCGGACGAGAATCTCGCCCTCGAGCATCGGCGTGATGACGGTAAACAGCGTTTGGCAGCTGTTATTGCCGGCCGACCAGTCGGCCGGCACGGCCTTGGCCGCCTCGAGATAGAGCCCCTGCTCCTTGCGCGCGGCGGCGATGTCGCCCTTGGCGGCGAAGGCGACGCCGCGGGCCGCGTACTGGAAGGCGTGGGTGAACGGCTGCGACGCCGGATGGTCCGGCTCGGCGAGAATTTCATCCCAACGTCCAAAGCGGACGAGCACCTCGAGCGGCATGGCGAGGAAGGATTCCGCGCCGCTGCCGAACTCCTGAAGGAATTCCGGCGACAAACCGGCGGTCATGGCGCGAATGTGCCGGACCGCGAGTTCGCCCCGGCCGGTCATCATCGCGGCGTAGGCCAGCATATGCTCGTTGTGCGCCACATAGACCGGTAGGAATCCGCGGGCCGGGCCAAATACCTCACGGTATTTCCGGTCGGCGTCCACGGCCTGCAGGTTGGACGCGATGGCATCCTCCCAGCGGCCCACGCGAATGTAGATGTGCGACGGCATGTGCACGTTGTGCGCCAAGCCGGGCTGTAGGCTGAGCAGGCGGTCCGCCGCCGGGAGCGCGCGCTCGGGATGCGGGGAGGCCTCAACCGTATGGATGTAGAGATGGTTGGCGAAGGGATGCTGCAAATCGAGTTTCAGCACGGCGTCGAGGGTCGCGAGGATCTCCTCCGTGCCGGGCTGGGGCTGGCCCTCCAGAGTCCACTGGTCCCACGGACGCAGATCCATCATCGCCTCCGCGAAAAACACGCCGACATCCGGATGGTCCGGGTGCTTGTGCCAGACCTCGCGCATGGCATTGGCGTAGGCAAGGTCGAGTGCGCTGCGGTCGGCGGGCTGCGGATTGGCATAGCGGTGGCCCAGGGCGTCAATTAGATCCCGCTCCACTGGGGAAGCCTGGGCGGCGGCGGCCCGGGCCAGCGTCAGTTCCTGCCAGGCGAGTGCGGCGGCGGGGGGCGGCACCAGCGGGAAGTTGATGTGCGGGCCGCTCGCGAGCGCGATACCCCAATGCGCCATGGCGCAACCGGGATCGAGCCGCTCGGCCTCTTTGAACGAGCGGATGGCGGCCCCGTGGTTGAAGCCAAAGAGGAAGCACACCCCTTGATCGAAGTAGCGCTGGGCCTCCGGCGAAGTGGTGGTGACCGGGAAATGATGGGAACCGAGGCCGTCAAACAGGGGCACCGGCGTGGCACCGCGGGTGACGTGGGCAGCTAAGGCCAGCAGGAGCAGAAAGATAAAACCTGCGGGGCGGAAGATTTTCATGCTCCCGAAAAATAATCTTTGGACTCCGTTTGGCGAGCCCACACCGGAAGTGAGCGGTGGGCCGGCTATCGCCCCCCTGCTTCCGCGGGCGATCAGGCCAGCAGGCGACCCGAAGCAAGGAACGAAAGAATGAGAGCGCGTTTGTGCGTTTTAGCTGCCTCATTGTCCGGGCATGCGAAACCAGCCGGTTGTCATCGATGACAGGATCAAGTGTGGCTCCGCCAAACTGGACCGCAAACATGACGCCCCCGTCCATGAATGACTCCCGCCCTCACGACCCGCTGCACGGTATCACGCTTGAAAAGATCCTGACCGAGCTTGTCGCCCACTATGGCTGGGAAGAACTGGGCCGGCGCATCGACATCCGTTGCTTCAATTTCGACCCGAGCATCTCCTCGAGCCTCAAGTTCCTGCGCAAAACTCCCTGGGCCCGGACCAAGGTCGAGCAGCTGTATGTCAGGTTGAAGGCAGACTGACCGGGATTTGGTTCACCCCGAAAAACACTGTCGGCACGAAAGCTGAGCGGATACTCGAGTCGCCGCAATCGGTCGTCCGCGGGATCGTTGTCCGATCAGCTTTCGTGTCGTGCGTGTTGTTCGTGGTTAAAAATCGCCGACCCTCAGGGACTGCCCGTTGTGCTTCGCGCCGAGTCCGAGGATGAAAGGCGCCGCGATTTTGGCCCACGCGTCCGCCTTGGGATAGGCCGCAGCGCCGTCCGACCACGCCTGGCGGAGCATATCGGTGTCGATTGCGCCCGGGTTGAGCGGCACCGCCGCCATGCCGGCCGGCAGCTCCGCGGCGAGGGCCTGCGTGAGGCCCTCGATGGCAAATTTGGTGGCACAATACGGCGCGACCTTGGGCGCGACGCTGCGGCCCCAGCCGGAGCTGAGGTTCACGATCACGCCCTTTTTGGCCGCCACCATCGCCGGCACAAAATGCCGGATGACGTTCGCCACGCCGCGCAGGTTGACGTCCACGATCTGGGTAAACTCGCGGTCGTCCTGCTCCCAGAGCGGCGCCAGGCGGTTCATCAGGCCCGCGTTGTTGATCAGCAGATCCGGCGGACTGCCGGCCTCGAGCACCTTGGCCGCCCAGAGCGCGACCTTGCGGTCGAGTGAGACGTCCACCACGGAGAAATCATGCGGCGCGCCATGCGTCATGCGCAGGTCAAAGACCGCCTCGCCGCCCCGGCCACAGCCGAGAACGGTATGCCCGCCGCGGATGAATTCCTCCGCCAGCGCCCGCCCCAGCCCGCGCGTCGCTCCCGTGATAACGATTTTCATGGCCGAGAGCTATGGGGGTTGCGCGCTCGCGCGCAACTATCCGCGATGGGCCAATCCCGTGCCTAAAAACCCAATCCGTTGCGCGCGAGCGCGCAACCCACACTACCCGATCACTGCGATTGCAGGCTGATCTTGGTCATGCCGTTCTTCCGGCACTGGTCCCAGACAAAGGTCACCTTGCCCAGCTGCGTGGTCACATCGGCGCGGATCAGCACCGGAATGTCCTTGTCCACGTTGTGCACCTGCGAGAGCAGGCCATCCAGCTGGTCGTCGGCGATGGGCTTCGCGTTGTACGTCATCGCCCCGGTCTTATCGATCGAGATGGTAACGCTGCCGCGGAACTCGTTTTTGCCGGCCGTCTCGACCTTGGGCAGCGTGATGTTGAGCGTCGACGCCGAGCGAAACTGCATCGTGACGAACGAAAAAAAGATCAACATCACGAGGACATCGATCAACGGCACGAGGTTCAGCTCGGGCCGTTTGCGGCGCTTCTGGTAGAAACCGCTCATGAGCGCCCGCGCTGGAGGATGCGCTCGAGGAGCACGTCGAGCTGCGCCGCATAATTCTCAATCTTGCGCTGCAGGTAGCCGCTGCCGACCAGCGAGGGAATCGCGATTGTCAGGCCGATGACGGTGGCGGACAACGCGAGCGCGACGCCCTTGGTGAAATTGACGGGATCCGGCAGGCCGGTGTCGGGTGCGATCTGCGAGAACACCTGCAGCAGGCCGGTGACCGTGCCGGTGAGGCCGATCAGCGGGGCGGCGGCGTAGATGACGTCAAGGTACGGCACGCCGCGTTCCATGCGGTTGATCTCCAAGCGGGCGAACGCCTTGATCGCGTCCTCGTCCTTCCTGTGCTCCTCGGCAAAGTCCACGATGCGGGCGAGCACCGAGTGGTTGCCACCCACCAGCGGCTTGCCGGAGACAATGGCGTCCACGAGGTCGCGCGGCATCACGGCACCCTGACGAAGCGCATAGGCGCGTTCGCAGATGATAAAGGCCGCAACGACCGAGCAAATGCCCAGCGGGTAGATCAGCAACCCGGCGCCCTTAAAGACTTCGATCATGGCAATAAACATAAGTGGAAAAGTTGTCGTTGAGACGCCGGCCGGGGTGAAAGGTTCAGGTTATTTTTGCGGAACAGCAAGGTACGGCAATCTGCTGGCGGCCGCAACGACAGCCTCCGTCCCCTCCAGCAGTTCCCCGATGGGGTCCCACCGGCCATGGACGAGGGCATCCCGGGCCGAGTCCCGCATCGTCAGCTTGGCGGTCTGGCCCCCGAAGCGGATTTCCTGGCGCACGAGGTCCACCGTGACCTCCAGGGCGGGATTGGCCTCCACCGCGGCCGTCAGACGGGCGATATCCGCCCGGTCGGCGCTGACGCAGGCCAGGCCGATGGTGGTCGAATTGCCAAAGAAGATCTCGGCGTAGCTCTCCGCCACCACGGCGCGGAAGCCGGATTTCTGGATGGCCTGGGGGGCATGTTCGCGGGAACTGCCACAGCCGAAATTCGCCCCGGAAATGAGGATCTTCGCCCCGCGGAAACGGGCATCGTCCAGCGGGTGCACCTGGCCGGCCGCCGTCACGGCTTTCCGGGCGTCGAAAAAGAGTCCCTCCCCCAAGCCGTCAAACGTGATGGCCTTGAGGAAACGCGCAGGAATGATCCGGTCGGTGTCGATGTCGTTGCCGGGCACGGCGAGGCCGCGGCCGGAGATGGAGGTGATTTTTGCGAGCGCCATGGATCGGAGATCGAAGTTCGTAGTTCGCAGATCGTAAGATAAAAAACGCAGGAAACGAGGGAAGGTTTAGGGGCTCGTGAATTTCGGTCTTCGAACTGCGATCTCCGCGTCCGCTAACGGACGCCAAACACTTCCCGGGCGTCGGCCACGGAGCCGGCGACGGCGGCGGCGGCGACCATCAGCGGGCTCATCAGCAGCGTGCGGCCGGTCGGGCTGCCCTGCCGGCCCTTGAAATTGCGGTTCGAGGAGCTCGCGCAGAGCTGGTCGCCCACGAGCTTGTCGGGGTTCATCGCGAGACACATCGAGCAGCCGGCCTCGCGCCAGTCGAAGCCCGCCTCGCGAAATACGCGGTCAATCCCGAGTTCGGCACACAGCTTGCCGACGATCTGCGAGCCCGGCACGGCAATGGCCTTCACGCCCGGTGAAACGCGGTGGCCCTTCAGGTACTTGGCGACCTCCTTGAAGTCCGACAGCCGCGCATTCGTGCAGCTGCCGAGGAAAGCTACGTCAATCTTCGTGCCCTTGATCGGTGCTCCGGCCGTCAGCTTCATGTAGGCCAGCGCCTCCACGATGGCGGCCTTCTCATCAACTTCCTTGGTCTTCGCGGGATCGGGAATCGTCTCGGTGATGGCAATGCCCTGTCCGGGATTGATGCCCCAAGTGACCGTCGGCGGGATGTCCGCGCCCTGGATCGTCACGACATCAGCGTAAGCGCAGCCCGACTCGCTCGCGAATGCGCGCCAACGCGCGACCGCCTCGTCCCACGCCGCGCCCGTCGGCGAGTACGGCCGGCCCTTCAGGTAGGTAAAAGTCGTCTCGTCGGGATTCACGTACCCGACGCGGGCGCCACCCTCGATGGACATGTTACAGACGGTCATGCGCTCCTCCATGGAAAAGCGGTCAAACACCGCGCCGCCGTATTCGTAGGCAAAACCTGTGCCGCCGTTCACGCCGAGCGTGCGGATAATGTGCAGGATGACGTCCTTCGCGTACACGCCCGGGCCCAGCTTCCCCTCGACGTTGATGCGGCGGACCTTCAGCCGGCCGAGTGCCACCGTCTGAGTCGCGAGCACGTCGCGCACCTGACTGGTGCCAATGCCGAGCGCGATCGCCCCAAACGCGCCATGAGTGCTCGTGTGGGAGTCACCGCACGCGATGGTTGTGCCGGGCTGGGTGATGCCCTGCTCGGGTCCGACCATGTGAACGATACCCTGGCGTCCCGAGGCGAGGTCGAAATAGGTGATGCCGTGCTCGGCGCAGTTCTTCCGCAGGGCCTTGATCATCGCGTCGGCCAGCGGGTCGCTGAACGGCTCGGTCTGGCGGTCGGTCGGCACGATATGGTCCACCGTCGCGAACGTGCGGTGCGGCATGGCGACCTTGAGGCCAAGGTCTTGCAGCATGGCGAACGCCTGCGGGCTGGTCACCTCGTGGATCAGGTGCGTCCCGATGAGCAGCTGCGTCTGGCCGCTGACCAGCTCACGGACGGCGTGGGCGGCCCAGACCTTGTCGAAGAGGTTATGCGGAGGTGTGCGCATGTCGCGAAGGGCTGACGCTGCAACGATTCAATTCCGGCGCAACAGGAAATCCCGTCAGCCGCCCCGGCAAACCTAGCCTCCCTGCCCGTGACTCAGCTACCGCTCATCGGGGCCGGAGCGCGGTTCGCGCCTGCCTCGAGCTGGGAGTGGAGGCGATAGACTCGGAAATTCTTCACCCGGAGGTGATTCGTCACGGTCCGGAATGCAAACCAGCCACTTGTAGAGGGCTCCGGATCATCGTAAGCGAACACGCGCCGGCCGTTGGCATAGTAGCCGATCGTTGATCCCGCTGCGACCAGTTGGACCCTCACGAGCTGGTTTGGGACGAGTAGAAATTCCTTAGCGGAAAGGTTGTGCTCGTCGCGGAGGGGGCGGTGGCCCTGTTCGCCGACGTAGCGTCGGAATCGGGTGGTCGTGTTCGCATTACCGCCGTAGCCGACATAATAACACGCCAGGCGGTCGTACTCGGCGAACCGGCCGTTACGTTCCGTGGCAAAAATGTCGTCCGGACTGCGCATATCGTGCGCCATCCAAAAACAATTCAGGTCGCTGACGCGGTCGTTGGGGCCTCCGGCAGCGACCACAACAGCGTCATAGGAAATCAGCAACGGCCCGGTGAGCGACGTCTTGAGCCAGACCGTGGCACCACCTGGAACATCAATTTCAAGCTGGCCGTCGCGCGCGGTGATCGAACCGCCTTTTTCAAGCTCCGGCTTCCAACGGTCGAGTCCGACATCGAAGCCATCATGCGCGAGTAGCTCCCCAACGACAAACCGGGAGTCGGGCGAAAGCGGCGGCCCGCTCTCGCCCGCGTCCACACCCACGGTTAGGAGCGCGAATAGAACGAAACACGAAATCTTGAGCATGGGTTGAGCTTTTTAACGCTGTGCCGCCGGGGAGACGGCTTTCAGTTCCTTGAACAGCTTGTTGAACTCCCCGTCAAGTTGACTGCCGGGCGGGACATAAAGCATCGCGCGCGCCCGCTTGGCCGCCTGCCGCGCTTCGGTCGGATGCTGGTTTTCCAGCATGTGCCGCACAAACGGAGTCACGATCTTGTCGTAAAAAGCAATCCCCGCGCCCCGACCCTGCGTGTCCACGAGTTTGTCGTAGGCCTTGATGCCCTCGGCCAGCGGACGCGTATCCATGGTCTGCTGCAGCGAGTCCGTCGCCTGTAATAACGCGAGGTCAGTGCGCGCCAGTCGATTCTTTGCCAAGATCCGCTGCGCCTCAAAATCCGCCGCGCTGTGCTGGCCCCACGCCCGTAAGCTGCGGCAGAGCCGACCCGAGAAGGCAGCTTCCAAGTCAGCATAATTCCCAAAGGCCGCGATTGCCTGATACAACGAGGCCTCGATCTGTTTCGGGGTATCGCCCTGCACCGCTTGTGCGTCGAGCAATGTGTTCCACGCGTCCAGGTTGCGCCGCTCCCACTTGATCGCCCTCCACGCGGCCCGGATGGCCGCCGCCGGGTCCTTCGCCTGCAGGTAGTCCGCGGCGAATTGCTGGTGGATCCGGGAGCGGTGAAAGGCGGGCAGGGTCCGGAAGCGCTCACTCAGGAACTGGAGCTCGTGG
>QQNC01000021.1 GCA_003402695.1 Verrucomicrobiota bacterium | reverse complement strand
GCGCAAAACCGGCAAGGACGAGTCAGGGAGTCAAAGGAGCGGCGACGGGTGGTTTTGCGTACGCCGGCAAGATGCGCTCCGAATATGACTTTCCGCCCATCCGTGCGTGACTGTTCCGTGAACGTTGGGTGACGGGGCGCGTTACAAGGTGGTGACAAACGCTGGGTTTTCCCCGGATTTACACAGTGAAAAACGCGTAAAAAGCCGGGGAAATTACTTAGGTCGCGCGGCGGGTGCCGGCCCGCGCCCTTTTGTGGGTGGAATGCGTTGTCCACAACGCGTTGGTTCACGTCGGAATGAACTCCGCGCGTCGGCGGCAACGCGCTCCACCCGCTTCTTCGGTTGCGCCACGCGCTACCGGCAAACGTGTATCATTGAATTTCTGATACAGCCCACGTTTTGCATCAGGGGACTCGACGGCGCTAATTGTGGGTCGGGCTTTACGCTCGACACTTCGACAATCCTGTCGGGGATAAACCCCGACCCACGTTAAATCGTGTCCGCCGCCAGGCCGCGTCCGACCAGGATTTCCCGCACGCCCCGCGCTACGGACGCTTCGTCGCGGGCCGGCCCGTGAGCTCGGTCACGGCGCCGGTGATGCCCATCTTCGAAAAATTGCGACGGGCCGTCTCGAGGGCCTCCGGGTTGCTGCGCAGGGCCGCGGCGAGCCGCCGCGCAAACTCGCGCACATTGTCGGGATCGTTCAGCGCCGCCGCCGCGATCACCTGGCGCTGGCGCAGCTGGATCAGCAGCGCGGTGTTTTTTTCCGGCGCCTGCGCCTCAACCTGCGCGAGCAACTGCTGGAACTCCGCGAACCGGGAGTTGCGCGCCAGGGCGTCGCCATAACACAAGGCGAACAGGGTGAGCTCCGGCTGGCGGTTCGCGCCGACTGCGTAGAGGGAGCGGGCCAGGTCCAGCCAACCGTTGCGCCCGGCGGCTTCGGCGAGCAGCAGGAGCGCCTCCGGCCGGCTGGAAAAGTCGCGCAGATACGCGGTGATGGACAGCGTGGCGGACTGGGTGGCGATCGAGGCGGCCTGCGCCTCGATCAGCAGGATGCGTGGCGCCGGTTCCGTCGGAAATTGCGCGCAGGCCCGCTCGGCCGTGTGCATCGCGTCGGCGGTGAGCCCTCCTTCTTTCTGCCACCCAGCCAGCTGGGCGTAGGGAGCATAGGCGCCGGGCTCGGCGTTGACGTACTTCGCGAGCAGTCCGATGGCCCTGAGGCGCTCGGCGGACTCCCAGAGCACGCGGGCCACCACGGGCACCGCCGGGCGGTGGTTCGGCAGCTCGGGCCGCTGGTCCAGCAATTTCCTGGCCGCCGGCGCCCCGGCCGAGTTCAGCGTCGCGAGCAGCTGATAGGATTGCAGCATCGGTCCGTTCGGGCCGTCCAGTTCCCCGGAGAGAACGCCCGACAGCAGTTCCAGCGCATGCGCGTCGCGCCCGGAGGCGGTGAGCAGGTCGAAGGTCTGCGTGAGCAGCCGCCGGTCGCTTCGCGTGCGGGCGAGTCCGTCATCCAGCAGGCCGATCGCCTGGTTCGTCGCGCCTGCCGCGGTCAGGAATTTCACCGCATCGAGCCGGCCGGCAATGTCGTCCGGATCGTTCCGCACCGCCGAGGTGTAGTTGAGAAACGCCGCCTGGTAATTATTTGCGTCCCATTCCTTCCGGGCCTGTACAAATTGCTCCGCGGCGATGCCCCGCCGGACCGCCGCCACGCGCAACAGCGCCACATCCGCGACCGTGATGCGGACGTTGTGGCGGACGTGGTGCAGCCAGATGTAGCCGGCCGCGACGCCGAGGGCGTAAAGGCCCAGCAGGGCGAGCCCGCCGATCAACAGTAGCTTGCGGAAACAGCCGCCCAGGGCGGAAGCGGGGGCGCGGGTCTTCATGGTTGCTCCCGGCCGGCGGTCAGCGCCGGGGTCAGCAGGCGCTCGACCTCGAAATAGTCCAGCGCGTGCGGTTGCGACGGTTCAAAAAACGCCTGGATCAGGCCCGGATTAGGCGTGATCCGGGTCAGCTCGAGCACCCCCCGCCGGCCGGCGGCATCAGTGATTTCCTCGCGGAAGGCCATGGTCACACCCGCCACCACCCGGAAATCCGCGTAGCGGGTGACCGCCTTGTCCTCAGACTCGCGCGCGATCTCGCGGAAGTTTTCGGCGTCGATATTCGCCACGTACTTTGAACCGTCGGACCGCAGCACGGCGAGCCGGTAGGTTTTTTTCCCCACCACCAGGCCATCGGCGAGCCGGGTGAAGCTGTAACCCTCGCCGGTGAACAGGGGGTCAATGAATTCGGCCATGTAGCGCCGCGCGCCCATTGCCGTTGCGGACGAGAGCGCGGGCGCTGCGCCCGGGCCCTGTTGCCAAAAACGGTCGCCCTCGGCCCCGAGGATAAACTGGGTGCGGCCCGTCTGGAGCACCACCAGCCGGAATCGGTCCGGGCGCATCTTGTACAGCAGCAGCCGCTGCTTCTGCCCGGTGGTCGTGGTCAACTCCGCCTCGATCGTGTAGGCTTGCAGGCGCGACAGGGCCGAGCCCTCCTGGTTGTGGCGCCCAAACTCGGCGACGATGTCCGCCGCGGTCCACTCCTTGGGTTTCACAATTTCCGCCCGCACCGCCGCGCCAGCCGGTTGGCGGACTTTCCGGAGCACGATTTCCAAGTCATCGTCATCCATCCGCCCCTCGAGCAGCCGGCGGTACTGGGTGTCTGAGAGGTCCCGAATTTTTCCCACCAGCGCCGCGGCGTTCGGGGCTCCGGCCGCCGCCTCCGGCCCTTCCGTCGCCAGCAGCGCCGCCACCCGGCGCTGCGCCACGTCGGCGCGCAGCTGGGCGCGGGACTCCCCGGTCAGCTGGGCGCTCACCGCACGCAGCAGCGCCGATTCAAAATCACGGGCGGGAAAATTTGAGGACGTCAGGCGATCCAGCTCCTGCGGATGGCTCACGGCCAGTTCGCCGAGGAATTTATCCGCCGCGGCCGCCGCCACACCGGCCGGGCATTCCGGCACCTTCCGGCTGATCCATGCCTGGACCTGGGCGAGTAGTGCGACGCTGAAAGCCGGGCCGGCCGGAGCCGACGCCTCCACCGGCGACACAAACAGGGGTTTGGCCGGGCCCGTCCCACCGTGGTCGGCCGCCCATGCGCCACCCACCACAACCGGACCCAGGAGAATAACCGCGTAAAATTTGAAGCGCATATACCGGAAGGCGTTTGCTCATAACGGGCCGAAGATTTTCTCGGTCAAGAGGGCCGAGGGCGGGTGAATCCGAATTCACCCGCGCGACACGATTCCGTCACTCGGCTGTAACGCGGCTGGGGCCGGGCCGCCGGGCTGCGGCCTCCGTCGAGGCGGCGGTTTTTCGTGACAGATAGGTGACAAGTGGCCGCGGAAGGAAGTCCGCCTTGACTGACCCTTGTCGCGCCGCACCGTGAAAATATTAATTATCCATGCGCGCACCGCGTCAGAGTATTCCCCGGGCCTGTTTCTGCGGCCGACTTCGGTCCGCCGGTCCTTTCCATTTTTCCCAGTGAAGATCTTTAACTCCAGAACAGCCCGGTTGAAGCGGTCGGAGTCGACTGAGCGTCCGAGTCTTGGGCCAACGACTGCGCCCATCAGCGGACCGCTGGTCAGTCCGGTCCACGGCAGCACCAACGGCCCGTTGAGTGTTCCCATTCAAAGTTCCGCGAGCGCTCCGGTCCGCAGTCCGGTGGTTGCGCCCATGAGCGGACCGCTGCTGGGCGCGCCGCCGGCGCCAGCCAGGACAATCCACGTGAGCGAACATCCCCTCGCCCAGCACGCCCTGACGGTGCTGCGCAACAAGCACACGCTGCCGCACCCATTCCGCGTGGCCAGCACCCATTTACTCACGCTGCTCATGCTGGAAGCCACCCGTTCGCTGCCCACGCACGAGGAAACGGTGGAGACTGCGGCGGGCGACCAGCCCGGCCGGACCCTGACCAAGACGGTGGTTTTCCTTTCGCTCACCCGCCATGGGCTCGGGCTCTCACACGACATGGTGGAGTTTTTTCCCGACCTGCTGGTCGGAACGGTCACGCTCGAGCCCAGCAAGGACCGGCAGCCGGCGAAGCCGCGGCTGCATCTCGTCAACGCGCCGGCCCTGAGGGACGCCCGGATCATCCTGTTCGATCCGATCGTGGCCAACAATCACGCGCTGGAAGTGGCGATCAACCTGCTCCGCCGCTCGGGTGCAACCGACATCACGCTGCTCACCTTCCTGCTCTGCCCTACCGGGCCGGGCAACCTTCCGTCGACTTTATCGAGCCTGACGGTGTGGACGGCGGCCGTGGATGATAAACCGGAGGACAAGTCGGGTCTGCGGGCCGGCCTCGTGGATTTCTCCGCGCGCCTCTACGGCTGAGCGGGCTCGGGCGGGTAACGTGGGTCGGGCTTTCTTGTCCGCCATCGCCTTGGCCACGGCGGGACGCCCGACATTCCGGAAATCCACCCCCAACCTGCGGCCCGGGCGAAACCGGATTTTTCCGGATTTTTTAACCCCGGATGACACCCGGAAACACAAATCCGGCATTCTGATCCAGACTTTTACAGGAGGGAACGAAGGCGCAGGCCCACCGGAGTCACTTCGCGGCCTCCGCAACCTTCTGGGCTAATTCGGGTTGAATCCGAACCCGCCCGACAAGGTCTAATCCGCGTAATCCCCGGGCAAAATCCGCAATCCGGCCTCCGGAAAAAACCGGTCGGGCGTTAAGCCCGACCTACCGGCTCGCCCCCACCGGCTTCGCCAACCCCAACCAGCGCTGCCAGTTGGCCGCGCGAAACAACGGCAGCAGGCAAAACAGGCCGACGCAGGTCAACCCGAGCACGGCAAAGCCGGTGGTGTCATGGATCTTCCCGGCGATCGCATCGCTGCCGTAGGCATAAGCCCAGGCGGTGAGGAAAAGGCTGCGCAGCAGGTTGGTCAGGAAGGCAAAGCCCATCGCCGCCACCACCAACAGGATTTTTTTCCAGAACCGGTCCAGAAACACCGCGGCGAGGAACGACCCCGCAAACAGGCAGCCCGTGAGTGAACGGATGCCCGAGCACGCCTCCGCCACGCCCACCTGTCCGCGAGGCAGCAGCAGCACGTTGCCCTCCTGCACCAGCGGATAGCCCAGCAGGCTGAAAACGGTGAACACGACCGTGGTCACCTTCCGCAGGAGAAAGAGGCTGATGGCGTTATCCACGGCGGTCACCAGCGGGGCGCTGAGAATCCAGATCAGGGCGGGAAACAAAAACAAGGCCACCGCCCGCAGCCGGGCGTCGGACCGCAGGCCCCCCCAGCCCGTCGCCGGCGGCCCGACGCGGCCGGCGGGCACGTTGAAATAAATCATGCCGAGCAGCATCCCGGAAAACCCGAGCGCGAGCGCCAGCGCGCCCGGCTGCGTGGCCCCGGACCCCGCGCGATAGACCGCGCCCACCAGGAAAAACAGCAGGCCCAGCCCCAAGCTGAAACCAGCGGCCCCGGCGAAGAACCAGTTCAGCCTGCGGGGCAGTGGGCTCGGACCCGCCGCGGCAAAAATCTCCCGCAGGCTGGGCCAGCGCTCCACCACGACGTAAACGACGAAGACGGGCACCAGCCAGCCGAACGCATAGTCCGGCTTGAGCTGCCACCAGTGCATCTGGTCCACCGTCAGGAAAACCACAAACGCCAGCGCGAGCGCGAGCGCGGCGAGAAAACGTTCCGGCACTTCCGGTCCGAGCCAGCTCAATGGTTTTCGCATAAGGTATGGGGCGGGTAAAGCATGGGCGGGACCGGTCCCACCGGCAAGGCGGTGAACCGCACGGCGACAAATCTCCCTCGACCCCAGTCGGGGCCAGCGGTTCTTATCACCGCGTGACAAATCCCGCGCGATCCCACGGCTCGGTCTCGGTGAACACCCCGCTCCATCCGCTGGAAGCGGCGCTGGTGGGCGTGACCGCACTGCATCTGGGCTTTCTGCCCTGGGCCTTGGGTGCCATGCACCCCTGGAGCCAGCTCACCAGCCTCGGCCTGGCCGCCGTCGGTTTCATGCTCGCGGCGCTGCCGCGCTTCGCCCGGCCCAGAGAAATCGGCGCTCCGACCGGCGATGTCCGCTGGCCCGTGGCGCGGCTGGGGCGCTGGCCGGTTGGCTGGTGCGGCCTCGCGTTGCTGGGCTACATCGCGGTGCAGGGTTGCAATCCGGCGTGGCGTTTCATGAGCGATGCCGCCACCTGGTGGCTGGAACCGGTGCCGCATGTTTCCTGGCTGCCCTCGGGTGTCGGTGTGCCGTGGCCGCAGCCGGGCCCGGGGCGCAGCCTGATCGCGTTCGGTTCGCTCTGGCTGCTCGGG
Organism: Verrucomicrobiota bacterium; assembly: GCA_003402695.1. GTDB lineage: Bacteria > Verrucomicrobiota > Verrucomicrobiia > Opitutales > Opitutaceae > Opi-474. The sequence continues at coordinate 15,146 of QQNC01000021.1, read as the reverse complement.
TGCTCGGTGTGGGCCGGGTTTTTGCACCGGCGGAGTTACCGCGTGCTGTTCACCCTGCTCGTGGCCAATGCCGGCCTGCTCGCACTGCTCAGTGCGCTGCAGCAGCTGAGCGCGACGAAAAAAATCTTCTGGCTCTACGCCCCCAGCAACGGCGGGTTCAGCGCCAGTTTCATCTATCCCAACCATGCCGGCGCCTACCTGAACCTCATGGTGGCGCTCGCCGTCGGGCTGGCGGGATGGCACCAGGGGCGGGCCCACCGGCGCTGGGAAAAACCGGGCCCGGCGGCGGGATTCGCCCTGGCCGCCGTCGGCCTCGGCGTGATGGTGATCCTGACGTACTCGCGCACGTCCATCATGCTGCTGTTGCTCTTCACGGTGCTGACCGGGGCCATCCTCGCGTTCCGACTGGCCCGGTCGGGCGGGCCGGTCCTTCGCCGCCCGGAGTTTACCCCCCTGGTGCTGGTCCTCACCACCCTGCTCTGCTTCGGCGGCGTGGTGTTGCGGACGGACAAGGTGTGGGCGCGGTTCGCCGGCCTGATGGAGGATCCGATCGCCGCGGGGCGGGGCCGCACCCTCGCCCGCGAAGCCGCCACGGACATGCTGCGCGACCATTGGCTGCTCGGCTGGGGCGCCGGCAGTTTCCGTTATGGTTTCACCCACTACACCCGGAAATACCCGGAAATCTCCGGGACCGGGACGGGCGCAAAAATGTACTGGGAGCACGCGCACAACGACCTGCTGGAGTTTCCCATTGAACTCGGGGCGCTCGGACTGCTGCCGCTGGCGGGCCTGCTCGGTTACGGCTCGTGGCAACTCGTCCGCCGCCGATTCTGGCGCAACGTCGTGGCGCTCTGTGCCGTACTCGGCTGCGCACTCGTCCTGCTGCACGCGGGGGTGGATTTCGTTTTTCAGTGCCCGGCCGTTATGCTGACTTGGGGAGTGCTGTTCGTCGGCGCGGGCCGCTGGGCGGTCCTCGACCGGTCCGGCCCCCGCGTGACCCTCCCGTCCCCACGCCCCACGGCGCCCCCGGCTGACTAGGATCTGGTCGCCGCGCTTCATTCCGCAAAGGGCGTGTACTCGGGTACCAGCCGCTGCAGAAGTTGCTTGATGGCCGGCGGATGGCTCGTCGCCGCCGCCGCCCGCAACTCGGCCAGCCAGGCCTCGGCATCCTCCGGTTCCTCACCGTTCCGGAGCCGGAAAATGCGCGGGTGCTCCGTCGGCTCGTGCGTCTCGGTATTGTGGCGGAGTTCCTCGAAGAGCTTTTCGCCCGGGCGCAGCCCGGTCAGCTTGATCTCGATGTCCTCCCCGGGCCTATACCCGCTGAGCTCGATCATCTGCCGCGCCATATCGAGGATCTTTACCGGCTGGCCCATATCGAGAATAAAGATTTCCCCGCCTCGGCCGAGCGTGGCCGTTTGCAGCACCAGGCCCACCGCCTCGGGAATGGTCATGAAATAACGCGTCATGTCCGGATGCGTCACCGTCACCGGGCCGCCGGCCGCGATCTGGCGCTTGAAGGTCGGGATGACGCTGCCGCTCGAGCCGAGGACGTTGCCAAACCGGACCGCGAGAAAGGCCGTGCGGTTGCCCGGGGCGTGCTGCCGGGCCTGGAGGACCTTTTCGGCGAGGCGCTTGCTGCAGCCCATGACGCTCGTGGGATTGATCGCCTTGTCCGTGGAAATCAGCACGAAGTGCTCGACGCCGTGCCCGCTCGCCAGCCGGGCCAGGCCCGCGGTCGCGAGGGTGTTATTCTTCAGCGCCTCGCCGGGCTGCCGCTCCATCAGCGGCACGTGCTTGTGCGCCGCCGCGTGAAAGACAATCACCGGGCGGTGCCGGGCCAACACCGCCTGGATCGCGGGCTCATCCGCCACGTCCACGATCAGCGGCAGGATCCGCCGGCCGTGCTCCGTGCCGACCAGCTCCTGCTCAATTTCGAACAGGGCCAGCTCGGTCTGGTCCACCATGAGCAACTGGCGCGGCCGGTGCGCCAGGATCTGCCGGCATAATTCGCTGCCGATGCTGCCGCCGGCACCGGTCACGAGCACCACGCGATCCTGCAGCAGGCGGCCAATGCCGCTGGAGTCGAGGTTGACCGGGGCGCGGCCGAGCAAATCCTCGATCGCCACCGGTCGCGACCGCTCGATCTTCACCTCGCCCGTGGTGAGCTGCGTGAAGGACGGGACGATTTGCGTGCTCGCGTCGATCTGCCGGCCCAGCTCGACGATTTCCTTCACGTGCCGCGGCGTTGCGCCAGTGAGCGTGATGACCAGTTCGTTCACCCGCAGGCGCGGCCCGAGTTTCACCAGGCGCGCGAGCGGCCCGTAAACGGGCAGGCCGTGGATACTGCGGCCGACCTTGGCCAGATCGTCGTCGATGAAAAAAACCGGCAGCAACCCGCTGCCCGGGTGCTGGAGCAGGTCTTTGGCCAGCGCCTCACCGACATCGCCGGCCCCAATGATGGCCACCCGCCGCTCACCCATGGCGGACGCCATCGGACGCGCCACTTGCGACCAGCTCCGCACAATTCGGAGTGACAGCCGGAAGGACGTGATCAATCCCACGCTCAGCAGGAAATCCATCACGATCACCCCGCGCGGCGGGGCGGCGGAGACTTCCGACCAGTACCACAAGGCCAGCATCATCGCGGAAACCATGCTGATCGCGACCACCACCCCGCCGAAGTCCGCGAGCGCGAAATAACTCAGGATGCTGCGAAACTGTCCGAAGGAGTGCAGCAGGACCAGTTTGCAGATGACCACCGGCAGGATCAGCTGCAGGCATTGGGTTTGAAAGTCGCCCGGCACCGAAAAATCCCACCGCAGCTGGTAGGAGAGGTAAAACGCCGCGCCCAGATTGCACATGTACACCAGCAGGATCGCGAGAAAACGGATGCCGCGGCGGCTCCCGATCCGGCGGTCGACCAAGTCCATCAGCTGGCGCACGGCGAACATGACCCGATCGCGCAGGACGCGGCTGGCGACGGCGGGAAACGGACTCTCGGTGTGGTGGGCGACGGGGGACATGGCAGAGAGGCTCGTCGGGATCAGGGTCGCGGAAAAACTCCCCGCACGACGTCCGCCACCCGCTGCAGATCGTCGTCCGTCATGGCCGAGCCCGACGGCAGGCAGAGACCCTGCGCGAAAAGCCGGTCGGCCACTTCGCCACCAAAACAGGCTGACCCGCGGTACAGCGGTTGCTGGTGCAGCGGCTTCCACAGCGGGCGCGCCTCGATGTTGTCGGCGGCGAGCGCCGCCAGCACGTCGTCCCGGTTGATCCCCGCGGCCGCCGGGTCGACCGTCAGGCAGGTGAGCCAGCGCGTGCAGCGGCCCTCGGGGAGCTCCGGCATGAATCCCACGCCGGGCAGGTCGCCCAGCGCCGACCGGTAATGGTCAAAAATCTGCCGGCGCCGGTCGATCCGCTGCGGCAGCGACGAAAGTTGTCCGCGGCCGATGCCGGCCAGCACATTGCTCAGCCGGTAATTGTAGCCCAGCTCGCTGTGCTCGTAATGCGGGGCGGCGTCGCGGGCCTGCGTGGCGAGCTTGTGTGCCCGGTCGATCAACGCGGTGTCCGCGGAAACCAGCATTCCGCCCCCGCTGGTCGTCATGATCTTGTTGCCGTTGAACGAATAAATCCCGACAGCCCCAAACCCGCCCGCCCACCGGCCGCGGTAGGTCGCCCCCACGGCCTCGGCGGCATCCTCGATCACCGGCACGCCGTGAAGGTCCGCCACCCGCTGGATTTCATCCCACGCGGCGCATTGCCCGTAAATGTCGGCCACGATGATCGCGCGCGGCAGCCGTCCTTGCCGGGCGCGTTCCGCCAGCGCGGCGGCCAGCAGCGCGGGATCCATGTTCCAGGAGCGCAGTTCGGCATCGATGAAGACCGGCGTCGCGCCTTGGTAGACAATCGGGTTCGCGCTGGCGACAAAGGTGAACGTCGAGCAAAACACCTCGTCCCCGGGTGACACACCCAGCAGCCGGACCGCGAGGTGCAGCGCGGCCGTGCCGGAGGAAACGCAGAGCGCCGACTTCACCCCGCTGACCGCGGACATCTCCGCCTCGAGCGCAGCCAGGTGCGGGCCGGCCGGCGCCACCCAGTTGGTCGCCAGGGCCGATTCGACATGGCGCCGCTCCTCGGTTCCGAGATGCGGGGGGGAAAGAAAAATGCGGGGTTTCATGGGGGTAGGTGCACACATCCGGGGCCTTAGTTGGCCTTCGCCGCCGGCGCGGGCACGGCCAGACCGAGCCGTTCCAGGCCGCGCAGCACCGCGCCAAAGCCCGGATCGTTCCAGAGATTTTCGAGGGGTTCATTGCACGTGAGCCGGATAAAGTACTGCTCGCGGCTGCCGAGCACCGCCTGCTGCACCGCATCCTTCCACCACAGCTGCGGGCTGGGCACGTTGTTGAAATGGCCGCCGTAATCGTACGTGCGCCCCTCGACCAGGTGCCAGTAGAGCACGTAAACCGGGCTGCCGCCGAGGGGCGGCTCGAACTGCCGCCATTCGGCCGGTTGCAGCGCCACGCCATCGAGCGTCGCGGATTGCTTGAATTTCATCGCGAGGCAGCGCCAGCCGTTCTCGGTCCAGCAACGGTCCGGGGTGTGCGACGCGACCAGCCGCGTCGGCATCTTGCCCGCGCCCCAATAGGCGACATAGACGCCGAAACTCCGGCCGCCGCGGCTGTATTCGCGGTTCAGCATCTCGTCATAGTTCAGCACCTTCTCGGCTTCGCTGCTCAGGAACTCATTCGGGCCCAGCGGGAGTTCGCGACTGCCCCAGCCGGCCACCTCCGCCGGCACGGACTGCGCGAGATGGGCCGCGCGGGCGCGCGGCCCTTCGCGAAACACATGCATGCCCTGCACCGCCACGGCCGTCACCAGCCCGACCGCCGGCAAAACCAGCGACCAGCGGCGCGACCACCATGGGGGTGCCTCAGTCATTGCCCGCCTCCCGCTGCACCAAGGGCCGCGCCGGCACCCCGAACACCGTCGCGCCGGCCGCCACGTCGCGCGTCACCACCGAGCCGGCGCCAATCACCGCGCCGTCCCCCACACGGACCCCCGGCAGGATGGACGCATGGCTGCCCACCAGCACGCCTTCGCCCAGCACCACGCCGCCCGTGATGTCGACGTGGCAATGCAGCTGGGACCAGCGCCCGATCACGGCATCGTGCGCGACGGTCGAGTGCAGGTTGACGGTCACAAAATCCCCGAGCTTCGCATCGGAGGCCACCACGGCATGCGGGCAAACAATCACCCCGGCGCCGAGCCGGACATTGTCGCCCAACTCCGCCGACAGGTGCAGGAGCGGCGGGAAAACGGCGCCACGGGCAAGGAGCTGCTCGACACAACGCCGCTTGAATTCCACTCGGCCCAGCGCGCAGGAGAACACGTCATCCGGGCCCGGCAAGTACTCGCCGATGCGGCCGAGGACCGGGACGCTGCGACCGAAACCATCGAGCGCCCGGGGGTTGTCATCGAGAAATCCCTTCACCGGCCAGCCCGCGGCCGTCCGGCGCGCCCAAGCCAGGACTTCCCGGCCGAAGCCGCCAGCGCCGACGATGACAAGATGTTTCATGGAGGAGTGGTCCGGGATTTTTTCAGGTTCCGGGTAGTATCAACGGCTCCGATCAATCGTACCACTGCCGGCAGGTGACTTTTAGGTAACGTTGCCCCCATGAATTCATGCAGTAGGCGCTTGACCGCCACCGCGTCCCGCTCCGCCCCGCGCCAGACAATCTCCGCCGCCACGATCTGACCGAGGACCGCATTCGGCAGGGGAAACACCCGGCAATCCGTCACCAGCGGATGCGCCAGCAGCACGGCCTCGACCCCGCTGGGCAGCACCTTTTCACCGCCGACATTGATCAGGTCCGACCGCCGCCCGAGCACCCGGACCGCCCCGTCGGGCAGCCGCTGAACCAGATCGCCGGTCCGGAACCAGCCGACGGTCTCCAACTGGTCCGTGTCACCCGCGAGATAACCGAGCCCCCGGGCCGGACTCTGCACCCACAGTTCGCCGTCCACGATTTTCCAGGCAAAGCCCGGCTGGTCCGCGCGCATCATCAGCCCGTCACCGGCCGCTTGCACCGGGAGCGCGCCGGTTTCACTCGTACCGAACCGTTGCACGAATTCGACCCGGGGCAGCGCGGCGCGGAGCCGTTCCAGCAATCCCGCCGGCATGGGTTCCGCGCCATAGGGCACCACGCGAAGTGAGCTGAGTTCGTGGGTGCGTTCGATTCCCGCCAGCAGGAGCAGGTTCAGGAAGCTGGGCGTGGCCGGCAGGACTTCCACTTGGTGGCGCACGATCTTCTCCGCCACCGCCGCCGGCGTGAGTTCCGCCGGCGGGGCCACCAGGATCTGCCGGCCCGCCAGCGCCCGCCAGGCGACGTCGAGCCCGCCAATGTGGTCAAACCGCATCAACGGCAGCGTCCGCCATGGCCGGCCTTCCTTGAGCGGGAGGGTGGCCAGCAGCGTGGTGCAATCGTGCAGCACCAGTTTCGGGGTCCCGGTCGTTCCGCCCGTGGCCAGGATGAGTCCCGGATGCCCGCGCCCGCGCAATTCACCGAACAGCCTCGCCGCCGCCGGGCTGGCCGTGCCCTCTGCCACCCGCACCAGCCGCCCGCCCTGCACGCTCCAGCCGATCCTGAGAAAATTTTTCCACGTCTCGATTTCCCCCGCACGTTCCCGCCGGAGCGGCGCCACCACCGCTCCCAGGGTAGCCGCACCAAAGAGCCAGGCCAGCGATTCCAGGGTCGCCTCCCCGGAGGTGACGATCACGTCGCCGGGTTGCACGGCGGCCATCACGCACAGGCGTCGCGCCGCCACCACCATCGTGCCGAACTCCCGCCAGGTCCGCGGGCCGGAATCATCCCGCCACAGTTCAACGCCGGCGCGTTCGCGCACAAGTCCCGCAATGGATTCGGGGGAAAAACGGGTGGCGGCCGGGCTCATGGTGGCGGGTGGTAAAAAATCACCCGCTCACGCCGCCGAGATAAATCACCTGGCCCGTGATGAACTCGCTCTGCGGGGCCAGGAAAAATTCCACGACATTGATGACGTCGCTAATCGTGCCGAACCGCTGGATGGCCTGCCGCGCCAGGAGCGCGTCCATCTTGGCGCGCGGGACGTTTTTCACCAGGTCCGTGGGCACCGGCGTCGGCCCCACCGCGTTCACGGTCACGCCCGCCGGGCCGAGCTCGCGCGCCAGCACCTGGGTGAAGGATTCCACCGCCGCCTTGCTCGCCGCATACAGCGACTCGCCCTCGAGCCGCAGGGGCGTCGCCACCGTGGCAAAATTCACGATCCGGCCGGACTTCCGCCGCACCATCGTCTTCGCGACCTCACGACAAAACAGGAACGTGCCGTGGAAATTCGTCGCGAAGATCTGCTGCGCGGCCGCGGCCGTGGACAACAGCGCGTGGTTCATCGTGGCGATGCCGGCGTTGTTGATCAGGGCGTCGATGTGGCCGTGCTGGCGCACGGCGGCGCGCACCGCAGCGACGACCGCCGGTTCGTCCGACACGTCCAGCGAGCAGTGCGAATAACGCTCATGCGTGAGGGTGGCCGGCGCGCGGCTGCAGCCAGCGACAATGTCACCCTGTGCGAGAAAATGCTCGGCGAGGCCGAGACCGAGACCGCGGCTGGTGCCGGTGATGAAGATGACGCGTGGGGTTTTCATTCTGCGAGAAGTTCGACGATGTAGTCCGTCAGCGAAGCGACATCGCGGAAAGGCGACCGGCCCTGGCTCATGGCCCGGTCGCTCGCCAGCACGATCTCGCGGCCGAGTTCCTCGGTGAGCCGGTATTCCAGGTCGGCGAGGAAGTTCACCAGCCCGAGGCTGTCGAGCGGCGCGCCGGCGCCGAAGATCGGGGGATTGTCGCCCGTGGCTTCCGGCAGGGTGGCGAGGATCAGCCGCCGGACGGTTTCAGTTTTGCCTTTGGTCGGTGTGGTCATGAGGAGGAATCAAGGTTGGGAGTGATCAGGAGAAAATGTCTTCGGGCGGGACTTCGCGCGGCGGCGGGCGAAACTCAGGCATCGTAGCCGCGCCGGGCGCGCTGACGCCTTCGCGGCGCAGGACGATCGCCACCGTCCGGAAAATAATCCGCAGATCGAGCGTCAGGCTGCGGTGATCCACATACCAGACATCGAGGCGCAGCCGGTCTTCCCACGTGATGGCGTTGCGGCCGTTGATCTGGGCCCAGCCCGTCAGGCCGGGCCGGACTTCGTGGCGCCGCGCCTCCTCGGGCGTGTAGCGCCCGAGATATTCGACCAGCAGCGGACGCGGGCCGACCAGGCTCATGTCGCCCTTCAAAACGTTCCACAGCTCCGGCAATTCATCGAGACTGGTAGCCCGCAAGAACCGCCCCAACTCGTTCAGGCGTTCGCCATCTGGCCGCAGCCGCCCCGCCGCATCACGGGCCGAGGTCATCGTTCGGAACTTCCAGAGGGTAAACCCCCGCCCGTTTTTTCCCGGCCGCGGCTGCGGAAACAGGACCGGCGCACCCAGTTTGATCCGAATCAGCAGGGCCACCACCAGCAGCACCGGTGAAAGCAGGATCAGCCCGAGCAGGGCGCCCAAAAAATCGCCGAACCGTTTCACAAGTTTTCCTCCCCTTTCCCGTCGCGCAATTCCACCGCCCTGATTTCGAGCCAGTCGCCAGGCGCCTGCCGGGTCGCCACGACCCCGATCCCCACCCACGCGGCATCTGCCGGCGCCCGGTCCGCCAGCGCCGCCGTCCGCCACGCCGCGGTCGTGCCTTTCGGCAGCGCCTGCATGCCAAACACGCCGGTCGGCTGTCCCGCCGCAGTCCGAAACTTCAGAAACAGCGCCGAATCGCCACCGGGGCTCGACTGCCCCCGGAGTTGCGCCGTCGCGAGGTAAACCCCGCCCGGTGCGGCCGGCAGCCATTGGTAAAGCTGCGTGTCCCACGCGCCTTCCACCCGCAGCGCGCGACCGGAACCCGGCGCGGCGCGATCGGTCAACGCCACTTTTCCCGTCTCCGTCGGCATCGCCCGCAATTCCCAGTCCGCCGGCACCGCCCCGGAATGCGGGTAAAGAAAACGCGGCTCCTGGCTGCCCGCGGCGGATTTCCCGAACGAACTGTTCGCGGCCAGGTTCGCCGCGGTGGGCACCGAACCGGGCCCGAAGACTTCCGCCATGATCCGCCACGACGAGCCCGGCTGGGCATCAACGCCGGCGGCGTCCAGGATGCGCCGGGGCGCCAGCACATCGGCGCGGCCAGCGAGCCACAGGAGGCGGGGCACCGGATCGTTGCGCGTGAAAAAAAGCGGGTCGGTCGCGGCCATCCCCGGCGCACGGTCCCAGGTTTCGCGCAGCCGCGCCCGGGCCTGCCCCAACTGGCGGATCGCGCCGGTGATCGCGGTTTCCGTTTCCACGCCCGGCGCGGTTTCATCGCCCGCCAGGGCGAAAAGCTTTCGCCGGATCGTGTCGAACTCCACGAAGGCCTCGGTCACGGCAAAGGCGCGCGACGTTTGTTCCACGCGCGCCGTGGCGGACGCGTCGCCCAACGCCCTCCGCGCAGCCTGGTCCAGCCGGGCCCGCAGGGCGCGGCAGACATCGGGCGGGAAAAGCAGGGCCTGGTCCTCCTGCTGGTAAAATTTCAGCCACGAGGGCGCGCCCGCCTGCGCCATCCATTGCGCCTCGCAGCACTCAAAGAACCAGCGCATCGGGTCGGCCGCCGGGCCGTAATACCCCGGGTAAAAATCATCCGCCAGCGCGATCATCGTCCGCGCCGGATCCCACAGCAGCTGCGCCAGCATCCACGCTTTGAAGGTGTCGAAGCCCGGCTGCGCCTCCATCTCCGCAAAATACCCGCGCGCGCCGCGCCGCCAGCCTTCCTGCACCGCCGCCGCCAGCACCGTCACCGGTACGCGCGGCACGAGAAAACCGGCCCCTTCGGCATATTCCCACAGGCCGAACGCGCGCACCCCCGACTCGCCCCAGCGCGACATCAGCGCAAGGTCGTCCGCCCGATACCCGGGATCATAATACTGGGTCCGGTCCGTCGTGATAAAGGGTACCACCTGCGGGTTCACCCGGAACGGCGGCGGGTTCTCGCACCAGAAATAAGCCAGGCATCCGAGGTAATGACCGGGATTCGTCCGCGTGACCGCCTCCGCTGCCCGGTTCGTAAACGTGAATACCAGCGGCGAATAATCCGGCCGGCCACGAAAATAACGCAGCGGTTCCACCAGCGCGCGCGTCGCCGAGCCCTGGTCGAACCGGACGCTGTCGTTCATCGCGAGCGAGAAACTGGCCCGCGCCGGTTCCTGCGCCAGCGCCGCGGCCGCCGCCTGCGCCGCAAACGCGGCGGTTTCGGGCAACGCCAGGTTGGGCTGCCACGTGTTGTCGCCGGGCGACGCCGGGCCCAGCCGCGCGCCGCGCACGAGCGAACACCATTCCGGGTGCGCCGCCATGATCTCCGGCGGAAACACCCGGGTCAGCGCATGGCTGAACTCCAGCCGGCTCCGGAGCCCGTTGTGCCGCGCCCACTCGGAGCCGTCCCGGGTTTTCGTCCCGTAGATTTCACGTGAGACATACGCCGGTTCCCGCACGAGATCCAGATCCGGCAAGACCCACTCCGGCCGGCGCGGGATAATCTCCCCGGTCGGACCGGGCGCATACCACCGCACGCCGCCTTCGCGCTGCAACAACCATGCCACCGCAAACCCGGTCGCCTCCGGCGTCGCCCCCTCGAGGAACACGCTGCCGCCGAGTGAACGGATCCGGATCCCATCCGGCCCAATTTCCCCCGCCTGCGGGGCGACCAGGTCAGGCGTGGGTTTCAAACCCGGGCCATGCGGTGCCACCGCATGCGTGCGGCCCACATAAAATCCGTTTCCCCCGGGGGTTTTCTCCACCTGCACCCGCCAGGCCAGGCCCGACATGACCTGGAGGACCCGCGCCAGTTCCTCCGCGGCCGCGCGTTCCGCCGGGACCGCATCAGCGGCGACGTAGATCGGCAGGAGGGGTTTTCCGGAACGGAAAACCGGGATCGCCGCCGCCGCCAACCCCGCAAGACTCACCGCCAGTGCCAGCACCCCGAACCACCGGATTGGCGGGTAAAAATTAAACATACCTGGCCTTGGTTTTCTGTTCCCGGTGCCGGACCAGCAGAAAAATTCCCGCCAGCGTGGCCAGCGGGAGGACCACGGCCATCACGGCTGAGCCCGCGGCACCGGTCAGCCAGCCCAGAGCCGTGACGCCGCACAGGACTCCCCAGGTCGCATAGAGTGAACTCACCCGCGCGTGACTCCAGCCGGTCCGCACCAGCCGCTGGTAGAGATGCGAGCGATGGGGTTTACACACCGGTTCACCCCGACTGGCCCGCTGCAAGAAGGTATAAAATCCGTCGCCCACGAAAGGCCAGACCACCAGCAACGCGAAAAGCGGCACCGCCTCCGCGCCGGGCCCCTGACCGACCGGCGGCAGTTCGCGCAGGAACAGCAAGGGCAGCACGCCGAAGGAGTAACCCAGAAAAGCACTCCCCACGTCGCCCATGAAAATTTTCGCCGGTGACCAGTTATGAAACAGGAAACCGAGGCAACCGCCGGCCAGGAGCAGGCCCATCCACGCCGTGGCGGGCGAATCCAGCCAGAGGCCCGCGACCGTCCAGGCCAGGCCCGCCGTCAAGCCCTGCACCCCGGCGATCCCGTCGATTCCATCCATGAAGTTATAGACGTTGGTCAAGCCCACCAGCCAGATGACGGTCAGCGCCGCTCCGATCCAGCCCAGGTCCAGCGCCCCGCCACCCGGCAGCGTGAGCTGCTGGAAATACCCGATGCCCCCGGCGGCCCCGGCGGCGACCGCGAGCTGACACAGCAAACGCAGCCCCGGGCTGAGGGACTGGAAGTCATCGCGCAGGCTGACGGCCGCGATGAACAGCGCCGCGACCAGGTAGCTGGCCAGCAGCCGGTGCCATCCGCCGGGCGCGCCAACCACCATGAAACCCGGGACGACCCAGAGCACGCCGCAGCCAAGTGCCACGACGAGCACAAAACCTAGGCCGCCGCCCCGCGGGGTGGCCCGCGTGTGCAGGCTGCGTTCGTTCGGCCGGTCCAGCAGGCCGATCAATGGCGCCAGCCGGATCACTACCCCCACCAAGGCCCAGCTCACAAAAGCGGCGATCAGGCCCACCGCGGGAAAAATATAGCCGGGATTCATGCCGTCAGGGATGGTCGGCGTCGCCGAGGCGAAAGGTGGCCCGCAATCCTTCCATCAACGTCGCGCGCGGCCGCCACCGGGTCGCCTTGCGCAGGGCCTGGTTGGAGACCGTCAGCGACTGCATGAGCCGGCGCAGGGAATAAGTATCGAGCCCGGTGTGCAGTCCCAGCCCGCCCGCGAGATCGCCCCCTCGCGCCGCGAGCCGCAGGCTCCAGTCCGGCACCGGCCAGAGCCGCGCCTTGCGTCCCGCGGCCTCGGCGAGGAATTGAATCAACTCGGGCGTGGAGACCGCCTCGTCGTCCGCCACGTGGAAGACCCGCCCCGAAATCCCTGGCGTCACCGCCACCCGGTCAATCGCATCCACGAGGTTGCCGATGTAGACAAAGCTGCGGCGGTTGCGGATGCCGGCGAGCGGCAGGGGCAGCCCGCTGCGCACGAGCCGCAGCAGCCGCGCCATGTTCCCAGGATTGCCCGGGCCATACGCCAGCACCGGGCGCAACACACACCATTCCACCAGGGAACCGCCCAGGACTTCCCGCACTGCTTCCTCGCCCGCCAGCTTGCTGCGCCCATAGGCCGAGACGGGTTTCGGCGCCACGGCTTCGTCAACCACCAGGTCACTGGCCTCGGCCACCGCGCCGATGGACGAAACAAAAATGAACCGGCGCACCCCGATATTTCGCGCCGCCTCGGCCAGTTGCCGGGTCCCGGCCGCATTCACGGCCATGTAGTCCTCCTCCCGCGGCTGCCGCCGCGGATCCGTCCGGTGCGCGAGCGCCGCCAGGTGGATCACCGTGCCCACACCGCGCAGGGCTTCCGACCAGCGCGTGGCCGGCCCCACGTCCTCCAGGCCCACCCATTCCGCGACTCCCTCCCGGTCGCGGGCGGGGATGGACCGCGTCGCGCCGCGCACCTGCCCGCCCCGGGCCGCCAGCACCGGCGCCAGGTGCCGGCCCACAAAGCCGGTCGCACCCGTCAGAAGAATGGTCGTGCGGTCAGCGCGCATGGAGTGATTGCAAAAGCTCCAGCCACTGCTTCCCCACGGTTTCCATCGAGTAGTGCGCGTGGGCGGCCTGCCAGGCGTTGCGCCGCTTCCGCAGGATTTCCTCGGGGTGGTCCCGCAGCGTGGACAACTGCCGGCGCAAGCCCGTGCCATCACCCGGCTCGACCACCCAGCCGCAGTCGTGGGCCGCGATGAGATCGGCGAGGTCCGATTCCCGCGGGCAGACGGCGAGGATCGCCTGCCCGGCCGCCATCGCGCTGTAGGTCTTGCTTGGCATCACCACTTTTTCCGCACCGGGCCGCATCGTGACGAGGGCCACGTCGGCGGCCAGCATCGCGGTCCGCCAATTCGCATCGCCCCGGGTGCCGGCAAATTCCAGGGCCTCCGGGTCATGCGCCGCCACGGCGGCCAGATGCTGCCGCAAGGCCTGCGCCCCGGGGCCGTCGGCCGCGATTTCCACCGCCACGTCTTCCGGCACACCCTCCGCGAGCGCCGCCCCGAGGGTTTTCCAGTCGTGCAGTTTGCCCATGTGCCCGGAATAAAGGCACCGGATGAGGCGGCGCCCGCGCGGCTTCGGTTCGCACCCGTGAAACACCGTCGTGTCGGTGCCGACCGCAATCACCGCGGTGTGCGCGGCGACCCCGTAACGGCTTTCGGCATAATGCCGCAGCCGCTGGCCGAGGTAGACCGTGGCGGCGCACTCGGCGATGGCCGAGCGCGTCGTCCAGGCCGCAAACCGGGCCGCGGGATGCTGCCACGACCAGCCACCGCCAAAGACCAGGGCGTCGGGGTAAAGATCGTAGACGAGATGGACGACCCGCGCGCCGCTGTGCCGGGCGGCGCGGGCCGCGAGCGCGGGCAGGAAAAAGGGGTTGGTGACGGCGACAAACGTCTCGCCGCGCCGCGCCCACCGCACCGTGTGCCAGAGCTGGCGGGGATAGCTGAGGTACATGGCCCAGCGCAGGCGCAGGCGCGTCAGCACTCCCGACTTTGCCCGCCAGTAATCCTTGAGCTCGACCGCATAATGCAGCCGCGCGTCGAGGCCCAGCGCCCGCCAGGCCGCCGTCTGCCCCGCGCCGAAGATGCCGCCGCCGACATTGGTGCAAAACAACACGGTATTGGCCGCGGATCCGCTCATAGCGGCAGGCCCTTCCGCTGGCGCCGCAGCTCCACGATCTTCACGACGGTCATCCATTCGTAGAAAAAATAGAGCAGGCAAAACGCGAACGCCGCCCGGCCCTCGAGGAAGCCCAGCCGCAGGAAATACATCTGGAAAAACCTCGCCCAGGGCCGGACCGGCCAGAACCGCGCGGCCCAGCGCCGCAGGCCGAGTTTCCGCGTGGAGCCGAACGCGCCATCCTCCCCACTGTCGAGAAACGCGACGATCTTCCCCGCATCCCACGTCGAGTAGCGGTCGTGCCGCGCCAGCCAGTCGGACAGGCCCTTCGAATTCGCAAAATGATCATAGGGCACCGCGATCCGCCCGACCCGCGACCCCGCGGTAAAATGCTCCCACACCCCGCCGGCAAACCGGGCGTGGCCCAGCCGCACCACGCGCGGATGCCAGTTCGGAAAACCCTGCGTCCGCTTGAGCCACCGACCCCAAATGAGATAGCGCGGCGTCAGCTCGTAGGCGTCGAACGGCCCATCCGCCGCGCCGCCCACCGCCTCCAGTTCCCGTGCCAGCTCGGCGGGGATCGTCTCATCCGCATCAAGAAACACCACCCACGGCGTCGTAATCTCCCCGTGGTCGAGCGCCCAGTTGCGCTGCTCGTCGATCTTGAACGGCGGCGGCGGCACGTGCTCGCACACGCGTGCGCCCAGCGCGCGCGCCTGCACCGCCGTGCCATCGGTGCTGCCCGAGTCGAGCACGACGATCTCCTCGCACCACCGCAGCGTGGCCAGGCAGCGCACCAGGTTGGGCGCCTCGTTCTTCGTCAGGACGACGGCGGTGAAGGC
>QQNC01000020.1 GCA_003402695.1 Verrucomicrobiota bacterium | reverse complement strand
GATTGCATCCCCGACGCTGCAAGCGCCGCCGCAAGGCATCAAGCCTCAGAATTAAAACCGTTGTACACCAAGGACGTAAAGGCTCGCAAAGGACGGGTCAGACCGTGACCCCTTTGCGTCCCTCTGCGACCTTCTGTTCAAATTCCGACTCCGAGGGTTAGGAGGCCTGATCCGTGTCATTCCGTGTAATCCGGGGTAAAAAGGGCCTTGGTTCAGACCTGAATCAGTATCCGCATCTATCCGCGCAATCAGCGGTAAAATGGCTTGGAGGCCGCGCGACTTCCCCGCTAGCTATTTCCCTTCATGAAGCACGCCACGCACGTCGCCGACCCCGATGTCATCCTGATCGGCAGCGGTATCATGTCCGCCAACCTCGCCGCCCTTCTCAAGCGCCTCGAGCCCAAGCTCACCCTCCAGGTGTATGAGGTCACCGCGGAGCTCGCCCAGGAAAGTTCCCACGGCTGGAACAACGCCGGCACCGGCCATGCGGGTATCTGCGAGCTGAGCTACACGCCCAAGCGCGAGGCCGACGGCACCGTCAATGTCACCAAGGCCATCGAAATCTTCGAGCAGTTCGAGCATTCCAAGCAGTTCTGGAGCTACGCCGTCGCGAGCGGCATGATCGAAAACCCCCGGGAGTTCATCAATTCCGTCAACCACATCAGCTTTGTGCACGGTCCGGAGCAGGTGGATTTCCTGCGGGCCCGCCACGCCGGGATGTCCGCCCACCATTTCTTCTCGGAGATGGCTTACTCCACCGACCGCGCCACCATCGGGAGCTGGGCCCCGCTGCTGACCGAGGGTCGCGGCGAGGGCCCCATCGCCGCCACCCAGATGACCAGCGGCACGGACGTGAATTTCGGCGTGATCGCCCGCAAGCTCTTCAGCTGGCTCGCCCAGCAGCCCGGCTGCGGCATCGCCAGCGGCCACCGCGTGGTGAATCTCACCAAGACCCCGGGCGGCTGGGACGTGGCGGCCAAGGATCTCGCCACCGGCGCCGTCCGCCACAATCACGCCAAGTTTGTCTTCGTCGGCGCCGGCGGCGGCAGCCTGCACCTCCTCCAGAAGTCCGGCATTCCGGAAGCCAAGGGACTCGGCGGCTTTCCGATCGGCGGGCAGTGGCTGGTTTGCGACAACCCCGAGATCGTCAAAAAGCACCAGGCCAAGGTCTACGGCCAGGCCCTCGAGGCCGCGCCCACCATGGCGGTCCCGCATCTCGACACGCGCATCCTCGATGGCAAAAAGACGCTGCTCTTCGGCCCGTTCGCCGCGTGGACGACCAAGTTCCTCCACAAGGAGGGCAGCTGGACCGACCTGCCCGGTTCCATCAAGCCCGACAACCTCCTCACCCTGCTCAAGATCGGCGCCAGCAACCTCCCGCTCGTCAAATACCTCGTCCAGCAGGGCACCCAGAGCATGGCCCACCGCATGAAGGTGCTGCACATTTACTACCCGACGGCCCAGGCGAAGGACTGGAAACTGATCGACGCCGGTATCCGCGTGCAGGCCATCAAGAAGACCGACGGCGAGGCCGGCATCGTCCACTACGGCACGGAGGTCATCACGAGCGCTGACCGCAGCATTTCCGCCCTCGTCGGCGCGTCGCCCGGCGCCTCCGTGTGCGTCAATATCGTCCTCGATGTCATCAAGCTCTGCTTCCCGCAACTGCTCGCCACCGCGGCCGGCCAGGCCCGCTTGCAGGAGATGATCCCGCTCTACGGCGTGGACGTCAAACTCCCCCCCAACGCCGCCCGCTTCCGCGCCGTGCAACAAAAGGCCAACGCGCTTCTGCAACTCGGTTCGTGATTTGTCATTCTGAGCGTAGCGAAGAATCCACTTGGACCGCGCCAAAGCCTTCGTCGAAATCTCACTGGATTCTTCGCTACGCTCAGAATGACAATCCAGGACTAACCCCCTTCGTGCCCGCTCGGTCCAAAATCTGAATCCCAGGCCAGCGCCGTGGGGCCAAGTCGCTCCATCTCCGGACTTCATCCTTCTTAATTCCTCCATCTTACTTCCCCAGATGCCCCCCACTATTTACTCCGCCGCCATCGACCTCGGCGCCACCAGCGGTCGAGTCATCCTCGGTGCTTGGTCGAACAACCAGCTCAAGCTCACGGAAGCGCACCGCTTCCCCAACTCCTACCGTGAGCTCGGCGCCCACACCTACTGGGAGATCGGCACGCTCTGGCACGAGGCGCTGACCGGCCTGCGCAAGGCCGTCGCCCTCCTGCCGAAGGGCGCGAAGCTGGCGTCCGTCGGCGTGGATACCTGGGGCTGCGACCACGTGCTGCTCAACGATGCCGGCCGGCTCGTGTTTCCCACCCACGCCTACCGCGACAACCGCACGCAGGCCGGCCTCGCCGCGCTCGCGCAGCACGGAGCGGCGCAGCTCTACGCCGCCACCGGCATCCCGAACGTCTTCTATAACACCAGCCTCCAGCTGGGCGAAACCGTCGCCCGCTGCCCGGCCATCACCGACCTCGCCACGCGCTGCCTCTTCCTGCCGGAGTATTTCAATTTCCTCCTCAGCGGAAAAATGGAGAACGAGCTCACCGTCGGCAGCACGTCGCAGCTCCTCGACGTCCACCGCCGCGAATGGTCGCGCACCGCCCTCGAGCATTTCCATATCCCGCCGACGTGGTTCACCACCCCGATTCTCGCCGGCAAAAAACTCGGCCCCGTCACCGCGCTGCCCGAACTCGCCCGGACCCAGGTCATCGCGGTTCCCGGCCACGACACGGCCTGCGCCTACGACGCCATGCCCGCCTCGCCCGAGGGCGGCGACCTCTTCCTCAGCTCCGGCACCTGGTCGCTGGTGGGCTTTGAGAACGCCACTCCCCTGCTCGGACCCGACGCCCTCGCCGCGCGCATCGCCAACGAACGCACCGGCCTCGGCGGTTACCGCCCGCTGACCAACGTCCCCGGCCTCTTCCTCCTCGAGCAGACGCTGCTGGAGTTCAACGCCCGCCCGGAGACCCCCAAGGCGTGGGACGCCCTCATCACCGCCGCCGAGAAACTGCCCGCCCCGGCGCTGCTGCTGGACACCACCGACGCCGCCTTCATGGCGCCGAAGTCCATGCGCGCCGCGATCGACGCGCAGTTGAAGCGGAGGAAGACCGCGGTCCCGAAGAACCTCGCCGGCTACACCCGCCTGATCTGCGACTCCATTGCCCGCGGCCACGCGAACGCGGCGGCGAACTTCGAGCGGATGACCGGAAAAAAATTCCGCCGCGTCCTCATGGTCGGCGGCGGTTCGAAGAACCGCCTGCTCTGCCAGGCCACGGCCGACGCCACCGGCATCCCTGTGCTGTCGTTCAATCTCGAGGGCACCGCCGTCGGCAATCTTGCCAGCCAGCTCATCGCCCTCGGCGCGGTCAAAGACCTCGCCACGTTCCGCCGCCTGCTCAGTACCAATCTGAAGCAGAAGACCTACAAGCCGCGCTGAGCGCGGGCAAGACGGCCGCGAGGGTAAATCCGCTCATTCCCGCCGGCTGCCGGCCCCGCAAGCCCCCAGTGCCGGACGGCCGCCAGGGCGGGATCCATGGATGGATTCGAAGCAGGTCGGGTCTCTGACCCGCCCTGCTTAATGAATCAGCTGGAACGCACTCCCCCGATTGTCATTGCGAGGAAGCCCACTGGGCTGACGCGGCAATCCATCCGGATAGAGCACCACGGCGGCTCGCTGCGGGCCGCCTCGCAATGACAATCCAGGGCGGGTCGGAAACCCCGCCCTACTTCAAATGCCGGCGCGTGAGCGCCACGGCCTCGCGCACAAAGGCATCACCGTCGGGGCAGACGTTCTGAAACATCCCGCGCCGCCAGCCAAAGTCGCCGATCCCCGTGTTGTAACCCTCGAAGCCGACGTACTCCGCCTTGGTCGTTTTGAGGGCGGTAAAGATATCCGGCCAGGGCAGCAGTCCGCCGCCGGGCACGCCGCGGTCGTTCTCGCACGCGTGCAGGCCCCACAGCTTGTCGCCCACCGACTTGATCGCCGCAGCGTAATCGCGCACTTCGGTGACGAGATGGTAGGTATCGAGCAAAATGTAGAGGTTGGGCTGTGCCGCGAGTTCCAGCATCCGCAGTGCCTGCGCGGGCGTGTTGATCACGTGGGAACGGAACCGGCTCATCGGCTCGATCACCAGTTTTACGCCCGCCTGCGCCGCATGCTCCGCCAGCGTGTGCAGGCCCTCGGCAGTGCGGCGGAATTCCTCCGCCGGCGGACGCCGCCGCAGTACCTTGCCCGGCCGGCCATAGAGCGCGCCGCAATACGCCACCGCCCCGAGCTCCGCCGCCTGGTGGATGATGCCGCGGTGAAATTCGAGCGCCACCCGGCGGTTCGCCGGATCGTCGTCCGACAGGTCGGCCCCCTCCGGCCACTCGCCGCCCGGACCGACCAGCAGGCCGACGCCCGCCGCCTCCGCGGCGCGGCGCGTGAGAGCCGTCGAGAATTTCACGTCCAGTCCGACAGAGAGTTCGATCATGTCCAGCCCCAGCCCGCGCGCGCGGTCGAACAGCCCGGTCTCGGCATCGGACCAGCGCTCAGTCCAGAGGTAGATGTGGGCCCCGAGTTTCATGACGGAAGTGACGAGGGACGAGGGACGAGGGACAAGATGAATTTCCACCTGATCGCAGGTTGCACGCTCGCGCGCAACGTTGCGTGCCAGCACGCAACCTACATTCAGACCGCGCTCTTCCGCCCCGCCCCCTTCAATTCTTCATATAACCGCGCCAGCTCCGGCATCGCCACCCCGGCGGCCACACCGCGGCGCAGCGGTTCGCCCCAGATGGCCTCGATCTCCATTTCCCGGCCCGCGAGATAGTCGATAAGCGTGGAAGGCTGGTACGCCCCCAGGTCCAGCGTGCGGTCAATTTGATATTGGATGAAACTCTCCGCGACTTCGTGGCCCAGTGCCCGGGCGGCGCGGGCGGTCTCATCCATCAGCTGCCGCACCCGCGATTTCAGCGCGGGCGACGCCAGGATCCGGTCGATCGTGATCCCGCCCGCGGCCACCGCCAGCCCGTTGAACGGGATGTTCCAGACCAGCTTGCGCCAGCGCGCCTGCATCAGGCTGTCCTCCGCGGCGCAGCGGATGCCCGCCGCGACGAACAATGCCGCCACCGCCCGCATGCGCTCCGTGGCCGGCCCTGCCACCTCCCCCACCGCCATGGTCCCCGGCTCGTAACACGTCACTTCGCCCGGACCCGTGCGCGTGGCCGCGATGAAACAGAGTCCGCCCGCCGCCCGACCCGGGCCCACCACCGCCGCAATCTCCTCCTCGTTACCCAAGCCGTTTTGCAGGGTGATGACGAGAGTCCGGTCATGCACCAGCGGCGGCAGGAGCCTGGACAACTCGTGGTTGCCGGTGGTCTTGAGCGCGACGAACACCAGGTCCACGGGCCCGATTTCCACCGCCGTGCCGAAAACCGCCGCGGGCGACAACACGTGGGTCCCGTTCTTTTCCACCAGCTTCACGCCATGCGCTCGCACGTGGGCAAGGTCGCCGCGCATAAGGAAGCGGACCTCGTTACCCGCCAGCGCCAGCCGCGCCCCGTAATAACTGCCCAGCGCGCCCGAGCCGACAATGGCGATGGAAGTCATGGCAGAAGTGACGAGTGACTGGGAACGAGTGACGAGAAGAATTTCAGCGGGCGGGAGGTAAGGCGCGACCGCTGGGCGCGCCTGTAAGTTACGTGCTGGCACGTGGCGTTGCGCGCGAGCGCGCAACCCACGT
Source organism: Verrucomicrobiota bacterium (assembly GCA_003402695.1). Classification (GTDB taxonomy): domain Bacteria; phylum Verrucomicrobiota; class Verrucomicrobiia; order Opitutales; family Opitutaceae; genus Opi-474. The sequence continues at coordinate 15,942 of QQNC01000020.1, read as the reverse complement.
CGAACAGCGGGTCCAGCGGTCCCGCCCTGACTTGCTCAGCGCAGAAACGCCTCGTGCAGGCCGCCGTCCACGGTGATGACCTGGCCGGTGGTCTTGCTGAGCCGCTGGCTGACCAGGAGGAAATACGCCTCGGCCTGGTCGGCCGGGGTGATCGGCGCCTTCGTCAGCGTCCGGTCGGCGTAGAACTGCGCGAGTTTCTTCACGAGCGACTCGGTCGCCTCGTCCTCCGTGAAGGGAATGGCGTACTTCGCAAGCGAGCCGACGACCCGGTCGCGCGGGAACATTGCGCTGCCCTGCACCACGGTCGCGGGCGCGACGCCGTTGACGCGCACCAGCGGCGCCAGCTCGATCGCGAGTTCGCGCACGAGGTGGTTCGCCGCGGCCTTCGAGGTGTCGTAGGCAATGCTGCCCTTCTTCGGCACCACGGCGTTGGCCGAGGTGGTGAGCACCAGCTGGCCCTTGAGGCCCTGCTCCTTCCAGGTCTTCGCGGCTTCGTCGCCGACGATGTAGCTGCCGGTAACGTTCACGTTGAAGGTGAAGAACCACTTGTCGTCCGGGATGTGCCCGGTCGTGTCGCTCGGCCAGAACACGCCGGCGGTCACGATGATCGAGTCGAAGCCGCCGTACGCGAGCGCGACCTGGTCGAGCATGGCGCGGACGCTGGCGCGGTCGGTGATGTTGCCGACGAGGCCGACCGCCGGGCCGCAGCCGGAAATGCCGGAGCCGGCGACGCCGATGCCCTGCCCCAGCTTGGCGATGATTTCGTGGGCGGTGGCATCCGCCGTTTCCTGCTTCATGTCCACGCACACGATGTGCGCGCCTTCCTTCGAGATGCGGTGGGCGGTCTCCTTGCCGATGCCGGAGCCGGCGCCGATCACGATGATGACCTGGCGGGCGAGCTCCTTCTCGGCGGGCATGCGCTTCAGCTTCGCCTCTTCCAGCAGCCAGTACTCGATGTCGAACGCCTCCTGCTGCGGCAGGGCGATGTAGGTGTCGATCGCCTCGGCGCCGCGCATGACCTCGACGGCGCAGTTGTAAAATTCCGCGGTGACGCGCGACTCGGACTTGTCCTTGCCCCAGGCAACCATACCGAGGCCGGGAATGAGCACGACGGTCGGGTTGGCGTCACGGATCGCGGGCGAGGTGGGCTGTTTGCACTTCGCGTAGTAGGCGGCGTAGTCCTTGCGGTAAGCCTCGAGGCCGGCGGCGAGCTTCTTTTTCAGCGTCGCGAGATCCTCGGTCTGCGGGTTGAAGTCCACGTAGAGCGGCTTGATCTTGGTGCGGAGGAAATGGTCGGGGCAGGACGTGCCGAGCGCGGCGAGTCGGGCGGCGTCCTTCGAGTTCACGAAGCGGAGGATCTTGTCGTCCTCCTGCACCGTGCCGATGAAACGCTTCTGGGACGAAACCTGGCCGCGCAGCCACGGGAGGATGCCGGCGAAGAGCGCAGCGCGCTTCTCCGGCGCAAGCGTGGAATACTTCGCGCCGCCGAACGCCGCGGCGTCACCGCCCTTGGCCTGGTATTTCTGTTCGATGTAAGCCGCGGCCTGCTCAATGCAGTCGAGCGTGTAGGTGTAGCAGGTCTTCTCGTCTTGATCCCACGAGATGAAGCCATGCTGGCCCATCATGATGGACTTCACGGCCGGGTTTTTCCGGCAGATCTCCTGCATGGCGAGGCCGAGTTCGAAGCCGGGCCGCAGCCACTTCACGTAGGCCATCTCGCCGCCGAAGATTTCCTTGGTGATCTGCTCGCAGTTGGCCGAGGCCGCGATCGAGATGATCGCGTTCGGGTGCATGTGGTCCACGAACTTCGCCGGGATGAAGCTGTGCAGCGGCGTGTCGATCGACGACGCGCGCGGGTTGAGGTTGAACGTCGCGTGGCTGGCCATCGCGACCATGTCGTCCTCCGCGGCGGATTTCAGGCCCTTGTCGGCGCGGCCGAGGTAAAGCGCCTGCATGCCGATGAGCTTCGACTGGTAGAGGGACGAGAAATTTTCCCGCGTGCTGGTGCGGAGGTCGCCGCCGGAGCCCTTGACCCAGAGCACCTCGGTGTCCGTACCGGTCAGCGGATCCTTTTCCGTGATCTTCGACGACGTGTTACCGCCGCCGGTGTTGGTGATCCGCAGGTCGCTACCGAGCAGATTGGAGCGATAAACAAGCCGGCCGACTTGGTCGAGCGACGCCGCCTTGGCGTCATCCCAGAGGTAATTCACGTATTTATAGGACTTCATGGTGGGAAAAATGGGGGGGGTTAGCGAATCCCGAGCATCTGCTCGCGGTAGTGTTCGTCGGGGCGGCCGGCGATGCGCACACCGACGGCGGGCGACAGGAAACGCACCGAGCCCAGCGCGCTGGCGCCGGTGAAGACCTCGGCCGCCTTCACGGCCATCAGCGTCGCAGCCAGCACCGCCTCGGGCGTGCCACCGAGCGCGATCAGGCCGTGGTTCTCGAGGAGGATGACGCGCGGCGGACGCGCGAGCCGTTTCACGTAGGCCGTGACCGCTGTGCGAATCGCCTGCGCGAGTTTCAGGCCGGGATCGACGTAGGGCACGAGCACGAACTCGGCGCCACAACAGACGATCTCATCGGGGCACAGCCGCTTCGTCGCAAAGGCGCGCGCATGCTTGGTGGCCAAAATCTGGTTCACCGCCACCGGGTGCGTGTGGCCGACGAAATTCACGCCCGGCAGGGTGAGCAGCCAGGCGTGAAACATCGCTTCGACCGAGGGCTTCTTCGCGGTCGGGTCCACCCGCGCCGCGAGCAGCGCCTGGTCCACCGCGGCATCGGCCAGGGCCTTCGCGTCGAGCAGCGGCAGCAGGCCGTTGAACCGGCACTCGGTCAGGTTGGCCGCGGCCAGCGTGGCCAGGTTCGAGCCGCTGGCTTTGACCAGGAAGCGGTTGTCCGAGACCCGCGCCGAGGTGTTGCCTTCGCCCAGGATGGCGAGCTTGCGCTCTTCCCGGCCCAGCTGGTGGGAGAGGTCGAGCAGACGCGGAAGCAGTTCGGGCGAGGCCGGCATAAAGCAAAAGGAAATGATAGATTTTGAGAGATTTCCACCGAAATCTCTCAGGGGGTAAACGCGTCTGTTCAAACCACGGATTGCCGGCCGCGACACGGCTTAAACCGCCCCGCCTTCCACCGAGGGTTAGAGCCGCGAATGGACGCGAATAAAAAATCCGGTGGCACACTACCCCACCCGGCATCCCAGCCTGCTTTACAACAGCACGTTGTCGACCAGGCGGACCTCGTCGACCCAGGCCGCCAAGGCCAGCATGGTCTTTCCCGCCGTGACCTCGCGCGCCGGCTCGAGGGTCACCATGTCCACGATCGAGATGTAAATGATGCGCACGCGCCGGTGCTGGCTGAGGATGTGCGTCGCCTCGGCGATCAGCCGGTCGGGATTGCGCACGCCGGCGGCAGTCATCTCCTTCACCTTCGTCAGCGCCCTGCTCAGCGCGAGCGCCTCCGTCCGCTGGCTGGTGGTGAAGTTGCGGTTGCTCACGCCCGTCGCGAGCCCGTCCGCCTCCCGCACCGTCGGCACGACGACGATCTCCACGCCAAAATGCAGGTCGGCCGCCATCTTCCGCACGATCGCCGCGCGCTGGGCGGTCTTTTGGCCATAGAACGCGAAGTCCGGGTGGATGAGGTTGAAAAAAATCGCCATCATCGTCGTCACGCCGCGGAAATGCGCCGGCCGCGACAGTCCGCAGAGCGTCCGCGCAATCTGCTCCTCACTGATGTAGGTCGAGTAGCCCTTGGGGTAGATTTCCGCCACCGTGGGCAGGAACACGATCTGCGCCCCGCATGCCTCGCAGAGCGCCAGGTCCTCCGCCATGCTCCGCGGGTAGTTCGCCATCGTCTCGTTGGGGCCGAACTGCAGCGGGTTCACAAAGAGCGACACGATCACGACGCCGGCCTTTTGCCCCGCGGCGCGGATCAGCGCCGCCTGGCCCGCATGGAGCGCGCCCATGGTGGGCACCAGGGCGACGGTCTGGCCCGACGCCTTGAGTTGCGCCGCGACTGACCGCATTTCCGCTACGGACTCGATTTTTTGCATGGGCTGACGCTCCGGAAGCGAAACGTCGGGCTTGAACAAACGCGCTTCGCGGCCTTTGTTCAAGTTTTTCGCCGGAACACCAGCCACTTCACGCTCCCTTTACCCATCCCGCCATCCCCGCCCAAACTTCGTCCTCCGCCGCCCGCCGGGCGAAGAAGGACCCAGTCCCCGCCCCTTTATCCACCATGATCCGCATCAACGAGAACTACACCAAGCTCAAGGCCTCCTACCTCTTCACCGACATCGCGAAGCGCGTGAACGCCTTCGTCGCGGCCAACCCGGCCAAGCCGATCATCCGGCTGGGCATCGGCGATGTCACCGAGCCGCTCCCGCCCGTGTGCATCACCGCGCTGCATGCCGCCACCGACGAGATGGCGAAGCGCGAGACCTTCAAGGGCTACGGCCCCGAGCAAGGCTATGCCTTCCTCCGCGAGACCATCACGGCCCATGACTACACCGCGCGCGGCTGCCCGATCGAGGCGGACGAGATCTTCGTTTCCGACGGCTCGAAGTGCGACTGCGGCAACATCCAGGAAATCTTCAGCGGCGACATCCGGCTCGCGATCCCGGACCCCGTCTACCCGGTCTACATTGACACCAACGTCATGGCGGGCCGCACCGGCGCGAACACCGACGGGCGTTACACCGGGGTCACCTACCTCGACAGTACCCCGGCCAACGGCTACGTGCCCGCGATTCCCGGCACCGCCACCGACCTGATCTACCTCTGCTTCCCGAACAATCCCACCGGCGCCGTCGCCACCCGGGCCCAGCTCGCGGCGTGGGTCGCCTACGCGAAGCAGAACCAGGCCATCATCCTCTTCGACTCCGCCTACGAGGCCTACATCCGCGACCCGGCCATCCCCCATTCCATCTACGAGATCCCCGGCGCCCGCGACGTCGCGATCGAGTTCCGCAGCTTCTCCAAAACCGCCGGCTTCACCGGCACGCGCTGCGCCTACACCGTGGTGCCGAAGTCGCTCCAGGCCTTCGACGCCGCCGGCCAGCCGCACTCCGTGCACGCCCTCTGGACCCGCCGCCATACCACCAAGTTCAACGGGGTCGCCTATCCCATCCAGAAGGCCGCCGCCGCCATCTTCACCACCGAGGGCCAGCAGCAGACGCGGGCGATGACCGATTTCTATCTCGGCAACGCGAAGCTCATCCGCGACGCCATGGCCAAGCTCCGCCTGCCCTGCGTCGGCGGCGACAATGCGCCCTACATCTGGGTCAACACCGGCCGCGACTCCTGGGAGTTTTTCGACCTGTTGCTAAACCAGGCCCAGGTTGTCTGCACGCCCGGCGCCGGCTTCGGCAAGTGCGGCGAAGGCCACGTGCGCATCAGCGCGTTCAACTCCCGCGCCAACGTCGAGGCCGCCCTCACCCGCATCGCCGCCGCGCTGAAGTAAGCGCCGGGGCCTCGCTGGTCAGCGTTTCCCCGCCGATCCCGCGGACCCGATCAGGGTGACGATGCGCGCCGCCAGGCCGTCCACCGCCTCGCTGAGCTTCGCCGCGAGCTGGCCGTAGCTGCCATCCCACCCGGCGACCTCGATGACAAAGGTGTCGCGTGCCCGCAGGTCCGCCCCGAGGCGGGGCGCGTAAATCTCCACCACGGCGGAAAAGCGCGCCACCTTCGCGTCACTGTCGCCCTCGCACCGGAGCACGCGCACCAGCACATCAAAGTCGGGATCTTCGGCCGCGGATTCCACCACGTGGGCAACGTCGCCGCGCCCTTCCAGGCTCTCGCGCAGCACCCGGCCCAGGCCGGCCTCCAGCGACTCGGCCCAGCGGGCTTCGTCGGCGAAGTGTATTTCATTGCCGGCACTGCGCACCTGCATGGCCTTGCCCCGGAGGAAGCTTGGAGTTTCGACCGAGCGCAGCGCGATGCGCCAGTGCGGCCCCTCGGCCGCCGCCGCGGCGGGCTTGGCGGGGGCGGACGTCAGGACGTAGTAGCGGGTCGCATCCGGCTGCGAGGCCGGGATGACGTTGCAGCCCGTGCCGGCGAGGAGCCAGAGGACCGGGAGCAGCAGGGAAAGAGGACGGGCTTTCATCGGGATTTTCGGGTGGTTCGCGGGCGCACGCTCAGTGGGCCGGGTGTTTGCCGCTGATCAGCGCCTGCGGGTTGCGCTCGAGAAATTCGGCCAGCCGCTGCACGGCCTCGGCGGCGTCGGCGAGCTGCGCGAGCGTGCGGCTCGTATCCGAGCCCAGCCCGCTCTGCGCCGCGATGAACCGCCGCGCGCCTTCCGCCGCGGCGTTGAACGACGCCAGCGTGGCCTTCGTCTCAACCAGCGTCGCCTTCAGCTCATTGCCATTACTGTCCACCTGCTTGTCCAGCTTCGCCAGCACGGTGCGCAGGTCGGCGAGCGTGGCGTTGAGATTGGCAATCGTCTGCTTCGTCTCCGGCGATCCGGCCAGCGCCTCAACAGAAGCGCCCGCCTTTTGCCATTGCACGACCAGCGCCTTGAGATCCAGGCCGTCGAGTTGCTTGTGCGCGTCGCCGAGCAGCTGCTTCACCTCGCGGCCGATGCCGGCGAAATCCACTTTCTTGATGTCGTTCAGGATTTCCATGAGGTTCGTCTGAAATTCCGAGATGGCGGAGGGCACGTAGGGCACCACGACGTATTTCAGTTCGGTGACGCGGTTGCCCGCCGGGTAGTCCTTGGGGTTGAGGAACTCGAGCTCCACGAACAGCAGGCCGGTCGCCAGGCCCTGGACGTCGAGACGGGCCCGCAGGCCGTTGTCCACCAGCGTCTGCAGCTCGGCGCGGTCCGCGACGTTGATCGGCGTGCCCTGGGCGTCGGTGACCTTGTTCTTGCTGAACTCACACACCACCGCGACGACCGAGCGGTGGGTGTCGCTCTCGTAGTGGACGTTGAGGTCCACCACGCGCCCGACGGGCACGCCGCGCAGCTGCACCGACGAACCGAGGTTGAGGCCGTGGACCGACTCGTCGAAGTACACCACGAAACGCTGCGGCTTCGCGAAGAAGTTCACCCCGCCAAACGTGAGCAGCGCGATGATGAGCAGCGCAAACGCCCCGATCACAAACATGCCGACGATGGCCGGGTTGACTTTGGTTTTCACGTGGGGAAAAGCGTAGCGATGGAGAATTTGAGGGGAAGTCTATTGCAGGAGCAAGTCCCCGCGCCGGAGAAACTCCACCACCCGGGGATCGCGGCTGGTTTTCGCCAGCGCGCGCGGCGGGCCCGACGCGATGATGCCCTGCTCCGCCCGGTCGAGCATGATCACGCGGTCGGCTATGTCGAAGATCGACGCCAGCTCGTGCGACACGACGACGATCGTGGTGCCGAAGGTCTCGCGGATCTGCAGGATGAGCTCGTCGAGCTTGCGCGAGGTGACCGGGTCGAGCCCCGCCGACGGCTCGTCGAAGAACACGATCGCCGGGTCCAGCGCCAGCGCGCGGGCCAGGCCGGCGCGCTTCTTCATGCCGCCGCTGATCTCCGCCGGATAGTAGTCCTCGAAGCCGCTGAGCCCGACCTGCGCGAGCTTCAGCGTCGCGATCTCCTCGATCTCGCGCGGGGCCAGCGTGGTGTATTCCTCCAGCGGCAGGGACACGTTTTTTCGCAGCGTAAGCGAGCTCCAGAGCGCGCCGCTCTGGAACAGCATCCCGAAGGTCTTTAGCAGCCCGCGCCGTGTCACCGTATCCGCATCGGTGAAGGACTGGCCGAAGAATTTCACCGTGCCTGCGGTCGGCTGGTTCAGGCCCACCAGGTGGCGCAGCAGCGTGCTCTTGCCACAGCCCGAGCCACCAATGATGAAAAATATCTCCCCGCGCGCGACGGAGAAGGAGATGTTTTTCAACACCACCTTGCCGTCATAGCCGCAGGCCAGGTTGGCCACCTCGATGGCGGGGCCGCCGGCGGGCGGGAGAGGCGGGAGGATCGGGTCGGCCATGGTCCTAGATTCCCAGTGCGTTGAACAGGATCGCGAAGATCGCGTCCGCAATAATGATGAGCAGGATCGCCGTCACCACCGCCGAGGTTGCCGCGCGGCCCACGCCGGCGGCACTGCGGTCCGCCTGCAGGCCGCGCAGACAGCCCGAGAGCCCCACGATCAACCCGAACGCGGTCGCCTTGATCACGCCGCTCAGGATATCCGACAGGTCCACGATCGTGAGCATCTCGATCCAGAAGGCCGCCGGCGGGATGCCGAGCAGCCCAAAGGCCACGATGACCCCGCCGATGATGCCGAGCGCGTTGGCGTAGAGCGCCAGCAGCGGCATCATCACGCCCAGCGCGATCAGGCGCGGCAGCACGAGGAACTGCACCGCCGGGATGCCCAGCGTCTCCAGGGCGTCGATCTCCTCGTTGGCCTTCATGTTGCCCAGCGTGGCCGCGAAGGCCGCGCCGGTCCGGCCCGACAGCACCATGGCCGTCATCAACGCGCCCATTTCCCGCACCATCGAGAGTCCGATAAAATCCGCCACGTAGATGTCGCCGCCATACTGGCGCAGCACCACCGCGCCGATGTACGCCAGGGTGACGCCAACCAGCAGGCTGACCAGGCTCACGATGGGGAGCGCCATCGCCCCGCACTGCTGCATCTCGTCCAGGCAGTCCCGCCAGCGGAACTTCCTCGGATTGCGCACCAGCTGCTGCGCACTGAGCACGCACTCGCCCACGAACTGGAAAATCGCCCGGCCCTTGGCCGCCACGTCCTGCGTCGCCAGGCCGACCGTCGTGATGAAGTTCTCCGACCGGTCGAACGGCACGCTCGTCGCATGCGAGGCCGAGAGCTGGCCGAGGAGCGTGCGGATCTTCTCCGGCAGCGCGGCCGTCTCGCAGAACGCGCCCGTCCCGCGGCACCACTGCTGCACCTCAAAGAGGAAGAGCAGCAGCGAGGTGTCCCACTTCTCGACGTCCGCCACCACCAGCCGGACCCGGGCGGGGTTCTGCGCCCCGAGCAGGCCGGCCCACGAAGGCCGCGACTCCGTCACCTGCCACGTGCCCGCCAACGCCACGGCCAGCGTGTCGCCCTCGAGGGTCAGCGCCACGCGCGCATTCAGGGGTCCGGGACTGACAGGCATGGGCCCACTTCACCCGTGACATGGCCCGCCGCCAAACCAAATCTCCATGGCTTCATGCGTCCCTTCTCCACCCTTCTGTTCGACCTCGACGGCACGCTCGTGGACGCGTTCACCACCATCCACCGCGCCTACCAGCACACCCTGCCGCAGTTCGGCCGGCCGGCCCCGACGATGGCCGAGGTGCGGCGGGCGGTCGGCGGCGGCATCGGGAAGGCGATGGCTCATTTCCTGCCGCCCGAACTCATCCCGGCGGCGGTCAAGGCCCATGGCGACTACACCAGCCGGATTCTGCTCGAGGATGTAATCCTCCTTCCGGGGGCGCTGGCATTGGTGCGCGCCCAGCACGCGTCAGGCATAAAACTCGCGGTCTACACCAACAAGAACGCCGGCTATGCCCACCGCATCTGCACGCATCTCGGGCTGGACCCTTTTTTATCGGGCGTGTTTGGCGCGGATGACACCCCCTGGCTGAAACCCCAGCGCGAGTTTTCCGACCATGTGCTGCGCGCGCTGGGCGCGGACGCCGCCACGACACTGCTCATCGGCGACTCGCCTTTCGACGTCGAGACCGGCCACAACGCCGGTTTCCCCTGCTGGTGCGTCACCACCGGCACGCACGACGCGGACCAGCTGACCGCCGCCAAGGCCGACCGCGTGTTGCCGGACCTGTTCGCGGTCGCCCGGGAGTTGGCCTGAGGCCGGGGCCGCGGCGGGGTCCGCTTCAGCCGGCAGCGGGCACCAGCACCTTGCGCGCGGGAAAATCCAGATCGAAGGGCTCGTCGGCGCCGGGCGGGTGATACGTGCTGATGATGGCGTAGCGGTCCTTGCCCGCGGTGTTGCGCGTCGAGCCGTGGACCAGCCGGTCGGAAAACACGATCACGGAGCCGCGCTTAATGTTGCAGGTGACAATGTCGCCGTCCCGCCACGTGCCGTCGTTGATCTCGTACTGGAAATCCCCGCTCGGCAGGCCGATCTTCACCATGTTCCAGTCCCGCTTGTGGCTGCCGGGCACCACGGTGAGCGTGCCGTTCTCGGCCGTCGCGTCGTCGAGCGGGATCCAGACCGAGAGCTTGGGCCGGGTGTTGCGCCAGTAAAAGAAGTCAATGTGCCACGGCGTTGCGAACGTCTTGCTGGCGGACTTGTAGACAATCTTGTCGCTCAGGAACATCACGCCCTGCGGCATGACCTCCGCCAGCACGTCCACCACCCGCGGATCCTCCGCCAGGGCCCGGAAGGCCGGGCTCACGACGGCGATATGCACGTAGACCGAGGCGCCGGGCTTGGCCTGCGTATCGAGCACGTGGCGCGCCTCCGCCTTCAGCCGGTCGCACTCCTCGACGCTGAACAAATCGGGCACGATGACAAAACCGTCACGGTCGTAACGCTCGGCAAGGGAAAGGGCGGCGGTTTTTTTCATGCGGCGCGCCCAACCTAGCCGCCCCGGTGGTTGTGTGGAGCTTTTTCTGATCCAGGCCCCGCCCGCGAATTACGCGCCTGTCCGCGAAAACAATCCACCTGGCTGGGAATTCGCGCTGCTACGCGTAATTCGCGGGCCAAAAATCCGCTTCACTCCGACGCGCCTTGCCCCAACGTAGCCCGGTCGCCGTCCCCGCCCCCACCCCGGCCGTTCAACTTTTTTCATGACGCTGCACCCGCTCGACTGGATTATCATTGTGGGCTATGTCATCGGCTGCCTCTCCGCCGGCCTGTGGATGCGGCGCTTTGTCCGCGGCGTGGATGACTTCACCATCGCCGGCCGCGAGGTGCATGTGAACCTCGGCATCGCCTCGCTGGCGGCGACCGAGATGGGTCTCGTCACCGTCATGTACACGGCGCAGCTCGGCTACTCGAAGGGTTTCGCCGGCGCGACCATGGGCGTGATCATGGCCGTCGGTTTTCTGTTCGTGGGCTACACCGGCTTTGTCATCAAGCCGCTGCGCAACGCCGGCGTGATGACCATTCCCGAGCTGTTCGAGAAACGTTTCAGCACCCGCGTGCGCTGGCTGGCCGGCGTGTTCGTCGCGCTCGGCGGCCTGCTCAACATGGGCATCTTCCTCCGGCTCGGCGGCGATTTCCTCGTCCACGCGACCGGCATGCCGGCCAGTTCGCTGGAACTGGTCATGACGCTGCTGCTCGTGCTCGTGCTGCTCTACACCGTCGTCGGGGGCATGCTCTCCGTGCTGATGACCGACTACCTGCAGTTCATCCTGGTCGGCGTCGGCATCGTCATCACCTCGGTCATGGTCGTCGCCCACATCGGCTGGACCAACCTGATCACCACGATGCAATCCACCTGGACCGCCAGTGGCGGCACCAGCCCGCATCCGTTCAACCCCGTGCATCCGTCCAGCTTTGGCTGGGGCTACATCCTCTGGATGCTGGTCTTCCAACTGGCGGTGGTGACGACCTGGCAGACCACGATCAGCCGCGTGCTTGCGACCAAGGACTCCGCCACCGCGACCAAGATGTACCGCCGCGTGTCGTTTTATTTCGTCGGCCGGTTCCTGCTCCCCGGCCTGTGGGGCGCCGCGGCGTTCGTGTACTTCACGCAGCATGGCGGCCTACCCGCGGGTCTCGATTCCATGACCGCCATGCCCCGCTACCTCGGCGTGGTGCTGCCGGTCGGCCTGATGGGCATTCTGGTGGCGTCCATGATCGCCGCCGAAATGTCCACCATCAGCGGCTACATGCTCACCTGGGCCACGGTGATCTATAACGACATCATCATGCCGTGCCTGAAAAACCCGCTCTCGAACAAGGGCCAGCTGCTGCTCACCCGGATGATCCTGCTGGGCATCGCGGTCTTCCTGTTGTTTTTCGGCCTCTGGTACCAGCTGCCGGGCTCGGCGTGGGACTTCCTCGCCGTCACTGGCAACATCTACCTTGCGAGCGTGTTCACCCTGCTCATCGCCGGGCTCTACTGGCCGCGCGCGAACTCCACCGGCGCCTACGCCGCCCTCATTCTCGGCGCCATCGGCCCGCTGACGTTCCTCATCGTCAACGCCCGGGCCACGCCGGGGCACCAGATCGCCGCCGAGGTCGCCGGCGGCTCGTCCTTCGCCCTCGCCTTTCTCGGCATGATTGTCGGCTCGCTCGTTTCCCGCGCGCCGGCCAAAACCCTCCAACCCGTCCCGGCCTAAATGAAAGACCCCTACGTCATCGCCTGGACCCTCCTGCTCTTCAGCTCGATCGCGTGGTACGGCTTCCTCGTGTTCTTCATCGGGATCCGGGCCGGCCGGGAAATGAAGACCCTCATCAAGGACCTGACCGCCGCCCGCCCGCCGGACGGCAAGCCCCCGGCGCCGTAGGAATTTCCACCGCCGCCCACCCCGCGATGCTCCGGGCACGTCACCCTTCCTTCCCATGAAAATCACCCGCCTCCTCGCCCTGCTGGCCGCCCTTGCGACCAGCGCCCTCGCCCAGACCACGTCCGCCGATCCCGCGCGGCTCGCCCTCGCCCGCGAGGTCATCGCCGTCATGAAGGCCGACAAGATGTTCGACGCCATGGCCGCGCAAATGAAGCAGAGCGCGATCCGGATCACCGCGGTCCCCGCCAGTGCCACCCCGGAGCAGCGCGCGAAGGCCACCGCCCTTCAAGGCAAGATTTTCGACCTCTCCATGGCCGCCGCCAAGGGAATGATCGCCAAGATGGACCAGATCTACGCCGATGTTTATACCGAGGCCGAGCTCCACGCCATGAAGACCTTCTTCTCGTCCCCCGAGGGCCAGTCGATGCTCGCGAAGCAGCCGCAAATCATGCAGCATGTCATGCCGCTCGTGCAGGAGATGCAGCGCACGCTGATCCCGCAGGTCCAGAAGCTGGTCGAGGACGCCAAGACCGCCGAGGTCTCGTTCCCTGCCCCCGCCCCGACCGCCAAGTAAATCCCGGCCGCGGATTTTTTCCGTCATCCCGCCCGCCGGCCACCCCGGCGGGCTTTTTTTCGCCTGCGTTCCGCGCTTTCCTTCCGGGGTCCGCCGCATATCCGTTTAACCCGTGGCTTCCCCTCCGTCCGCATCGCTCACCGGCGTCCTCGAGCGCATCATTTTTTTCAACGAGGAGAATCATTACACCATCGCGGAATTCCGCCCGGAGGCGGTCAACCCGAAGGACGCCGAGGCCAAGGTCACCATCGTCGGCGCCCTGCCCGGCGTGGAATGCGGCGAGACCCTCCACCTCGCCGGCGAATGGACCCGCCACGTGCAGCACGGCGCGCAGTTCAAGGTCACCGGCTTCAAGTCCGAACTGCCCGCCTCCGTCTATGGCATCCGCAAATACCTCGGCAGCGGCCTCGTGCCCGGCATCGGCAAGGTGTACGCCAACAAGATCGTGGACGCGTTCGGCACCGACACGTTCCGCGTGCTGAGCGAGGAGTCGGGCCGGCTGCGCGACGTGGAGGGCATCGGCAAAAAGCGCGCGACGTCCATCAAGTCGGCGTGGGACGAGAAGCGCACCGAGCGCGAACTCTACATTTTCCTTCAGACCTACGGCGTCACCCCGTCGCAGTGCGTGAAGCTCGTCCACCACTTCGGCCCGCAGGCCAAGCAAGTGCTGATGAACGAGCCCTACCGCGTCGCCCGCGAGATCGACGGCATCGGCTTCAAGACCGCCGACCGCATCGCCATCAACCTCGGCTTTGCCAACGACGCCCCGCCGCGCCTCGACGCCGGGCTCATCTTCGCCCTCGAGACGCTGCAAGAGGAGGGCCACACCGCCTACCCGGAGGCCGGGCTCGTCGAGTATTCGTCCAACCAGCTCGAAACCGACTCCAAGCTCGTCGAGGCCCGCATCGCCGCGCTGATCGAGACCAAGGCCATCATCCGCCACTGGCCCGCCGGGGTGGCCAACCCGCTCCCGGGCACCGCCCTGCTCCAGCTGCCGCACAACGACCGCGCCGAGCAGAAGATCGCCGACGTTGTCGCGCGGCTCAATCGCGTGGGCAGCAGCCTGCCGCCGATCAAGGCCGAGGCCGCCGTGCAATGGGCCGAGGCCAAGGCCGGCTTCGCGTTTCACGAGCTGCAGCGCACCGCCGTGCGGCTCGCGCTCACGCACAAGTTCACGATTCTCACCGGCGGCCCGGGCACCGGCAAAACCACGATCCTCCGCGCGCTCGTGGATATCCTGAAGGCCAAGAAGGTCCGCGTGCACCTCGCCGCGCCCACCGGCCGCGCCGCCCAACGTCTCGCGGAAACCACCGGCGGCTTCGCGTCCACCATCCACCGGCTGCTCAAGTACGACCCGGCCGGCGGCGGCTTCACGAGCAACGAGTCGCATCCGCTCGCCACGGATTTTCTCATCGTGGACGAGGCTTCCATGCTTGATGCGCGGCTCGCCTCCGCCCTGTTGCAGGCCGTCCCCGCCAAGGCCCACCTGCTGCTCGTCGGCGACACCGACCAGCTCCCCAGCGTGGGCGCCGGCAATGTGTTGAAGGACCTCATCGCCGCCTCGGCGGCGATGGGCGATGGATCATGGGCAATGGGCGATAGGCCCCAGTCCGCCGCCCAACTGAGCCAATCCGCAGGCGCCGATCGCCACCCCTCACCCCACGCCCCTCGCCTTTCGCCGCGCGTCACGCTCCCGGTGACGCGTTTGTCCGTCATCTACCGCCAGAAGGACCAGAGCGGCATCGTCACCGCCGCGCATGCCATCAACTCGGGCGACCCGTCCCTCCCGCCGAGCGTGAACGAACTCGCTGACATCCAGGCTTGGAGCGACCTCACGTTCGTCGTCGCGACCGACGCCGAGGACTGCCTGCGCAAGGTCACCGCGCTCTGCACCGAGGGCATCCCTCACCTCTGGAAATGGTTTGATCCGGTCAACGACGTGCAGGTGCTCGCGCCGATGCACAAGGGCGTGGCCGGCGTCGCCAACCTGAACGCCTCGCTCCAGGCCGCGCTCAACCCCCACGCGCGCGGGCTGCGCGGCCTCACGGCCGAATACCGGCCGGGCGACAAGGTCATCCAGCTCCGCAACAACTACGACAAGAACCTCTTCAACGGCGACATCGGCACCGTCACCGCCATCGACGCCGCCGCCGGCACGCTCGAAGCGAAGTTTGACGGCGAGCGCCACCCGTTCGACCGCGGCGAGTTCGGCGACCTCGCCCTCGCCTACGCCATCAGCATCCACAAGTCGCAGGGCAGCGAATACCCCGTCGTCGTCATCCCGCTGCTCAAGGGCCACTTCATGATGCTGCAGCGCAACCTGCTCTACACCGCCATCACCCGCGGCCGGAAAAAAGTCATCATCGTCGGCGAGCCCGCCGCCTACGCCATGGCCGTCCGCAACAGCGAGTCGAAGCAGCGCGTGACCCATCTGCAGCAGAAGGTCCGCCTGATTTCTGGAACGTAGGGGCCGGGCGGCCTGTCCGCTCATCCCGCCCCCCGACCGGACGTCCCCTTTCCGGCGGTATTCGTCGCATCCCGCTTGGCTAAACACCCGGCTTTCGTCACGTTCACCGCTTCCTTACCCACGCATGAAACTTAGATTCCTCCCCCTCAGTGTTCTACTGCTGCTCCCCGCGCTCCGCGCCGAGGTCCCGGCCGGGATCCTGCCCCGCCCGCAGGCACCCAACGACAACTCCGAGTACCGCCGCTTCGTCCTCCCCAACGGCCTCAAGGTGCTCCTGCTCTCCGACCCCAAGCTTAACAAGGCCTCCGCGTCCCTCGACGTCGGCGCCGGCTCGTACAGCGACCCGGCCCACCGCCAGGGCCTCGCCCATTTCCTCGAGCACATGCTCTTCCTCGGCACCGCGAAATATCCCGGCGTCACCGAGTACGGCAATTACCTCAAGACCAACGGCGGCTACAACAATGCCTTCACCGCCGGCAGCCACACCAACTACCT